>NZ_CP076643.1:3064785-3397178 GCF_019226825.1 Vibrio ostreae
ATCGGCTTTTTGTTGTTCAGTCAGCCACTTATAGTAGTCGTTCAGATCGCCATCAAACGGTGCGACTTGTTGGTCATGTACCAGGTACAGGTCATCGGTGGTCGCGCGCAGCAGATAGCGGTCGTGGCTGACGATCACCATCGCCCCCTCGTAGCTTTGCAGAGCCAGGGTCAGGGCCTGGCGCATGTCGAGGTCGAGGTGGTTGGTCGGTTCGTCGAGCAATAGCAGGTTGGGCTTTTGCCATACGATCAGCGCTAATACTAAACGCGCCTTTTCCCCACCGGAGAAGGGGCCGACTTTATCCAGCGCTTTATCGCCGTGAAAACCAAAGCTGCCGAGATAGTTACGTAACTCCAGTTCGTTTTTGTCTGGTGCGATTTGCATCATATGCTGCAGCGGCGTCTCTTCCGGGTGCAGTGTTTCCAGCTGATGCTGGGCAAAGTAACCAATCTTGACGCCTTGCGAGTAGGTCAGATCGCCACCTTGCGGATTGAGCTCGCCCGACAAGAGTTTAATCAGGGTTGATTTACCTGCCCCGTTACGGCCCAGCAGACCGATGCGGCTGCCCGGAACCAGATTCAGGCGAATTTTTTCCAGAATCAGATGGTCGCCGTAACCTGCACTGACCTGATCCATCATCATAATCGGGTTAGGTAGAGCGGCCGGCTCACGGAACTCAAAACTGAACGGGTTATCGAACTGGGCCGGCAGAACCTGTTCCATTTTCTCCAGCGCTTTGATGCGGCTCTGTGCCTGACGCGCTTTGGAAGCTTTGTAGCGGAAACGGTCGATGTAGCTTTGCATGTGTGCCATCTGTTTCTGCTGTTTCTGGTACATGGCCTGTTGTTGCAGCAGTTTCTGCGCACGCTGGGTTTCAAACGAGGAGTAGTTACCGGTGTACTCGTTGAGTTTCTCGTTTTCGATGTGAATAATCCGCCCGACAATCGGGTCCAGAAAGTCACGGTCGTGGGAAATCAGCAGCAGCGTGCCCGGATAGCTTTGCAGCCAGCGTTCCAGCCACATCACAGCATCCAGATCCAGGTGGTTGGTCGGTTCATCGAGCAGCAGCAGGTCCGAGCGGCAAATCAGCGCCTGAGCCAGGTTAAGGCGCATACGCCAGCCACCGGAAAACTGGGTCAGATTCCACTCCATCTGCTCCTGGCTGAAGCCCAGACCATCGAGCAGTTCGGCTGCGCGGGCACGGATGCTGTAACCGCCGATGGTTTCCAACTGACCATGCAGCTCAGCCACGCGGGTGCCCTGATCCTGTTGCTCAGCCAGATGTAACTGGCGTTCCAGCTCGCGGTATTCGCGGTCACCGTCAATCACGTACTCCAGCGCAGTGCGTTCCAGAGCCGGAGTTTCCTGCGCTACCCAGGCCAGTTCCCAGTGTGCGGGCTGGTTAAAACTGCCGGCATCTATGGTCAGCTCGTCTTTCAGCAGCGCAAACAGGGTGGATTTACCGCAGCCGTTTTTACCCACCAGGCCGACTTTATCGCCGGGATGAATGGTCGCTGAAGCTGCATCAAGCAGTGGTTTGCCACCGCGCAGTAACTGAATATCGGAGAAGGTAATCATAATAATGCCGTCTGTTCTGGTATTAAATTTTCGCCCGGAATAGTAGGGGCAATAAGGATAAATGTCGATCATTATACAAATTACGTTATGATGCTCAGTAACCGTTTGATAACCACAGGGAGTGTGCTCAACGAATGGCAAACCCAGAGACCGTGGCTGACAACAAGCCCAAAGTATTGGTGGTGTATGCTCACCCTGAGCCGGATCACTCGGTCGCCAATCAGATCATGATCAAAAAGATCAAGCACCTTGAGCATGTCTCGGTGCTGGATCTCTACGCCACCTATCCTGATTTCTTCATCGACGTCAATCGTGAGCACCAGCGCGTGCTGCAGTACGACGTGATTGTGTTGCAACATCCGCTGTATATGTATTCCTGTCCTGCTTTGCTCAAAGAGTGGATTGATCGTGTGCTGGGCAAAGGTTTTGCCTTTGGCGATGAGAGTGCCATGAAAGGCAAGATCTGGCGCAGCGTGGTCACCACCGGCGGTAACCAAGATGCATTCAGCCATCACGGCTACAACCGTTACTCGATGCGGGAAATTCTGCAGCCGTTTGAACTGACCGCCGCGCTGTGCTGTATGGAATGGATGGAACCACTGATTCTGTACTGGGCGCGTAACGTCAGTGAAGAGGAACGTTATCAGCATGCCGAGCAATACCATCAGTGGTTGCTCGACCCGCTGGGGCAGACAGGAGTGAGTGATGGCCGCACTGACCGGTGATTTTTTGCAAAGTGCTGTGGTGTTCCTGACTTCGGCGGTCGTTGCGGTGCCGCTGGCACAGCGCGCCGGGCTTGGCTCGGTGCTCGGCTATCTATTGGCCGGAGTGGCGATTGGCCCGTGGGGGGCTCGGGCTGATCAGTGATGTGAATGCGATTCTCCATTTCGCCGAATTCGGCGTGGTGCTGCTGCTGTTTCTGATTGGCCTGGAGCTGAATCCGAAAAAACTGTGGCAGATGCGCGGCCCAATCCTCGGCCTTGGCGGCGCTCAGGTGGTGGTGACCGGTGCGGTGTTATCCAGCCTGGCCTGTCTGCTCGGCATGAGCTGGCAGAGCAGCCTGGTGGTGGGCCTTGGCCTTGCCCTTTCTTCCACCGCGATCGCATTGCGCGTGATTGACGAGCAGGGACTGAGCCGCAGTGAGACCGGACAGTCGGGCTTTGCGGTTTTGCTGTTTCAGGACATTGCGGTGATTCCCATTCTGGCACTGATGCCGGTGCTGGCCGGTAGCTCCGGGGGGAACTGGCTGGACGGCGTGTGGATGCTGTGCGGCATCATCGGCCTGCTGGTCGGCGGCCACTATCTGCTCAGCCCGCTGTTTCGTTATATTGTGCTGAGCGGGGTGCGTGAACTGTTTACCGCCGCGGCACTGCTGCTGGTGGTCGGGATTGCGCTACTGATGCAAAACCTGGGCTTGTCGATGGCGCTGGGTACTTTCCTGGCGGGTGTCCTGCTGGCCGAAAGCGAGTTCCGCCATGAGCTGGAAATTGCTATCGAACCGTTTAAAGGCTTGTTACTTGGCCTGTTCTTTATTGCGGTTGGCATGGCGGTTGACCTCGGTATGCTGATGACCATGCCTGTGCAGATCCTGCTGGCGGTGACCGGCCTGGTGGTGGTCAAAGGCCTGATTCTTTATGCGCTGGCGCGTTTATCCGGCACCCGGGCGAAAGCGCGCAGCAGCATGGCGGCGATTCTCAGTCAGGGCGGCGAGTTTGCCTTTGTCATTTTTACTGCCGCGAGTCATGAAGGCTTACTGGCAGCGGAGCAGGTTTCATTTTTGCTGGTGGTGGTCAGTTTATCCATGGTGACCACGCCGCTGATTCTGACCATACAACGTCAATGGTTTGCCCGTCGTCTCAACAGTGCAGCGGATGAAACGCTCGATAGTGATGTGTTCAATAAAGAGCCACGTGTGATTATTGCCGGTTTCGGCCGTTTCGGGCAGATTGTCGGCCGTTTGATGTTTGCCAATAAGATTAAGGTGACGGTGCTGGAAAGCGATGCGAGCCAGATCAAATTGCTGCGCAAATATGGTTATAAAGTGTTTTATGGTGACGCGACTCAATTAGAATTGCTGCGCGCCGCCGGGGCCGAGGATGCAGAAGCGATAGTGATCTGTACTGATGCGCCGGATGAGGTGATGAAAATCGTCGCTCTGTGTCAGCACCATTTCCCGCGCCTGAAAATTCTTGCCCGTGCCCGCAGCCGGGTCGAAGCCTATCAGCTGATGAATCACGGTGTAGAGTGTTACTCACGCGAAATGTTCCTCGGTGCGCTCGACTTGGGGCGGCAGGCACTGGTTTCTCTCGGTATGCATCCGTATGAAGCCAAGCGGGCCGAAGCGCATTTTCGTCGTCTCGATCATGCCATGCTTGAAGAGCTGCTGCCGCAGCATACTGAGGGCACCAAACTGGGGTTGCGTGCTAAAGAAGCACGTAAAGAGCTGGAAGAGATATTTGGCCGTGAGATGGATAATGATCGTCAGTCGCGCGGCTACTGGGAACAATAACAGGATCAAATAACGTGAAAGCCAAGAAACGTTTTATTGCCGGTGCGGCCTGTCCGCACTGTCAGGCGCAGGATACTCTGCGCTGGTGGGTCGACAATAATGTCGAATTAGTCGAGTGTGTCGAGTGTGACTACACAGAGCAACGCGCGCCAAAATCGGTCGAGCAGAGTTCGCATGCCGGTGAGCAGATGATAGGGATCTTCCGTCCCGAGTAAGTGTCGCGCCGCGTATGCCTCTCGCTGAGAGCGGGATAAAACGCGCTTTTGCGGCCTGTGACCGACTTAAACCGGGCCCGCTTGCCACGCATGCCTTGAGGTGACAAGGCGAATCATCCATAATGTCGCCTATCTCAAGCTAATCTGTGTGATCTGATTTGAGTACTGAATACACAACTCCTTGGAGCCGTTATGAAAATTGAAAAGAACGTGGTTGTAAGCCTTGCCTACCAGGTAAAACTGGAAGATGGCATTGTGGTAGACCAGTCAACAGTGGAAGCACCACTGGATTACTTACATGGTCACAACAACCTGATCATTGGTCTTGAGCGCGAACTGGAAGGCAAAGCTGCCGGTGATAAATTCACCGCAACGATTGCACCAGAAGATGCGTACGGTGAGCACAGTGATGCACTGGTTCAGCGTGTACCAGCTGACGTATTCCAAGGCGTAGACCAAATTGAAGTGGGCATGCGTTTCCTGGCGGATACTGACCAGGGTCCAATCCCGGTAGAAATCACCGAAGTGGATGGCGACGAAGTAGTGGTTGATGGTAACCACATGCTGGCTGGCCACACTCTGACTTTCGAATGTGAAGTGGTTGCACTGCGTGAAGCGTCTGAAGAAGAGCTGGCGCACGGTCACGTTCATCAGGCTGGCGGTCACGATCATGACCACGACCACGAAGGTGGTTGCTGTGGCGGTGATCATCACCACCACTAATTGATTTCAGCGCCGGTCACTGCACCGGAAGCCGAAATGAATCAAAGCGCGAGCCAGGTGATCTGGCTGGCGCTTTTTTATATCTGATCACTTTCTTTTGCGTGTCCGGTGAGGACGTTACGCCTGCGCAGTACTACCGCCCAGCGAGGTGCCGCCCAGCGTGATGTCGGCGGACAAGGAGCACAGCATGACCCAACCTTTTGCCATCGCCATCCATGGTGGTGCCGGTACCATATTACGCGCCCAGATGAGCGCTGAGCTTAACCGCGAGATCCGCCAGGCTCTGCAGCAGGCCGTCAGCGCCGGTCATCAATTGCTCGCCCGGGGTGGCGATGCCCTGGACGCTGTGGTGGCGGCAGTCAGGGTGCTGGAAGACAGCCCGCACTTTAATGCCGGTCATGGCTCGGTACTGACGGATAAAGAAATGGTGGAAATGGATGCGTCGGTGATGCATGGCGCGCAGATGAATGCCGGTGCGATTGCCGGGGTGCGCCACATCCGTAATCCGGTTGAACTGGCTCGGGATGTGATGCTGCGCAGCCAGCATGTCATGCTGGCCGGTGAGGGCGCGGAAGAGTTTGCGTTCAGCCTTGGCTATGAGTATACCGAACAGGATTACTTCTTTACCGAGCGCCGTTATGACCAGTTGCAAAGCATGAAGCAAAAAGGCTTGTTTGCCCTGTCGGAATCGGCTTATCCGGACGATACTAAGCACGGCACTGTGGGTGCGGTGGCGCTCGATCAGCAGGGTAATCTGGCTGCGGCGACCAGTACCGGTGGCATCACCAACAAACGGTATGGTCGCATCGGCGATTCGGCGATTATCGGGGCCGGAACGCTGGCCGAAAACGGCACGGTGGCGGTGTCAACGACAGGGATGGGCGAGTACTTCATTCGTAAAGGGGTGGCCGGGGATGTGGCGGCGCGGATGCGCTATTTGCAGCAGGACGTGCATACGGCTTGCGAGCAGGTCATTCAGGGCGATCTGAAAGCGATGGGCGGTGAAGGCGGTCTGATTGCGATTGACGCACAGGGCGAGATTCATTTTGCCATGAACAGCAGCGGTATGTACCGCGCCAGTATCGATGTACAAGGTCACTTGCTGGTCAAGATTTATGCTGATGAATGAGCGTTGAATTCACTAAATTAATGGATTGCAACGGTAATTTTTCATCCATTTTTTATGCTTAAAAAATGACTGCATCGAATCGTTTTCGGTGCTAGAATCCATTTTTAATCAGCAATCAGACTTGGAAAGATGGGAAATAACGTAGTCGTTCTTGGCACCCAATGGGGTGATGAAGGAAAAGGGAAGATCGTTGATCTTTTAACTGAAGATGCAAAATATGTGGTTCGCTACCAGGGCGGTCACAATGCAGGTCACACACTGGTTATCGACGGCGAGAAAACCGTCCTGCACCTGATTCCTTCCGGTATCCTTCGTGATAACGTGAAATGTATCATCGGTAACGGTGTGGTACTTTCACCTGACGCATTAATCAAAGAAATGACAGCTCTGGAAGAGCGCGGTGTTCCGGTACGTGAACGTCTTTACATTTCTGAAGCTTGTCCCCTGATTCTTCCTTACCACATCGCTCTCGACCAGGCTCGTGAAGCTGCACGTGGTAAAAAAGCCATTGGTACGACTGGTCGCGGTATCGGTCCTGCTTACGAAGACAAAGTTGCTCGTCGTGGTCTGCGTGTTGGCGACCTGTTTGACCGTGCTGCTTTTGCTGAGAAGCTGAAAGAAGTCATGGCACTGCACAACTTCCAGCTGGAACACTTCTACAAAGTTGAACCTGTCAGCTACGAAGAGGTGCTGGAACAGGCGATGGGTTACGCTGATCTGCTCACTTCTATGGTTATCGACGTCACTGACGAGCTGGATGCAGCCCGTAAACGCGGCGACAAAATCATGTTCGAAGGCGCGCAAGGCACACTGCTGGACATCGACCACGGTACTTACCCATACGTGACTTCATCTAACACCACGGCTGGTGGCGTTGCTGCTGGTTCTGGCTTTGGTCCTCGCTACCTGGGCTACATCCTGGGTATTGCGAAAGCTTACTGTACCCGTGTAGGTTCTGGTCCGTTCCCGACTGAACTGTACGATGGTCTGGACAAGCAAGATCCGGTTGGTAAACATCTGGGTACGGTAGGTCATGAGTTTGGTGCGACGACTGGTCGTCTGCGTCGTACTGGCTGGTTCGATGCGGTTGCGATGCGTCGTGCAATCCAGATCAACTCAATCACTGGTTTCTGTCTGACTAAACTGGACGTTCTGGATGGTCTGAAAGAGATCAAGATCTGTACTGGTTATCAGATGGCTGACGGCTCAATTGCTGAAGTATCGCCAATGGCTGCTGACGCATACGACAACGTGACGCCGATTTACGAAACCATGCCAGGCTGGTCAGAAACAACTTTTGGCGCAAAATCGATTGATCAACTGCCACAAACTGCTCTCGATTACATCAAGCGTATCGAAGAGCTGACTGGTGTGCCGGTTGACATCATCTCGACCGGTCCTGACCGTAACGAGACCATCATCAAAGTACACCCGTTTAACGTGTAATTGATAGGAAAGTATTTTTGAAAGCCGGCTGTCTCAGCCGGCTTTTTTTATGCTTCTCATTCCAGAGCGGGCAACTGCTGCGGCAAAAAGTTGCCAGTCGGTGGCAATATTTGCCTAAAGCGTGGCGGGCATTGGCCGATAAAAGAATCAGACCGGGCCTGCGCGTATCACGCGCTATACTGTTATGGCTATCGGAGTTAACTAAGAGTGCAGGTATGAAGCTACGAACGGTAGCCGCTTCTCTGGTGTTAGTCTTTCACGCATCTTTCAGCCAAGCAAATGTGGCTGAGGTCGGTGAGCCAGTGCCAATTTATTCAGAAGCTGAGCTGATCAAACTAATCGAGAACAACAAACATCTGGAACGCGTTAAAGCGGATAATTGCCAGTTGGTCGAGGACATCGTTGCCCGCGCCACACGCATTAATTTGCCGGCTTACGAGTTTCTGTATGGTGACATGCTGGCATGGGGCGTGTGTGTGGAGCAGGACGTGGAGCTTGGCCTGTACTACATGGAAAATGCCGCTCACCAGGGATTGCCAGCTGCGCTGGAACAACTGGGGCGCTATTATTCGCGCGGCACCTTAGTGCAGCAGGATAAAGAGCGCGCGATTCCTTATCTGCGTGAAGCCGCGTCGATGGGCAATCTTAACGCGCGTATTCATCTTGCCGAGCTTCTGCTGCGTGATTACGGCAGTCCGCTGGATTATGAAGATGCCTACCGCTGGCTGTACAGCTCAGTAACGGCAGACCAACGGACTCACAACCGGATTGCGATTCTGCGCCAGGGGCTGGAGCAGCGTATGCCGCAGAATATTATTGCCCGCGCCAAGCGGCGTACCACCTTCTGGTAGCCTCACCAGACTCCCTTTCTGTACTATTGCGGCCACGTTGTCATACCTGCACGTGGCCGCACTTGTCTCTGTCGTTGCACTTGTCTCTGCCGTTGGCGATACGTCGCCAACGGCAGAGACAGTGCTTATTTCAAAAAGCGATTCATCTGGGTCAGCGCCTGCATCAGATCGCTGCTGGTAAATGAGTGCTGTGCTTTCGGCTCTAACTGCGGTGTCATGGTCTGAACGCTGCCGCTCGGGTAGGTCACCATAATCTCATCATCCGCCACCATGGCGTAGTTGAAATAACTGCCGATCAGTAACCAGTCCCGGTCACGCTGAGTATCAAACAGATCATAACCCACCGAATAGTCGCTGACCGGGTTAGAGACCCCGAGTGTGCGCTGCATAAAAGTCGGTGCGATATCCTGATGGGTGGTCTTCCAGCGAATGTCTTTACTCTCCCGGCCCGGCACATAGATATAGAGCGGGACATGAATCTGCGCCATGCTGTAGTTGCTGCCGTGCCCCCAGTAGTTCTGATGGTTATCGTTAAACTCCTGACCGTGATCGGACGTAATGACGACAATGGTGTGGTCCAGTTCGCCGCGTGCCTGCAGCGATTTCAGGACCCGTTCGACCTGAGTGTCGATGTAGTACAGCGCATTGCGGTAGCGGTTGCGGTACGGCTCAGGATCGAAATCGTTGTTGAGTTTGATGTGATCCACCCGCTCCCAGGAAGGCGAAAAGTGTAGCGGCATGTCAGCCGGAAAATCGGTGGCATGGGCGGAGTCATAGAACAGGAAACCAAAATAAGGTTTGCTGCTGTCACGTGTGTGCAGAAAGTCGATGAAGTCATCGGTAATGCGCGCGTCACGTTGTGGCGAGGTATCTGCCGGTGTATCAATACGCAGATTTTCCACCCCGTTAAATACCGTGCGATCAAACGGCGGGCTGTTCAGCGGCGCCGCGGCATAAATTGCAAACTGATAATCTTGTGCCTGCAGGGCATCCATCAGCGCCGGACGTTGCTGCGCGGACAGGAAAGCGTTCCAGTAGGTCGCCGGCAGACCGTAGAACAGGCTGAAAATACCGGCCTGGGTTGAATTGCCGCCACTGACATGCTGCTGGAAACGCAAACTGCGCTGGGCAAACTGGCTGATATGCGGCGTCACTTGTGGGTTGGCATCATCGTAGCGCCAGGTATCGATGGCGATGAACAGAATATTCGGTTGCTGCTTGGGTTGCTGCGTGGACTTCTCATAGCTGAGCGGATGCAAAGGGTAATTGAGGTTCGAACTCTGTGGCTGGGCCAGAGTCAGGTTCTCTTCGCGTGCCGCCTGGATATCAATCCAGCCCATCTTATGGAAAAAACGTTTGGCAGTCAGAGGGTAGTACAGTGGCCAGTGATAGCTGTAGCTTGGTACGACGCTGTCGTAATTGGCATCGCGCCACATGTGAATGCTCTGGCTGGTCAGCAGGCAAGCAAACCAAATCGCGCAGGCGTATCTGGTCCAGCGCAGTTGAGTGCGAGCCAGTTTACTGCTCAATACGCTCACCACCAGGCTGGCCAGTCCAAGTCCCAGCACAATCATGCCCGCCATCAGCAGGGTGTACCAGGACAGGCTGATGACCTCATCACCGCCTTCGATCAGCAACTCCCAGACGAAACCACTGAGATGGAAGCGGTACTGCTGGTAAACCTGCACATCGACGATCAGCAGCACCGAAGCCAGCCAGGTGATCAGGGTCGCTATACATTTCAGCCAGCGTCCCGGCAGCCAGCTCAGCGCCAGCATGGCTAAACTGATGGCCAGGGCAAACAGACCAAACCAGCCTATCTGGGTGGTCAGCAAGTACAGTTTGGCCAGCCAGTCGTGTTGCGGGGTGATCATCCAAGTCAGATAAGGCAGGCCTAGTACTGATAATAAAACAACGTTCAAAACAAACTGGCTCAGTAACCAGCGCACCTTGTGGCGTACATTTAACAGCATAAGATTATCCGTCTCCGCGAGAGGGGTGAAACAAGAGGTAGAAAGCCGGTCAATGTAGCGTAAAGTTTGATTCATGTCACATATTTGCCTTTGGTGATCTTGTTCAGGATATTTGTTTTAGTTCTTATGCTCAGATTCTCAGTAGGTTATACTGGTGTTCCCTTCATAATTAAGCAGGTCTGGCTATGTCTGACACCCCGCACGTTGATCCTTTCGCGGATCGTGAAGCTGATAACTACGAAAATCCAATACCAAGTCGTGAATTCATTATCGAATATCTGACTCAGGCCAATGTGCCGATGAACCGCAATGATCTGTTCGAGGCGCTGCAGTTGTCTGGTGAGGACCAGTACGAAGGCTTGCGTCGTCGTCTGCGTGCCATGGAACGAGACGGTCAGCTGGTGTTTACCCGACGTCAGTGTTACGCCCTGCCGGAAAAACTGGAAATCGTCAAAGGCTATGTGATCGGTCATAAAGACGGTCACGGCTGGGTACGTCCGGAAGGCAGTGCCAATAAAGACAATGACATTCTTCTTCCTCATCACCAGATGAAACACATCATCCATGGTGATCTGGTATTGGTACAACCAACCGGTACTGACAAGCGCGGCCGAAAAGAGGGGCGATTAGTCCGCGTGCTGGAAGAGCGTCAAACTCAGATTGTGGGTCGCTTTTTCTTTGAATACGGCTACTCCTATGTGGTGCCGGATGACTCGCGGATTCATCAGGATATCCTGATCCCGAACGAGCTGCGCGGCAGCGCGCGGATGGGCAACGTGGTGGTGATTGAAATTACCGACCGTGGCACCCGCAATCGCGGCATGATGGGCCAGGTGGTTGAAGTGCTGGGCGAGAACATGGCGCCGGGCATGGAGACGCAAATTGCTATCCGCACGCACCAGATCCCGCATGTGTGGCCGCAAGAAGTGGAAAAACAGATTGCCGGTCTGGGTGAAGAAGTGCCGGAAGAAGCCAAACAGGGCCGGGTCGATCTGCGTCAACTGCCACTGGTGACCATCGATGGCGAAGATGCGCGGGACTTCGATGATGCGGTCTACTGTGAAGCCAAGAAAGGCGGCGGCTGGCGTTTGTGGGTCGCGATTGCCGATGTGAGCTATTACGTCCGTCCGGATTCTGCGCTGGATAAAGAAGCGATTCAGCGTGGTAACTCAGTCTACTTCCCGTCCCAAGTGGTTCCTATGTTGCCGGAAGTGCTGTCGAATGGTCTGTGTTCTCTCAACCCGCAGGTCGATCGCCTGTGTATGGTGTGTGAGATGACCATTTCGGAAAGCGGTAAGCTGTCTGGTTACAAACATTATGAAGCGGTAATGAATTCCCATGCCCGTCTGACTTACACCAAGGTGCACGACATTCTGGAAGGGGATGAAGAACTGCGTGCGCGTTATCATGCTCTGGTGCCGCATCTGGAAGAACTGCACCGCATGTATAAAGTGCTGAAAGGCTCACGAGAACAGCGCGGCGCGATCGAATTTGAAACTGTCGAAACCAAGTTTATTTTTAACGCCCAGCGCAAGATTGAAAGTATCGAGCCGCTGGTGCGTAACGATGCCCACAAGCTGATTGAAGAGTGCATGATCCTGGCCAACATCGCCTCGGCCTCGCTGGTGGAAAAAGCCAAAGAGCCATCGTTGTACCGCATCCACGAGTCGCCGGGTGAAGAGCGTCTGATGGGCTTCCGTGACTTCCTGTCCGAGCTCGGACTCGATTTAGGCGGTGGCCTGGAGCCGTCGCCGACCGATTACGCTCACCTGATGAGCCAGATTGGCGAACGTCCGGATAAAGAACTAATACAGACCATGCTGCTGCGTTCGATGAAGCAGGCGGTATACAACGCAGACAATGCCGGCCACTTTGGTTTGGCGCTGCAACGTTATGCTCACTTTACTTCGCCGATCCGCCGTTATCCGGATCTGCTGCTGCACCGCGCGATCAAGTATCTGATCGCCAAGCAGGAAGGGACCAATAAAGATCGCTGGACACCGACCGGCGGTTATCATTATTCCTTTGATGATATGGATTTCTATGGTGAGCAGTGTTCGATGACCGAGCGCCGTGCGGATGATGCAACGCGCGAAGTCTCTGACTGGCTGAAATGTGAATACATGCAGGATCACGTGGGTGAAGAGCTGGAAGGCGTGATTGCCAACGTGACCGGGTTTGGCTTCTTCGTACGCCTGACGGATCTGCACATCGATGGTCTGGTGCATATTTCCAACCTGGCAAACGACTACTATCAGTTTGATCCGATTGGCCAGCGTCTGGTGGGGGAATCGTTTGGTGCCATTTACCGCCTCGGCGATGCGGTCAAAGTCAAAGTGCTGGCAGTTAACCTCGATGATCGTCAAATAGACTTTGAATTAGTGGAAACAAGTCGTAAGCTACGCGGCGAAGGTAAAACGGCTAAGAAACGCGCGGCGGACGCCAAAGCCAAGGCGAAAGGCAAAAAACAGGCCGCCACTCGTGGCGCGAAAGCGGTTCCGCAAATTGAACCGACCAAACGCCCTGAGGACAGGGATGCCGCCGAGCAACCGAAGCGTAAAAAAAGCAAAGCGGAAAAAGCACGTAAGCATCAGTCGCGCGGTAAAGCCGACAAAGCCCGTGCGAAAAAGTAAGCCCGTGCGAAAAAGTAATAGGTAACTAATGAGTAACGAACTGATCTACGGCATTCACGCAGTGCGTGCCGTCCTGGAACGCGACCCGGCACGTTTTGTTGAAGCGTACGTCCTGAAAGGTCGTCAGGATGATCGCCTGCTGCCGGTACTGAACGAGCTGGCTCGTATCGGTGTATCGATTCAGGAAATGAACCGCAAAGTTCTGGATGACAAAGCGAACGGAGCCAATCACCAGGGCGTGATTGCCAAAGTCAAACCGAGCAAGCCGCTGAATGAAAATGACCTGGACGCGATCCTGGCTCAACATGAGCAGCCATTGCTGCTGGTACTGGATGGCGTCACCGATCCGCACAACCTGGGGGCGTGTCTGCGTAATGCCGATGCCGCAGGTGTGGCAGCGGTGATTGTGCCGAAAGATAAATCAGCACCGATGACAGCAACGGTCAGCAAAGTGGCGTGCGGTGCGGCGGAAACCGTGCCTCTGGTGCGGGTAACCAACCTGGCGCGTACCATGCGTGCACTGCAGGAGCAGGGCGTTTGGTTTGTCGGTACGGCTGGCGAAGCGACCCACGATATCTACCACAGCAAACTGACCGGGCCGCTGGCTATCGTGATGGGTGCGGAAGGGGATGGTATGCGTCGACTGACCCGAGAAACTTGTGATGACCTGATCAAGATCCCGATGGCCGGCACAGTTTCCAGCCTTAACGTGTCTGTGGCAACCGGTATCTGCCTGTTTGAGGCAGTGCGTCAGCGTTCGCTGAGCTAACTGACCCGCTAACACAGCAAAACGCAGGCCCAGGCCTGCGTTTTTTTATTGGTAATGCTGGTTACAGCTTAACCCCGAATCAGTGGTTTAGAATTAATAGCGTTTATTTTTCAAACACTGCTTGCATGCCCCCCGCCGATCTGTATAATGCAGCCCCACTGGTTAAGCCAGTTGTGAACCAATGAGCAGCGAGGAGCTGTTAAATCTTCGGATTTTTCAGGTAATGTAAACTCAGCTTATGTTCGCAGTTAATAAAAATTTAGCTTTTAACTGTCGTTATGATAGTTCCAGGTTAATCACCTATTAGCTGACAATGCGTCCTAATCTTGGATGCTACGGTTTCACATAAATCAATCGGCATTCTCTCGCCCTGGCGAGTTTGAGTGGCGATATTGTTTGTGTAATTTATCAAATTTGGAGCTCTGTCTCATGCAGAACCAACGTATCCGTATCCGCCTAAAAGCTTTCGATTACAAACTGATCGATGCTTCTACCGCGGAAATCGTTGAAACAGCTAAGCGCACTGGCGCACAGGTTCGTGGTCCAATCCCACTGCCAACTCGTAAAGAGCGTTTCACAGTTCTTATCTCTCCACACGTTAACAAAGATGCTCGTGATCAGTACGAAATTCGTACTCACAAACGTCTGATCGACATCGTTGAGCCAACAGACAAAACTGTTGATGCTCTGATGCGTCTAGACCTTGCTGCGGGCGTTGACGTACAAATTAGCCTAGGTTAAGGGAGATTAGAAGAATGATTGGTCTAATCGGTCGTAAAGTGGGCATGACCCGCGTATTTACTGAAGAAGGCGTTTCTATCCCAGTAACAGTTGTTGAGGTTGAAGCTAACCGTATTTCTCAAGTTAAAACTCTTGAGTCTGACGGCTACGCAGCAATCCAGGTAACTGCTGGTGCTAAGAAAGCAAACCGCGTAAACAAAGCTGAAGCAGGTCACTTTGCTAAAGCTGGCGTTGAAGCTGGTCGCGGTCTTTGGGAATTCCGTTTGGAAAACGGTGAAGAGTTTGAAGTTGGTGCTGAACTGACTGTTGAACTGTTCAACGAAACTAAGAAAGTAGACGTTACTGGTACATCTAAGGGTAAAGGTTTCCAAGGCGCTGTTAAGCGTTGGAACTTCCGCACTCAAGATATGACTCACGGTAACTCATTGTCTCACCGCGCACCTGGCTCTATCGGTCAATGTCAGACTCCAGGCCGCGTGTTTAAAGGCAAGAAAATGGCAGGTCACATGGGTGCTGAGCGTGTAACGACTCAAAACCTAGAGATCGTACGAGTTGACGCTGAGCGCAATCTGCTTCTTATTAAAGGTGCAGTCCCAGGCGCAACTGGCGGCAACGTGATCGTAAAACCAGCTGTTAAAGCATAACGTCTAGGAGTAAGTAATGGAATTGATGGTTAAAGGTGCTAACGCACTAACTGTTTCCGAAACTACTTTCGGACGTGAGTTCAACGAAGCTCTTGTACACCAAGTAGTTGTTGCATACGCAGCAGGTGCTCGTCAAGGTACTCGTGCTCAAAAGACACGTTCAGAAGTTTCTGGCGGTGGCGCTAAGCCATGGCGTCAAAAAGGTACTGGCCGTGCGCGTGCTGGTACAATTCGTAGCCCAATCTGGCGTACAGGTGGTGTTACTTTTGCTGCGAAACCACAAGATCACAGCCAAAAAGTAAACAAGAAAATGTACCGCGGTGCTATGAAAGCAATTCTTTCTGAGCTAGTTCGTCAAGAGCGTCTAATCGTTGTTGATAACTTCTCAGTAGAAGCACCAAAAACTAAAGAGCTAGTAGCTAAGCTTAACGAACTTGAGCTTAACGATGTACTTATCGTTACTGGCGAAGTAGACGAGAATCTGTTCTTAGCTGCTCGTAACCTGTACAAAGTTGACGTGCGCGACGCTTCTGGTATCGACCCAGTAAGCCTGATCGCATTTGACAAGGTTCTTATGACTGCTACTGCAGTTAAGCAAGTAGAGGAGATGCTGGCATGATTCGTGAAGAGCGTCTACTAAAAGTTCTACGTGCTCCACACATCTCTGAAAAAGCAACTATGGCTGCAGAGAAAGCGAACACTATCGTTTTCAAAGTAGCAAAAGATGCAACTAAGAAAGAGATCAAAGCAGCTGTAGAAAAGCTATTTGAAGTTGAAGTTAAGTCTGTAAATACCCTTATTCTTAAGGGTAAGACCAAGCGTCAAGGTCTACGCCAAGGCCGTCGTTCAGACGTGAAGAAAGCGTACGTAACTTTGAAAGAAGGTCAAGATCTTGACTTTGTTGGCGGCGCGGAATAACAGGAGTAGTTGAAAAATGGCTATTGTTAAATGTAAGCCGACTTCGGCTGGTCGTCGTCACGTAGTTAAAGTTGTTAACACTGACCTGCACAAGGGTAAGCCTTACGCACCACTTTTAGAGAAAAACTCTAAAAATGGCGGTCGTAACAACAACGGTCGTATCACTGTACGTCACATCGGTGGTGGTCACAAACAACACTACCGTGTAATCGACTTTAAACGTACTAAAGATGGCATCCCAGCGAAAGTTGAGCGCCTAGAATACGATCCAAACCGTAGCGCGAATATCGCTCTGGTTCTGTACAAAGACGGTGAGCGTCGTTACATCATTGCACCTAAAGGTCTGCAAGCTGGTGATGTTATCCAATCTGGTGTTGATGCACCGATTAAAGCGGGTAACACTCTGCCAATGCGCAACATCCCTGTAGGTTCAACCGTTCACAACGTAGAGCTGACTCCTGGTAAAGGTGCACAGCTAGCTCGTTCTGCGGGTGCATATGCACAAATCGTTGCTCGCGACGGTTCATATGTAACTATCCGTCTACGTTCTGGCGAAATGCGTAAAGTATTGTCTGAAGGCCGTGCAACAATCGGTGAAGTAGGCAACTCTGAGCACATGCTACGTGAACTGGGTAAAGCTGGTGCTAGCCGCTGGCGCGGTGTTCGTCCAACCGTTCGCGGTGTGGTAATGAACCCGGTTGACCACCCACACGGTGGTGGTGAAGGCCGTACTTCTGGTGGTCGTCACCCAGTATCTCCTTGGGGTATGCCTACTAAAGGCTTTAAGACCCGTAAGAACAAACGCACTGACAAGTACATCGTACGTCGTCGCAATAAGTAATCTATTAAAGAGGATAAGCCATGCCACGTTCTCTCAAGAAGGGTCCATTTATTGACCTACACTTGCTGAAGAAGGTAGAGAAAGCGGTGGAAAGCGGAGACAAAAAGCCTATTAAGACTTGGTCCCGTCGTTCAATGATCATTCCTACAATGATCGGTTTGACCATCGCTGTCCATAATGGTCGTCAACACGTTCCAGTTTTCGTAACTGACGAGATGATCGGTCACAAGCTGGGTGAATTTGCACCAACTCGCACTTACCGCGGCCACGCTGCGGATAAGAAAGCTAAGAAGCGCTAAGGAGTAAATAATGGAAGCATTAGCTAAACATAACTTTGCTCGCATTTCTCCTCAGAAAGCTCGCTTAGTTGCAGATCAAATTCGTGGTAAGAAAGTTGACCAAGCACTAGAAGTTCTGACTTTCAGCAACAAAAAAGCTGCTGTACTAGTTAAGAAAGTTCTAGAGTCAGCTATCGCGAACGCGGAGCACAACGAAGGTGCAGATATTGACGACCTACGTGTCGCTAAAATCTTCGTAGATGAGGGCCCAGTCATGAAGCGTATTATGCCTCGTGCTAAAGGCCGTGCGGATCGTATCTTGAAGCGTTCAAGCCACATCACTGTGGTTGTCGCAGATCGCTAAGAGACTAGGAGAGTAAGCAATGGGTCAAAAAGTACATCCAAATGGTATTCGTCTAGGCATCGTTAAGCCTTGGAATGCTACATGGTTTGCTAACACCAAAGATTTCGCTGACAACCTAGACGGCGACTTCAAGGTACGTCAGTTCCTGACTAAAGAACTGTCAAAAGCGTCTCTATCACGCATCGTTATCGAGCGTCCTGCGAAGAGCATCCGTGTGACTATTCACACTGCTCGTCCAGGTGTTGTTATCGGTAAGAAAGGTGAAGACGTTGAGAAGCTACGCGCAGCAGTAGCGAAAATCGCAGGTGTACCAGCGCAAATCAACATCGCTGAAGTACGTAAGCCTGAGCTAGACGGCCAACTAGTGGCTGATAGCATCGCGTCTCAACTAGAGCGTCGTGTTATGTTCCGTCGTGCTATGAAGCGCGCGGTACAGAATGCTATGCGTCTAGGCGCTAAAGGTATCAAAGTGGAAGTAAGCGGTCGTCTAGGCGGCGCTGAAATCGCACGTTCAGAGTGGTACCGTGAAGGCCGTGTGCCTCTACACACTCTACGTGCTGACATTGATTACGCAACTTCTTCGGCTCACACCACTTACGGTGTAATCGGCGTTAAAGTTTGGATCTTCAAAGGTGAGATTCTAGGCGGAATGCCAGCTGCTAACGCAGTAGAGCCTAAGGCTGACAAGCCTAACAAGAAGCCGCGTAAAGGCCGTAAGTAAGGAGTCGACAGATGCTACAACCTAAACGTACTAAGTTCCGTAAGGTTCATACAGGTCGTAACCGTGGTCTGGCTAAAGGTACTGAAGTAAGCTTCGGTTCTTTTGGTTTGAAAGCTGTAGGCCGTGGTCGTCTAACTGCTCGTCAAATCGAAGCGGCACGTCGTGCTATGACGCGTCACATTAAGCGTCAAGGTAAAATCTGGATCCGTGTGTTCCCAGACAAACCAATCACAGAAAAACCACTAGAAGTTCGTCAAGGTAAGGGTAAAGGTAACGTTGAGTACTGGGTAGCCCAAATCCAACCTGGTAAGGTTATGTACGAAGTTGATGGTGTACCTGAAGAACTGGCTCGTGAAGCGTTCCGTCTTGCGGCGCGTAAACTGCCATTCAAGACTACATTTGTAACTAAACAGGTGATGTGATGAAAGCACAAGATCTACGCGAAAAAAGCGTTGAAGAGCTGAATGCAGAGCTGATGAATCTGCTTAAAGAGCAGTTCAACTTGCGCATGCAAGCTGCAACTGGTCAACTACAGCAAACTCATACTCTGAAAGCTGTACGCCGTGATATCGCACGTGTTAAAACTGTTTTGACTGAGAAGGCGGGCGCATAATGAGCGACAATATTCGTACCCAGCAAGGTCGTGTAGTTAGCGACAAGATGGACAAGTCTATCACTGTTGCTATCGAACGTTTTGTGAAGCACCCAATCTACGGTAAATTCGTTAAGCGTACGACTAAAGTACACGCACATGATGAAAACAACGAGTGTGGCATCGGCGACACAGTTGAGATTTCAGAATGTCGTCCACTGTCTAAGACTAAGTCTTGGACTTTGGTAAAAGTAGTAGAAAAAGCGAAAATCTAATTTAGCTTGACTACGAATAAAGCGGCCCCAATTATTTTTGGGGCCGCTTGTTTTTTGACTACCCAATCTCGAAAAAGGGTGGTACAATTCGCGTCCCTTTAAAGAGGCAGCCCGACCCGAGACGGGTCTAGTTTATTTAATATTTAGCGGAGCACTAACATGATCCAAATGCAAAGTATGCTGGACGCAGCTGATAACTCAGGCGCTCGCAGCGTAATGTGTATTAAGGTTCTGGGTGGCTCTCACCGTCGTTACGCTCATGTGGGCGACATCATCAAAGTTACCGTGAAAGAAGCAATTCCACGCGGTAAAGTGAAGAAAGGTGATGTACTGAAGGCGGTGGTAGTTCGCACCCGTAAAGGCGTACGTCGACCAGACGGTTCTGTCATTCGCTTCGACCGTAATGCTTGTGTGCTGTTGAACAACAACACCGAGGCACCAATCGGTACACGTATCTTTGGTCCAGTGACTCGTGAACTTCGTACTGCGAAATTCATGAAGATTGTTTCACTGGCTCCAGAAGTTCTGTAAGGAGCGGCAATAAAATGGCAGCTAAAATCCGTCGTAATGACGAAGTGATCGTTCTTGCTGGTAAAGACAAAGGCAAGAAAGGTAAAGTAACTAAGGTTCTAGCAACTGGTAAAGTTATCGTAGAAGGTATCAACCTTGTTAAGAAACACCAGAAACCTGTTCCTGCACTAGGTATCCAAGGCGGTATCGTAGAGCAAGAAGCAGCGATCGACGTTTCTAACGTGGCTATCTTCAACGCAGCTACTGGTAAAGCGGACCGTATCGGTTTTCGTTTCGAAGACGGCAAGAAAGTTCGTTTCTTCAAGTCTAACAACGAAACCGTTTCTAACTAATTAGAAGTAATTTGGAGTTCTACTATGGCGAAACTGCATGATTACTACAAGTCGTCTGTAGTCGCTGAACTGACCAAACAGTTCGGTTACACAAGCGTCATGCAAGTCCCTAGAATTGAGAAAATCACCCTCAATATGGGCGTTGGTGAAGCAATCAACGATAAGAAACTACTGGAAAACGCAGCATCTGACATGGCAACCATTTCTGGTCAAAAGCCACTGATCACTAAAGCGCGTAAATCTGTTGCTGGTTTCAAAATTCGTGAAGGCTACCCAATTGGTTGTAAAGTAACCTTGCGTGGCGAACGCATGTGGGATTTTCTGGAGCGCTTAATTGCAATCGCTCTACCACGTGTACGTGACTTCCGCGGTGTTAGCGCTAAGTCTTTTGACGGCCGCGGTAACTACAGCATGGGCGTTCGCGAGCAAATCATCTTTCCGGAAATCGACTACGATAAAGTCGATCGTGTGCGCGGTCTTGATATCACTATCACGACGTCTGCTGCAAACGATGAGGAAGGCCGTGCTCTGCTGGCTGCCTTTAACTTCCCATTCCGTAAGTAAGGTGAAGGGTTACTGTTATGGCTAAACAATCAATGAAAGCACGTGAAGAAAAACGTGCAAAGCTAGTAGCTAAGTTCGCAGAAAAGCGTGCAGCGCTAAAAGCTATCATCAGCGATGTAAACGCATCTGAAGAAGATCGTTGGAATGCAGTTCTGACTCTGCAATCTCTTCCACGTGATTCAAGTGCATCACGTCAGCGCAACCGTTGTAACCAAACTGGTCGTCCACACGGTTACCTACGTAAGTTCGGTCTGAGCCGTATTAAAGTTCGTGAAGCTTGCATGAAAGGCGAGATTCCTGGACTTCGTAAGGCTAGCTGGTAATTGCCACTTAATCATTTGGAGTAAAGTTTATGAGCATGCAAGATCCGATTTCGGATATGCTGACCCGTATTCGTAACGGTCAGGCAGCAAACAAAGTTGCTGTTAAAATGCCTTCTTCAAAGCTGAAAGTTGCAATCGCTGCACTACTGAAAGCTGAAGGTTACATCGTTGACTTCGCTGTTGAAAGCGAAGCAAAACCTGAGCTGGAAATCACTCTTAAGTATTTCCAAGCGAAACCAGTAATCGAGCAAATCAAGCGCGTTTCTCGTCCAGGTCTTCGTGTTTATAAGAAGAAAGACGAGCTGCCATCAGTGATGGGCGGTCTTGGTGTTGCTGTTGTTTCCACTTCCAAGGGTCTGATGTCAGACCGCGCTGCTCGTAAAGCAGGTCTTGGCGGTGAAATCATTTGCTACGTAGCTTAATTTTAAGGAGTAGAACATGTCTCGTGTTGCTAAAGCACCTGTCGCTATTCCAGCTGGCGTAGAGGTGAAACTAAACGGCCAAGAGATCACTGTTAAAGGCGCTAAAGGTGAACTAACTCGCGTTATTCACAACGGCGTAGTGATCGCACAGGAAGAAAACAACCTAACTTTCGGCCCAGCTGAAGGTGTTGCTAACGCATGGGCTCAAGCAGGTACTGCTCGCGCTCTGGTTAACAACATGGTTGTTGGTGTTACTGAAGGCTTTACTAAGAAGCTAGTTCTTAAGGGTGTAGGTTACCGTGCTGCTATCAAAGGCAACGCTGTAGGTCTGACCCTGGGCTTCTCTCACCCTGTTGAGCACGAGCTGCCAGCGGGTGTTAAAGCTGAATGTCCAAGCCAAACTGAAATTGTACTGACTGGTGCTGATAAGCAAGTAGTTGGTCAAGTTGCGGCTGACATTCGTTCTTACCGCGCGCCTGAGCCTTACAAAGGTAAAGGTATTCGTTACGCAGATGAAAATGTGCGTACTAAAGAAGCTAAGAAGAAGTAAGGTAACACTATGGATAAGAAAGCATCTCGCATCCGTCGTGCTACACGTGCACGTCGTAAGATTGCAGAACTGGGTGCGACTCGCCTAGTTGTACACCGTACTCCTCGTCACGTGTACGCTCAGGTAATCGCAGCGAACGGCTCTGAGGTTATCGCATCAGCTTCTACTGTAGAAAAAGCGATCCGTGAGCAAGTGAAATACTCTGGTAACATCGATGCAGCTAAAGCAGTAGGTAAAGCTATTGCAGAGCGTGCGCTTGAGAAAGGCGTATCAGCTGTTGCATTTGATCGTTCCGGTTTCCAATACCACGGTCGAGTAGCGGCGCTGGCAGACTCTGCTCGCGAAGCTGGTCTGAAATTCTAAGGTAGGGTTGGAAGATGGCTAAAGAACAACAAGTTCAAGCGAATGATTTGCAAGAAAAGCTAATCGCCGTTAACCGCGTTTCTAAAACGGTTAAAGGTGGTCGAATCATGAGCTTCACTGCACTGACTGTAGTTGGTGACGGTAACGGTCGTGTAGGTTTCGGTTACGGTAAAGCCCGTGAAGTACCTGCAGCGATTCAAAAAGCAATGGAAAAAGCACGTCGTAACATGGTTACTATCGCGCTTAACGAAGGTACTCTTCACCACCCGGTGAAAGGTCGCCACTCGGGCTCTAAAGTTTACATGCAGCCAGCTGCAGAAGGTACTGGTGTAATCGCAGGTGGTGCGATGCGTGCAGTACTTGAAGTTGCGGGTGTACATAACGTTCTGTCTAAAGCATACGGTTCTACGAACCCTATCAACATCGTTCGTGCAACGATCGACGCTCTAGTAGATGTTAAGTCACCAGAAATGGTTGCGGCTAAACGTGGTCTAACTGTTGAATCTATTTCGGAGTAAGAACACCATGGCAACTATTAAAGTAACTCAAACTAAAAGCTCAATTGGTCGCCTACCGAAGCACAAAGCTACTTTGCGCGGTCTAGGTCTTCGTAAAATCAACCACACAGTAGAACTTGAAGATACTCCGTGCGTACGCGGTATGATCAACAAGGTTTACTACATGGTTAAAGTTGAGGAGTAATCATAATGTTTTTGAATACTCTATCACCGGCTGCTGGTTCTAAACCTTCTAAGAAGCGTGTAGGCCGTGGTATCGGTTCTGGCCTTGGTAAAACTGGTGGCCGTGGCCACAAAGGTCAAAAGTCACGTTCTGGCGGTAAAGTTCGTCCAGGTTTCGAAGGCGGTCAGATGCCTCTGAAACAACGTCTACCAAAATTCGGTTTCACTTCTCGTAAGAGCCTAGTGTCTGCTGAAATTCGTCTGTCTGAACTGGCGAAAGTAACTGGTGACGTAGTTGATCTAAACAGCCTGAAAGCGGCAAACCTGGTGACTAAAAACATCGAGTTTGCAAAAATCGTTCTTTCTGGCGAGATCAACAAAGCAGTGACTGTAAAAGGTCTGCGCGTAACTAAAGGCGCTAAAGCTGCAATCGAAGCTGCAGGCGGTAAAATCGAGGAATAATCTCGAGGATTGAGGTACAGATGGCTAAGAAACCAGGACAAGATTTTCGTAGTGCTCAGAGCGGCTTAAGTGAGCTGAAGTCGCGCTTATTATTCGTAGTGGGTGCGCTTCTAGTATTCCGAGCAGGCTCTTTTGTGCCAATCCCTGGTATTGACGCTGCTGTACTTGCCGATTTGTTCGAACAGCAAAAAGGCACCATCATTGAGATGTTTAACATGTTCTCTGGTGGTGCACTTTCGCGTGCATCTATATTCGCACTGGGCATCATGCCGTATATTTCGGCATCTATTGTTGTCCAGTTGCTGACTGTAGTTCATCCAGCGTTAGCCGAACTCAAGAAAGAGGGTGAGGCAGGCCGTCGTAAGATTAGCCAATATACGCGTTACGGCACGCTTGTACTTGCATGTTTCCAGGCTATTGGTATTGCAACCGGCTTACCAAACATGGTCGACAATCTGGTTGTTATCAACCAAACCATGTTTACGCTAATTGCTACCGTGAGTTTAGTAACCGGCACCATGTTCCTGATGTGGTTAGGTGAACAAATTACAGAGCGTGGAATTGGTAATGGTATTTCATTACTAATCTTTGCAGGTATCGTTGCTGGATTGCCACAAGCAATCGGTCAGACAATCGAGCAAGCGCGTCAAGGTGAACTGCATGTACTTCTTCTACTGTTAATTGCAGTGGTAGCTTTTGCTGTTATTTACTTCGTTGTGTTCATGGAACGTGGTCAGCGTCGAATCGTCGTTAACTACGCGAAGCGTCAACAGGGTCGTAAAGTTTTTGCAGCGCAAAGCACTCACTTGCCATTGAAAATTAATATGGCGGGTGTTATCCCTGCGATTTTCGCATCGAGCATTATCCTGTTCCCAGGAACACTGGCTCAGTGGTTTGGTCAGAACGGCGAGAGCAGCACATTTGGTTGGCTAACTGATGTGTCTTTGGCTCTGAGCCCGGGTCAACCGCTGTATGTAATGCTTTATGCAGCAGCGATTATTTTCTTCTGTTTCTTCTATACTGCGTTGGTGTTTAACCCTCGCGAAACAGCAGATAACTTGAAGAAGTCTGGTGCATTCGTACCCGGTATCCGCCCAGGCGAACAGACAGCTAAGTACATTGATAAAGTAATGACTCGCTTAACCTTAGCCGGTGCGCTATACATTACTTTCATCTGTCTGATCCCTGAGTTCATGATGGTCGCTTGGAACGTACGTTTCTACTTCGGCGGCACATCACTACTGATTGTAGTTGTCGTAATCATGGACTTTATGGCACAGGTACAGACTCATATGATGTCAAATCAATATGATTCTGTGTTGAAAAAGGCAAATCTGAAAGGTTATGGCCGTTAACAGGTCGCCATTCAGAGAGATTTACGGAGTTTAGCAATGAAAGTTCGTGCTTCCGTTAAAAAAAATCTGCCGTAACTGTAAAGTTATCAAGCGTAACGGTGTCGTTCGCGTGATTTGCAGTGAGCCAAAGCACAAGCAACGCCAAGGCTAATAAGCAGAAATTTTTACTTGAAAAGTAAGGGTTGGTCGAGTATATTCCTCGGCCTACCTTTTGCGTGCAAAAGAAGTAGTATCCCGCAGCGTATCCTCTACGGGCTTTGCTGCGGATAATTCTTTTATAGAAAGTACTAGGAGTGAATAGTGGCCCGTATAGCAGGCATTAACATTCCTGATCAAAAACATGCAGTAATCGCGCTTACCGCGATTTACGGCATCGGTAAGACTCGCTCTCAAGCTATCCTAGCTGAAGTGGGTATCGCTGAAAATGTTAAGATCAGTGAACTAACAGAAGATCAGATCAATCTACTGCGTGATGGTGTAGCTAAGTACACTGTAGAGGGTGATCTACGTCGTGAAGTATCCATGAACATCAAGCGTCTTATGGACCTTGGCTGCTACCGTGGTCTTCGTCACCGTCGCAGTCTACCACTACGTGGACAGCGTACTAAAACCAATGCTCGCACCCGTAAGGGTCCGCGTAAGCCGATCAAAAAGTAATCGGGAAGGGTAGAGTACAATGGCTAAACAACCAACTCGCGCACGTAAGCGTGTACGCAAGCAAGTTGCTGATGGCGTAGCGCATATCCACGCATCTTTCAACAACACAATCGTAACCATTACTGACCGTCAAGGTAATGCTCTAGCATGGGCTACCGCAGGTGGTTCAGGTTTCCGTGGTTCTCGTAAGTCAACTCCGTTCGCTGCACAGGTTGCTGCTGAACGTTGTGCTGAAATGGCCAAAGAATACGGTCTGAAGAATCTGGAAGTTATGGTTAAGGGTCCTGGTCCAGGTCGCGAATCTACTGTTCGTGCACTGAACGCCGCTGGTTTCCGCATTACAAACATCGTAGATGCGACACCAATCCCTCATAACGGTTGTCGTCCACCTAAGAAACGTCGCGTTTAACGTTTCTGGGAACATTGGAGAAAGATCATGGCAAGATATTTGGGTCCTAAGCTGAAGCTTAGCCGCCGCGAAGGTACTGACTTGTTCCTTAAGTCAGGCGTTCGTGCGATTGATACCAAGTGTAAAATCGATAACGCACCAGGTGTACACGGCGCACGTCGCGGTCGTCTATCTGAGTATGGCGTTCAGCTTCGCGAGAAGCAAAAAGTTCGTCGTATGTACGGCGTTCTAGAAAAACAATTCCGTAACTACTACAAAGAAGCAGCTCGCCTTAAAGGTAACACCGGTGAGAACCTACTTCAGCTTCTTGAAGGTCGTCTGGACAACGTAGTTTACCGTATGGGCTTTGGCGCAACTCGCGCAGAAGCACGTCAGCTGGTTAGCCACAAAGCTATCCTGGTTAACGGTAAAGTTGTAAACGTTCCTTCTTTCAATGTTGCGGCCAACGACGTTGTTGCAATCCGTGAGAAAGCGAAAGCGCAATCTCGCGTAAAAGCGGCTCTTGAAGTTGCTGAACAACGCGAAAAACCAACTTGGATTGAAGTAGATGCAAGCAAGATGGAAGGTACTTTCAAGCGTTTGCCTGAACGTTCTGATCTATCAGCTGACATCAACGAACAATTGATCGTCGAGCTTTACTCTAAGTAAGGTTTAAACTAAAGAGAGGACACAATGCAGGGTTCTGTAACAGAATTTCTTAAGCCACGTCTTGTTGATATCGAACAAATCAGCACGACACACGCAAAAGTAACTCTTGAGCCATTAGAGCGTGGTTTCGGCCATACTCTTGGTAATGCACTTCGCCGTATTCTTCTATCTTCTATGCCGGGTTGTGCCGTAACAGAAGTAGAGATTGAAGGCGTACTTCACGAATACAGCACCAAAGAAGGTGTTCAGGAAGATATCCTTGAGATTCTACTGAACCTGAAAGGTCTGGCAGTTCGCGTTGCCGAAGGCAAAGATGAAGTGTTCATTACACTGAACAAATCAGGCTCGGGCCCTGTGGTTGCAGGTGACATCACCCATGATGGTGATGTAGAGATCGTAAACCCTGAACACGTTATTTGTCACTTAACGGATGACAACGCTGAGATCGCAATGCGTATCAAAGTTGAACGTGGTCGTGGTTATGTTCCAGCTTCTGCGCGTATCCATACTGAAGAAGATGAGCGTCCAATTGGTCGTCTGCTTGTCGATGCTACATTCAGCCCAGTAGACAAAATTGCCTACTCTGTTGATGCAGCACGTGTTGAGCAGCGTACTGACTTGGACAAGCTTGTTATCGATATGGAAACAAACGGTACTCTTGAACCTGAGGAAGCTATCCGTCGTGCAGCAACTATTCTTGCTGAACAACTGGATGCATTCGTAGATCTTCGTGATGTACGTGTTCCTGAGGAGAAAGAAGAGAAGCCTGAATTCGATCCGATCCTACTGCGTCCTGTAGACGATCTTGAACTAACAGTTCGCTCTGCTAACTGTCTGAAAGCAGAAGCGATTCACTACATCGGTGATCTAGTACAGCGCACTGAGGTTGAGCTACTTAAAACGCCTAACCTTGGTAAGAAATCTCTTACAGAGATTAAAGACGTGCTTGCATCACGTGGTCTTTCTCTGGGCATGCGCC
Source organism: Vibrio ostreae (assembly GCF_019226825.1). Taxonomy (NCBI): domain Bacteria; kingdom Pseudomonadati; phylum Pseudomonadota; class Gammaproteobacteria; order Vibrionales; family Vibrionaceae; genus Vibrio; species Vibrio ostreae. Next base: position 3,092,261 of record NZ_CP076643.1, read on the forward strand.
TGGAAAACTGGCCGCCAGCGTCCATCGCTGAAGATTAATCGATACTAGTTAGAAGGATTTGGTCATGCGCCATCGTAAGAGTGGTCGTCAACTCAACCGCAACAGCAGTCATCGCAAAGCGATGTTCAGCAACATGGCTAGCTCTCTAGTACGTCATGAAGTTATCAAGACTACTTTGCCAAAAGCTAAAGAGCTACGTCGCGTAGTTGAGCCTTTGATTACACTAGCTAAGACTGACAGTGTTGCTAACCGTCGTCTGGCATTTGCACGTACTCGTGACAACGAAGTCGTTGCTAAACTATTTAACGAACTTGGTCCACGTTTCGCTGCACGTCAAGGCGGCTACACTCGCATTCTGAAGTGTGGTTTCCGTGCCGGCGATAAAGCTCCAATGGCTTACATTGAGCTTGTAGATCGCCCAGAAGCTGCTGAAGAAGCTGCTGCTGAGTAATCGGTTCGCGATTAAAAAAGCCGAGCGTAAGCTCGGCTTTTTTGTATCTGCAGATTCTGATATGCACACTCAACATTTTTGTTGGGTGTGCACTCTCATCAATTCGCTGATGACGTTCCCCACAATTTGCTCAACGAGCCGAGCAGACCATCACTGGCACCCTGGCTGGTCAGGTACTGCAGCACCAGCGGTGCAAACTGACTAATCATACTTGGGTCAAGGCCCAATCCTTTGAACACATCATGGACTGCACTGAGGTTATTCAGGCCCGATAACGTATCCTTGCTGCCAGACAAATTCAGATTGGTTAACTGATCCATGCCGGGTAACAGTTGCCCCAGCTCTTCGCTGTTGCTTTCTGAGAGCTGATTTTGGGCCAGCGATAACATCGCGCCAACCCCACCGGTGGCTTGTTGTGGCGAGACTGGTAGTTGGTTGGTCACCTGGGTGATCAAGCTCGAGTTACTTTCGGCCTGATTGAGCGTGCTGCTGACCATGCTGGCGAGGTCGTTGCTTTGATCTTTGCTGCCGAAATTGAGAAATGCAAAGCTGGGTGCGCTGAAAACGGTGCTGAGCACCAGCGCGGAGACAATGGAGCGTTTCATAGATGAGTGCCATTCCTTAACTTTAGGCTCAGTGACCTTCATTCTAGCCAAAAAAAAGCGGCGCTGGGCGCCGCTTGATGTCAATTTTTTGCGAATTCGTTGGATTACAGGATAGCCAGCAGTTCCACTTCGAATACCAGGGCAGCAAATGGAGGGATTGCCGCGCCTGCGCCACGTTCACCGTAAGCAAGATCTTGAGGAACGTACAGTTTCCATTTTGAGCCAACAGGCATCAGTTGCAGCGCTTCTACCCAACCTTTGATTACACCGGTTACCGGGAATTCAGCAGGCTGGCCACGAGTGATTGAGCTGTCGAATACTGTGCCGTCAACCAGTTGACCGTGGTAGTGTACACGTACCGCTTTGTCTGCCGTTGGGATTTCGCCTTCACCCTGGCTGATCACTTCGTATTGCAGACCAGATTCCAGTACGGTGACTTCAGGGCGCAGAGCGTTGTCTTTCAGGAAAGATTCGCCTTCAGCCGCTGCAACTTTTGCTGCTTCCTGGCGAGTTTCTTCAGCGCGCATGTGAAGAGCTTGCAGAGCCTGGTTGATCTCGTCGATTTCGATAGCTGGCATGTCGCCAACCAGTGCAGTGGCAATACCCGCTGCGATCGCGTCAACACTCAGTCCTTCCAGACCGCTACCTGCCAGTTGTTGGCCCATTTGCAGACCGATACCGTAGCTAGCTTTTTGCTCTACAGTTTCAAATTTTACTTCAGACATAAAAGTCACTCTTTGTCGTGTCAAATAAAGCCCACAGGATAACAGTTTCGTCCGGGGGATGAAACGTTCAGGCTGAATTCGTTACAATTGAGGTTTAAGGTGTGATTGAGCGCAGAATCCCGGCCAAAAAACATCAGGATTATGTCAACCTTTAGCAGATCAGCGGCAAGCCCCTATACTCTCGGCACGTGAGTTTTTATACTGTGGTAAGGAATTTATGGACGGATGAAAATGAATCGTCGACACAAGAAGAAGCAGCAGACCGATTATCTTGCCTTGGTTCAGAACCAGTGGGACTCTATTGACTGGCGTGAATATCAGCAACGTAGCGTGCAGTTGTGGCAGCGTTTACCTAAGCTGCACCAGCGCGCACTGATGGTTTTGGTGCCGGTCGTATTGATTCTGATGGTGATCCCGTTACCAGGGGGAGGATGATGCGGTGCAAGACACCGCTGCAGAGCCGCTTTCGGGTCAAATTCAGCGCGTTGCGGTCAACGTGAATACCCGCGGCTTGAGTGAAGAGCAGCAACAGAATACGCCTCAGGCTCAGACTCCTGGCCAGATACAGAGTACCGCCTGGCGTGAGTATATAGTGCAAAGTGGTGATACCCTGTCGCAGGTATTTCGTAATAATGATCTGTCGATGGCTGATCTCAATGATCTGGTTAAAATCGAAGGCAGCGATAAGCCGCTGAGTCAGATCCGCGCAGGCCAGCTGATCCGTTTTAAACTGTCGAAAGACGGCAAGCTCGACATTTTACAGCTGGAGAAAAACAATCAGTCGGTGATGTTTTTCCGTTTGTCTGACGGTGGATTTGGCCGCAGTAAATAGCTTGCGATATGCTTAACCTGTCGCTGGGCGACTTTGGGGCCAGCGGCACAATGATCATCCCTATTCCAAACCAGCTCAGTTGACCCGGTTGTTCATTAAATCAGTACAGCCCGGACAGGGCTCATACGCTGCGCAGCATGCCGACATGTTCGATGTCGTCTTCGAGGTAAATATCGGTCGTGGTGACAAACCCGTGCTGGCGATAAAATGCCTGTAAGTGAGCCTGGGCGCTGATCTCAATCGCCTGCTGTGGCCACAACTGTTGGCAATGCGTTAATGCCTGGCTGAGCAAGTCATGCCCGAGTCCGTTGCCGCGCGCGGATTGCAGGGTTGCAACCCGGCCGATACTGGCGTTGTCATAGCTGACGCCGGGAGGCAGCAGGCGGGCGCAGGCCACCAGTTGTTCTCCCTGGTAACCGAGCAGATGGCAGGCGCCGGGGGCATGATCTTTATTGTCCAGTTCCGGGTAAGGGCAAGTTTGTTCTACAACGAAGACATTGACCCGTAATTGCAGTAATTGATAGAGCTGAAAAGTACTGAGTTGGTCAAAAGTGAGGCATTGCCAGGTGATCATGAATAACTCCTTGTATTGAAATGGCGCTCACTGTAGCAGCGCACCCTGCGCCTGGCATTAACAAAAGTTAAGAACGAAGCACAATAAAAAATTAAATTAATATTCACTGGTGATCCGGGGCAAAATAACGATAATAGCCGCTCGTTTTTTCGTCTGACTAAGGACACCCCCGTGACCTCCACCTCTTTTTCTGCCTTGAATCTCAAGCCTGAACTACTTTCTAACCTCGATACTATGGGGTTTACTCAAATGACGCCGATTCAGGCCCAGTCATTGCCTGCTATCTTGCAAGGCCAGGACGTGATTGGTCAGGGTAAGACCGGCTCAGGTAAAACCGCGGCGTTTGGTCTGGGTGTGTTATCTAATCTGAACGTGAAACGCTTCCGTGTGCAGGCTCTGGTGTTGTGTCCGACCCGCGAACTGGCTGATCAGGTCGCGACTGATATCCGTACCCTGGGCCGCGCAATTCACAATATCAAAGTACTGACCCTGTGTGGGGGAATGCCGATGGGCCCGCAGATTGGCTCACTGGAGCATGGCGCACACATTCTGGTCGGCACTCCGGGCCGTATTCTTGACCACTTGAGTAAAGGACGCATCGATCTGTCTGAGCTCAATACTCTGGTGCTGGATGAAGCGGATCGTATGCTGGAAATGGGTTTCCAGGAAGCGCTGGATGCTATTATCGGCGCGGCACCAAAACAGCGCCAGACGCTGTTGTTCAGTGCCACTTATCCGAAAGCAATTGCGAATATTGCTCAGTCCGTCACGCATGATGCACTGATGATCAAAGTGGCAGCGACGCATGATACGTCTAGTATTCAGCAGTTGTTTTACAAGCTGGACGGAACCGAAGCGCGTGATGCGGCGCTGGAGACCTTACTGCTTAACCATCAACCTGAATCGGCGGTGGTGTTCTGTAATACCAAACGCGAAGTGCAGAATGTGGCCGATGAGTTACATCATAAAGGCTTTAGTGTGGTTGAGCTGCATGGTGATATGGAGCAGCGTGAGCGCGACCAGGCACTGGTTCAGTTTGCCAACAAAAGTATTTCCATCTTAGTGGCCACTGATGTGGCGGCGCGCGGCCTTGATGTTGATAATCTGGATGCGGTGTTCAACTTTGAACTGTCACGTGATCCGGAAGTGCACGTGCACCGTATCGGCCGTACCGGCCGTGCGGGCAGCAAAGGCCTGGCGTTCAGCTTCTTCAGTGACAATGAAATGTACCGCGTGGCACAGATTGATGAATACATGGATATCGCGATCAGCCCGGCGGTATTGCCGGCAGTGAAAGCAGGTGCCGAGCCGTATCAGGCTGGCATGGTGACCATTCAGATCGATGGCGGTAAGAAGCAGAAAGTGCGTCCGGGTGATATTCTGGGTGCGCTGACCGCCGGCGGTGCGCTGACAGCGGATCAGATCGGTAAGATCAATCTGATGCCAATGCGTGCCTATGTGGCGGTCAGTAAGAAAGTGGCCAAGCAGGCACTGCAGATCCTCGCCAACGGTAAGATCAAAGGCCGCCAATTCCGCGCCCGTCTGGTCAAGTAAACCGCTTACTTTACTCTCAGCCGGGCTTTAATCCGGCTGAGACTGATGGGGGTTATCCCCAGATAGGCAGCGATCAGGCTGTCGCTGATGCGCGGAATTAAGTCAGGAAACTGCTCGCACATCGCCTGATATCGTTGCTCTGGTCGCAGCAGTAACATGACTCTTTCTTTATGCTCTTTATGTATCAGTTGGGTTTCCAGCAGCTTGAGGTATAACGGGTGTGCTTCACTGCGCCACTGATGCAGGTGTTGCAGTGGCAGGCATAACAAAACGACCGGCGTCAGTGTCTCTAGTAAGTAGGGCGATGGCGTATTCTCAATCAGGTTTTCAAAACCGATAATCCAGTCCTCCTCCCAGTAAAACTCTTTACTGAATTCCTTACCCTGCTCAGTCAGATAACTGGCGTGGCAGATTCCCTGGCTGACGAAGTAAAAGTGGCTTGGCATTTCGCCCTGATTAATCAGTATGTGCCGGGTTGGCAGTTCAAGCGGAAAAGCACCGTCCAGCAGCTGCTCAATTTGTGTTTCACTGAAACCGTTTTGTTGCATCTGCTGATAAAATTGCTGTGAAATCGTATCGTGCGGCAATGCCATCGGATGTCCTTGTTAAGCGATTATGTGCCAGCGATGAAGCAGAGGGATTAATGTGTTTAGACCAGATTCTGGTTTGACTGGCTAATGCTTTGTCCGCCGGGCACGGGTCGGGCAGCATGAAATTTTGACGTATTTTAGCCTAACGTCAGGCTTGGTTTCGAGTCATTTCCACACCACAGCACTGTCTCTATGCTTGTATCCATCACGCTCACCAAGGGCGACTTTGTGGCTGGTGTCACACAACCACCCCCTGTTGCAGCAAGGCTTAGCAAGCGATTTGTTGCTGTTCACACTTCATCGCTGTGTAACCAGATAGTCACGATTTTGTTACTCAAATTTACCGTGATGCTGCAAATGTGCCAGTCCTATATCAGTTTTTCGAATAAAAAATGAAATTTTAGAATTTCAGGTAATAACAAGAACTGCCCATAATGCAAGCATTAATCGGGTAAGGGATGACGAACATGGCGGGCTCAGAAACGGTGTCAACGCTGCAACATAAAACACCACGTTTAGTGGCGATTGAATCAGGTAAGCAACCGGACGCGTTTAAGCGTATTGCTCGCAGCCAGCTGCAAGCTGGTGAAGTCGCTCTGGTTGGTGCCGGCCCTGGCGATCCTGAACTGTTGACGGTTAAAGCACTGAGCTATCTGCAACAGGCTGATGTGGTGTTGTACGACTACCTGGTTTCTGACGACATCATGGCATTGATCCCGGATGAGACCATTCTGGTGTGCGTGGGCAAACGTGCCGGTCACCACAGTGTGCCGCAGGAGAAAACCAACCAGCTGTTGGTTGAGTTTGCCAAACAAGGTCATCGTGTCGTACGCATCAAAGGCGGCGATCCGTTTATGTTTGGTCGTGGCGGCGAAGAGCTGGAAGTGCTGTTCGATGCGGGAGTGTCATTTCAGGTGATTCCCGGCATTACAGCCGCTGCTGGCGCAACAGCCTATGCGGGCATTCCGCTAACTCACCGAGATTATGCGCAGTCGGCGCTGTTTATTACCGGTCATCTCAAAGCGGAAGCCGCGGCTGAAATGGACTGGTCAACCCTGGCTCGCAGCCAGCAAACGCTGGTGATTTATATGGGACTGATGAAATCCAGCACCATAGCGCAGCAATTGATTGAGCATGGCCGCAGTGCCGGGACGCCGATCGCGATTATTGAGCGTGGGACTCAGTCAACCCAGAAAGTGTTTCGCGGTCAGCTCAGTGAACTGCCGCAGTTGGCCGCTAACGCTGAGTCACCGTCACTGATTGTGATTGGCGAAGTGGTGACTTTGGCCAACAAACTGACGTGGTTTGGTGACAATACCGCGCCGTCTACCCAAATTGCATAACAAACATAATTCAAATTGCGAGACCCGCAGGGGTCTTTCAAGCCACCAGGCAGCTAAAAGGAAGCACGCAAAATGGATCAACAACGCTTAACCCATTTAAAACAGCTTGAGGCAGAAAGTATCCACATCATTCGTGAAGTGGCTGCCGAATTTGCCAACCCAGTGATGATGTATTCGATCGGTAAAGATTCGTCGGTCATGCTTCATCTGGCGCGTAAAGCGTTTTATCCGGGCAAGATCCCATTCCCTCTGTTACACGTTGATACCGACTGGAAATTCCGCGACATGATCGCGTTCCGTGATGCAACGGCGAAGAAATACGGTTTCGAACTGTTGGTACACAAAAACCCGGAAGGTTTGGCGATGGGGATCAACCCGTTTGACCACGGTTCTTCTAAGCACACTGACATCATGAAAACCCAGGGTCTGAAGCAGGCGCTGAACAAATACGGTTTTGATGCTGCGTTCGGTGGTGCCCGTCGTGATGAAGAGAAATCGCGTGCCAAAGAGCGTGTTTATTCATTCCGTGACAAGAACCATACCTGGGATCCAAAAAACCAGCGTCCAGAGCTGTGGAAAACTTACAACGGTCAGATCAATAAAGGCGAGAGCATCCGTGTTTTCCCACTATCGAACTGGACCGAGCTGGATATCTGGCAATACATCTACCTGGAAAACATTGAAATCGTTCCTCTGTACCTGTCGGATGTGCGTCCTGTGGTTGAGCGTGATGGCATGCTGATCATGGTTGATGATGACCGTATGAAACTGAAGCCGGGTGAAGAGATCCAGCATAAGAGCATACGTTTCCGTACTTTGGGTTGTTACCCGCTGACCGGCGCGGTGGAGTCGGAAGCGAAAACGTTGCCGGAAATCATCGAAGAAATGCTGGTTGCCACCTCAAGTGAGCGTCAGGGCCGTGCGATCGACCACGATTCGTCAGGATCGATGGAAATGAAAAAACGTCAAGGTTACTTCTAAGGGTCTAAGGAAAGAAAATGAATAGTGCAGTTCAAGCTCAACTTGCTGAGCTAGGTATTGAAGGTTACCTCAATCAACACCAACATAAATCGCTACTTAGATTCCTGACGTGTGGTTCGGTAGACGATGGTAAAAGTACACTGATCGGTCGTCTGCTTCATGACTCAAAACAAATTTATGAAGATCAGCTGGCCGCTGTGCATTCCGACAGCCAGCGTGTCGGTACCACCGGTGAGCGTCCGGATCTGGCGCTGCTGGTTGACGGCCTGCAGGCCGAGCGTGAGCAGGGCATCACCATTGATGTGGCGTACCGTTACTTCTCGACTCAGAAACGTAAGTTCATCATTTCTGACACACCGGGACACGAGCAGTACACCCGTAACATGGCGACCGGTGCGTCGACCTGTGATCTGGCGGTGATTCTGATCGATGCGCGCAAAGGCGTATTGGATCAAACGCGTCGTCACTCGTTCATTTCCAACCTGCTGGGTCTGAAGCACTTCATCGTTGCGGTGAACAAGATGGACCTGGTGGACTACTCGCAGGAGCGTTTTGAAGAGATTCGCGCTCAGTATCTGGAGTTCTCGAAGCATCTGCAGGGTGAAACCAACATCGAGATCATTCCACTGTCTGCGCTGGAAGGCGATAACGTGGTGGATAAGAGCGAGAACATGGCATGGTACCAAGGTCCGTCACTGCTGGATCTGCTGGAAACCGTCGATGTTGATCAGGAAAAAGGCACCGGTGAATTCCGCTTCCCAGTGCAGTACGTGAACCGTCCTAACCTGGATTTTCGTGGTTTTGCCGGCACCATCTCATCCGGTGCAGTCAGCGTTGGCGACAAAATTAAAGTGCTGCCATCAGGCAAGACTTCAACCGTTGCTCGTATTGTAACGTTCGATGGCGATCTGCCACAAGCAAGCGCTGGTCTGGCGGTTACGCTGACTCTGGCGGATGAAATTGATATCAGCCGTGGCGATCTGATTGTGCTGGAGCAGGATCATGTCGACAGCACCAACCATCTGCTGGCGGATGTGGTGTGGATGACAGAGCAGCCGCTCAAACCAGGTCGTGAATACGATGTGAAAATCGCAGGCATGAAGACGGTTGGTCAGATCGTTGCGGTTCGCCACCAGTACGACATTAACAATCTGGACACTTTCCAGTCTGAAGAGTTGCCACTGAACGGTATCGGTTTGTGCGAATGGACCTTTAATCAGTCCGTTGCACTGGACAAGTACCTGGATTGTGCTGATACCGGTGGTTTCATCATCATCGACCGTCTGACTAACGTCACTGTCGGTGCCGGTCTGGTGCGTGACAGTCTGCAGAATGTGGCGCAAGCCGAAGGCCAATTCTCTGCGTTTGAAGTGGAACTCAACGCGCTGATCCGTAAGCACTTCCCACACTGGGATGCCAAAGATCTGAGTCAATTGCTTAAGTGATCAGTGATGGGGGGCAGGTGACTGCCCCCATATCGAGGGAAGCGTTATGTGGGAACAAGGGCTGGTACTGGCGATTCTGCTGGGCATTGTGACCTGTCTGTTAGTGACACGAATTAAGCCGAGCTTTATCTTTGCCGGCGCAGCATTTGCTGCTTTTATGACTGGCATGATGGATGTCACCGAGCTGGCGGCGAATTTCACTAACGCTTCTTTACTGACTTTAGTGTTACTTATTCTGGCTTCGACGGCGTTGGAAAAAACGCGTCTGGTCAGCTGGGTAAGCCGTAATATTTCTGAAGGTAATCTCGGCATGGTTGTCGCCAAGCTGGGGTTCTCAACCGCGTTTTTATCCTCGTTTACGAATAACACGGCGGTAGTGGTGTCGTTGATCGGAGCGATCAAACGCAACCAGCAACATGCGCCTTCGCGTTTGTTGATCCCGCTTTCTTATACCGCAATTTTTGGCGGCACCCTGACTTTGATCGGCACCTCGACCAACCTGATCATCAATAGCTTTGTCGAAGATGCCGGGCTACCCAGCCTCGGCTTTTTCGCCCCGTCTTTGATCGGCCTGGCCGTGTTGGTGGGTTGTGTGATCATCTTGATCCCGCTCAGCTATCTGCTGCCGAGCTATGATGAACAGAGTCAGGATGATTTACCCTATTTTCTTGAGGCCAGTGTTGAGCCGGGCTCTCCTCTGGTCGGGCACAGCATCGCAGAAAATAATCTGCGTGAGCTGCGTAAACTGTTTCTGGCCGAAGTGATTCGTGACGGCGAAAGCGTCCGCTCGGTCGGACCGGATTTTATCCTTGAGGCGCGCGACCGTCTGTTGTTCTGTGGCGATGTTGAGAGTGTCTCCACGCTGCAGGAGATTCAGGGGCTGACCCTGTTTGGCCAGCATCATCTCAATGGCCAGAACTTTGTTGAAGTTGTGGTTAGCTCATCGGCCAGTTTTTGTAATACCACGTTGAAATCGAGCCGTTTCCGGGATCGTTTTGATGCTGTTGTCGTCGCCATTCGCCGTGGTCATGAGCGTCTCGAAGGCGGGCTGGGTAATATTACCCTCACCGCAGGTGATACTCTGGTTCTGGTTCCGGGTAAAGGTTTCGATGCTCAGCGCCGTTCCAACAGCCGTGAATTTGTGCTGATCAACGATCTTGATTCGAGTGCCAAACTCGATACCAGCAAATCCAGCCTGGTATTGCTCGGCTTTGCCGCCGTCATCGCTGCATCCCTGCTTGGTGTTTTGCCGATTATCAAAGGGCTGCTGGCGTATTTATTAGTGCTGTTTGTGTGCGGCATCGTACAGGTCAGTGAGCTGCGGCGCCGCTTCCCGCTCGATATCGTGGTGATTGTCGGCTCAGCACTCTCCATTGCCCAGTTGATGATCTCGTCCGGATTATCGCAGGAGATGGGCGGGCTGTTTATCCAGGCGTTTAACGGCTGGGGTGTATTTGGTGCCCTGGTGGCGACCTATCTGGTCACCCTGGTGTTGACGGAACTGATTACCAATAACGCCGCCGCGGCACTGGCATTCCCGATTGGCTACAGTATGGCCGTCGGCTACGGTGTCGATCCGATGCCATTTATCATGGCCGTGCTGTTTGGTGCCAGTGCCAGTTTTATTTCGCCTTACGGTTATCAGACCAACCTGCTGGTTTATAGCGTAGGCAATTACAAAATGTCGGATTATGTGCGTATCGGTATCCCGATTTCGCTGGTCTACTCCACTCTGGTGCTGACCCTGATCCCAGTATTTTTTCCATTTTAATTTTACAATCAATAATGTGCAGAAGGATGACTTATGAGCACCGCATCTAATGTGAAAGACGAAAACATCGTGTGGCATCAACATGCGGTTGATAAGCACTTTCGTGCCGAGCTGAAACAGCAAAAACCGGCCGTACTCTGGTTCACGGGTTTGTCTGGTGCAGGCAAATCAACCGTCGCTGGCGCACTGGAAAACCGCCTTGCTGAGCTGGGTTTTCACACTTACCTGCTGGATGGTGACAATGTACGTCACGGTCTGTGCGGCGATTTAGGCTTCTCGGAACAGGATCGCCGCGAGAATATCCGTCGTATCGGTGAGCTGGCCAAGCTGATGGCCGATGCGGGGTTGATTGTACTGACGGCGTTTATTTCTCCGCACCGTGCTGAGCGTCAGCTGGTGCGTGACCTGCTGCCGGAAGGCGAGTTTATCGAAGTGTTTGTCAACACTTCGCTGGAAGTGTGTGAGCAGCGCGACCCGAAAGGTCTGTACAAGAAAGCACGTGCTGGCGAAATCCCGAATTTCACCGGTATTGATTCAGCTTACGAAGCGCCGCTGAATCCGGAAATCGATCTGCCGGCCGGAGATAAGAGTATTGATGAGCTGGTAGAGCAGTGTGTGGCCGCGTTGACGCAACGCGCGATCATCAAGCGCTCAGCGCGATGATCAAACACTGACATCAAGTGCTCAGTCAGAGTGAAATAGAGAAATCAGGCCCCGGCCTGATTTTTTGTTTCTGATCTCGGCCCAGCGCTCCGGCTGACTTACACCGTATGGTGAATACTGCTGCTGGCGTCGCTATGCACGGTAAACTTCTGACTCAGCAGCGCGACCAGCTGATCGTAATAACTCATGTTCGGTTTATTACCGAGCAGACGGCACAGCTCATTACCGGTCGGTGAAAAGCGGTAGTAAAGCAGGCGCACTCCGCGCGAGTTGGCATTTAACGACAGCTGCTTACCCTGATAACTGAGACTGAGGGGCGGATCGATTTCAATTTCTCCCGACTCCAGTTCGCTGGCGTGCAACAGGCCGAGTTCGATCAAAACCAGCAGGCTGGCGTAGGGCAGTTGATGGTTACCGATATTGAGTGTATTGGTGCTTTCCCGTTTACCCAGCCGGAACAGACTGTGCTGAACTTTGAGGCCAAATAGCAGTTTCAGGCTGCTATCGGTGCCGAAACTGCAGGCCAGAGCGGCTGCACGCTGCAAAATCTGCGCTTCTTTGGGAGTCATACCCTGCAGGACCTGCAGCGCTTTCATCGAAGTAAAACCGGGATTAGTCACTTCGCGCTTGAGTACTTGTGCCCACAGGCGCTGCATCGATGAATTATGAATATCCTGGGCCATATCAAAAAAACGATACAGCCAGTCCTGATCCGGTTCTCCAGCTGTTTCATTGCGACAGGAAACATGCGCCAGACGTACGATTTGCTCAAGATTCTTCTGGCGCTGCTCTTTACGATCGCGCTCGCGTTTTAAGGCCCGCTCAAAGGGTGTCTTTTTGGCCGGCTCGCTGCTCAGTAAAGCATCCAGGCCATGCTGCTGGGCAATCGCGATAATGCGGTTAGCACTGTCTTTAACATAATGGGAGCGTTTTTCCTGGCCGGAGCCGGTTGTTGTTTCGTGTTCGATCAGCACGGATTGTTTAGGATCGGCCATGTTTTCGGGCACTTATACAGAGACACACATAGGTTAAAATCTACCCTGTATATGCGGTGATAGCCAGAGTTACGATCGACAAATTTGCGCTACCACGAATGATAATAGTTTGTTAAAATTGTTAATCATTAGCGCTGGGGGTGAGTATGAAAGAGTGCGGGGATAACAGAATGCGCAAGCACCTGTCGATTGTTTTACTGTTTGTCATTTACCTGGGTGTACTGACGTATCTGTCCAAATATCTGATTTAGCATCACAATTAACAGGTGGTTTTCTTAACCAATCCAGACTTGTGCTAACTTAACAACGTTGGCTCACTGAACATTTTTGCTAACCGAAAACTTTCATTAAACCCAAAGAATGGCTGGTTAGCTCGCTATTACATGTCGTCGTAAGGCTCAAGGTTGTCCCCTTGCAGGGTATAGCCACTTTCAGCCAGTTCGAGACTGACCGGGTCTGTTTTCAATGTCCCCACCACATACACTATGTCCCACAGCTCCTGCACGGGCGCACCTTGCGGAAACTTCACATAAATAATCTGATTCGGTGGCGGCGGTGGCACATGGATGCAGGCGCCAAAGTAGGGCACCAGCAGAAATTCAGTCACGGTATTTTCATCCCCTTCGAGCGGAATAACAAAGCCGGGAATTTTGACTTTACTGCCGTTCAGCTCCGGGCGCACATGGCCGATTTTAGACTGTTTGGCCTGGGCGTTGCCGCTGTGATCCGGCATGGGTAATCCCTGCTGGTCAAACTGGTTGCGTTCGTTTTGCGGGATCAAATCGAGCCAGTCGAGTTGGAGCACATCATCGCTCGCCAACGCGGCGGGCGCACAGAGGCTGAGCAGCAGTATGCACATTGCCTGGTAACAGGTTTTCATAGTCGTTCCTTGTTGTGGTCCCGGCTGATTAAGCGCCGGGACGAAGATGGATGTTGTCAGTGTCGTTATCGGGTGGCTGCCACTTACAGCCGGATGGTCATCCCATCACTGAGCGACTGCCGATAGGCGCGCAAGGCCGGTACAATTCCTATCACAATTCCGGCGCATTGCACATAACCCAGCAGTTGCCATTCGTGGCGGCTGATAGCGCCAAGATCGATACGAATCCCGTACTGGCTTTCAATCAACGGAGCCGCCAGCGCGAGCAGGGCATACAGCCCAAGCACTCCGAGCACAATACCGGCCAGAGTCAGCAGAGCGGCCTCACTGATCAGCAGGCTGAAGATGTGTCTTGGCCGCGCTCCCATCGCACGCAGGATGGACATCTCGCGCCGCCGCTCCTGCAAGCTGGTCAACAGGCTGCTCAGCATGCCAAGCAGCCCGGCGACCACTACGAAGACCGACACGGCCATCAAAGCCTGTTCTGCCACTGACATCATGCCCCATAACTCATGCAGTGCGACTCCAGGTAAGATGGCACTGAGCGGCTCCTGACGGTATTGGTTGATTTCCCGTTGCAGGGCAAAGGTCTGAATTTTCGATTTAAGTCCGAGCAACATGGCAGTGATCTGTTGTGGCTCAAACTGCTGCTCAGCCAGTTGCTTGGCATCCGGAGTATTGCCCAGATGGGCACCGGACTGCCAGCCGACATGAATGGCTTCAATCGCAGCCAGCGAGACGTGCACGGTTTTGTCGACCGGGGTACCGGTCGGCGCCAGAATACCGACCACTTTAAACGGCAGCTTGTCGTGCCGGGCAAAGGCAACATCACTGATGCCGTGGGCAATAATGATTTCGCTGCCGATGGTGTAGCCGAGTTTTTTCGCCACATCGGCACCGAGCACGGTTTCAAACAGGCCATTGAATTGTCTGCCCTGGCTGAAAGTAAGTGACTGCTTACTTCCGAAGCGGTAGTGTTCGAAATAACTGTGATTGGTACCCATGACCCGAAAGCCGCGATGTGAATCGCCGAGTGAGATAGGGATTGCCCACTTCACCGCCGGATGCTGGCTGAATTCGCGGTAGCTTTGCCAGTCGATATTGTTGGTGGCGTTGCCAATCCGAAACACCGAATAGAGCAGCAGGTTCACAGAGCCCGAGCGCCCACCGACAATCAGGTCAGTCCCGGAAATGGTATTCGCAAAGCTGCTCTTGGCCTGGGTTCGAATGCGTTCTACGCCGGTCAGTAGCAGCACGGAAATGGCAACGGTCAGTATGGTCAGCAGTGCGGTCAGTTTGCGGTTGAGCAGACTTTTCCAGGCTAATTTGGCGATGACACTCATTGCATCCCCCGTGCGCGGTTAATGACAGGTAAGTGAATGCTTCGTTCAAAGCATGACTCCAGCGTCGGGTCGTGGCTGACAAACACCAGCGTCGAACCGGCGCGATTGACCTCTTCCAGTAACAAATCAATAAATGCGCTGCGGTTGTCATGATCGAGGGCTGAGGTCGGTTCGTCGGCAATAATCAGATGCGGTTCGCCAATCAGGGCGCGCGCCGCCGCAACCCGTTGCTGCTGACCGATACTCAGCTCCAGCACCGATTTGTGCAGCAGGGCGTGAGGCAGGTGCAGTCGCTCCAGCAGTTCGCAGGCACGAGCCTGCAGTGCGCCGGAGACTTTACTCTTGCGCAGAGCGGAAAACTGGCACGGCAGAATGACATTATCCAGCACAGATAAATAGGGCAGCAGGTTGAACTGCTGGAAAATATAGCCGATATGGTCAGCGCGGAACCGATCGCGCTGGCTGGCCTTGAGCCGGGCCAAATCCTGCCCCAGCAGGCTGACCCGGCCTTGGCCGGCAGTATTGATACCGGTCAGCAGGCTGAGCAGCGTGGATTTACCACAGCCGCTTGGCCCTTTAATGAACAGATGCTGCCCGGCCGCGACAGCGAGTGCGGCGATATCCAGAGTCGGCTGGTCCGTGTCCGGCCACCGGAACACCACATTTTCCAGGGCAATCACCTGCTCGGCAGAATAGAGATGGGGTTGATTCATCACGTCTCCTTGGCGAAAAATCGGGTAAGTGCTCACTTACCCGTATGCCTATTACAGTGAAATGACGGTTTGCTGCGGCGTCAGTTCCGTCGCGGTTTGCCTATTGTCGGTCAGCAGGTTGACCTGCATTTCGCGTGTGGACGGGAATAAATCAAACCAATGGGTTTCTATCTGTTTGAGGTCGCTGATCTGCTCACAGTGATACTGGTATTGAATGGTGAACGCAGCGTGTTCACTGTGGTGGGCATGATCCGCATCATCGTCAGCATGGTGCGGGTCGTCATGGCTGGCATGATCATCATGGTCATGGTGTTCATCATCATGATGCGGCTGGTGGCCGCCCAGATTATGGCCGACGTCAGCATGTTGCAGTGAGCATAAGCCAGCTTCACTCAGGGTAAACAGCGAATCCGCCTGATTGAGATTCTCGAGTGCCTGATTGAGCAGTCTGATCTCGCTGTCTGATTGCGGCGCATGTTCAAAGCCGGTGACATCGGCGCCGGGCGCGGTGATTTCGACTAACAGGTCATGGCCATCCTGGGCAATATTGAGCTCAACATGGCCGTGAACGTGAGCGTCATGCTGGCGAAACTCGGATTGGGCGAAAGCACTGCCGCACAGCGCTGCAGTGATGCTGAGAACCAGCATGGTTTGGTTAAACATGGTTTGACTCCGTCAATAAGCAGTGAAACACATTACGTCACATCACAGATGGCGCTGGGTAGCCGCCTACTCTGAGCAACAATAATGTTGAAATAGAAAACGTGAACGGCGTTAAGCCGAGAGGTACTGCAGAGCGAGAGTCGGTGGTGAGCGGGCGCAATAGTCAGTCGGGGGCTGGGGTAGCCGTACCACCCGGTTATCGGGCTGGAGATATGAGGTGCCCGAACACGGCGCCAGTTCAGGCAGAGCCTGGGCCAGACCATGTTGCAGGCCATTGAACAACTGGCATTGGTGATGAGCGTGATGAGACGGCGTAGTGTCCTGCTGGTGACTTACCTCGGCAACAATCAGCCATAGCGTCAGCAGGAGCGCGACTATCGCCACGCTCCTGCTGTGAACTCGTATGCTGTACAGGCTTTTCGGCATGACTGACCCGACGCTGGTTATCCTAACCTTGTTATACTATAACAATCAGCCGGAGAGGCAAGTGAGATTATGGTCAGAGATTACGCTGCACCAGTTGCAGCACCTGCTCTATCTGGCTGTCATCCAGCGCGCCTTCATGCACAAACAGGATCTGGCCGCGTTTATCCTGCACTATGATGGCTGAAGATTCCGGTTGCAGTGCCCAGCTCCGGGCGACGTTGCCGTCTTCATCCAGCACTATCGAGGACCACGGGTACTCTTTTTTGCTGTCCTGCGCGGAAGATTTAACGAACGATCCGGTGCCCCAGATCGCATCATCCTGGTTGATGATCGAGGTGGTCTGATACTGCTCAGCCGGGAACTTCGCCGCGCTGATGGCGCTCATCAGTTGCTGGTTAAGTTCTTTCGCGCTGCTGCGTCCGGCGATGGCCTGGATCACCCGCACTTTGCCGACCATCTGCTGGCTGTTCCAGCTTTGAAAAGTGGTATCGTTATTGTTGAGGATGACTTCACCGTATTGCTGTACCGACACTTCGGGCAGTGTTTGGCCGATATGCAGGTTGTGAGCAGAGACAAGGGTGGGAGAGCACGCCAGCAGTATGGCGATAAGCGTTTTATTTTTCATTATATTTTCCTTTGGTTGAGCACCAAAAGATATAGCATAGAAAGTGGCTGGCTGAGAAATTCAGGTTACCGGATTGCGTGTCAGGTAACCTGATTAGACTAAAGGTCGAGCCGGATTAGTCTCTTATTGAGGTGGAAAACACACTCCGGTGCCACCCAGTCCGCAGTAACCTTGCGGATTTTTGGCCAGATACTGCTGATGGTAAGTTTCGGCGTAATAGTACGGGCCGGCTGGCGCAATCTCTGTGGTGATCACAGCACGTTGCTGCTCGCTGAGCAGTGACTGGTAATCGGCCTGGCTTTGCTCGGCAATGGCCTGTTGCTCATCACTGTACGTATAAATGACTGAGCGGTATTGAGTACCGAGATCGTTGCCCTGACGCATGCCCTGAGTCGGATCGTGCCGTTCCCAGAACGCGCGCAGCAATTGCTCCAGCGGCAGTACCTGCGGGTCAAACACCACCCGTACCACTTCGCTGTGGCCGGTCAGACCGGTACACACTTCTTCATACGTCGGGTTGGGGGTAAAACCACCGGCATAACCGACCGATGTTGAGACGACTCCTTCAATCTGCCAAAACAGGCGCTCAGCACCCCAGAAGCAGCCCATGCCCAGCAGAATTTGCTGCTGGCCGTTAACCGGTGCGGCACTCAGACTGGTTTGGTTAACGAAGTGGGTATCATCTACACTCAAAGGGGTAGAGCGGCCGGGTAAAGCGGTTTCAGCGCTAACCATCATTTGTTTGTCTAACATGATTTATCCTTTTGATTCGCTGACGGTATGACGATAGCCAGGATGTGGGTTAAATCCTGACTATTCAACAGTAAGACCGGATAATTGACGCTTTTCATACAGACGTATTTGCATATAGTCGGTATGATTCTCAACTAGTGAAACCTTAACTGCTGTTCAACGCCACTAACTTAAGCATGAGACGAAATTTATTACCAGCGCTAATCCCGGCTTTGCTTTATTCTGCTGCCTCTTTCGCCGATGTTGATCTCACGATCGAGGGCTTGGAGGGGGAGCTGAAAAGTAATGCCGACGCCTACCTCTCTTCGATTCCGTCCGCCGACTATTCAACTCAGTTGCGTTTTCAGTCGCGCCTGGAAAATACGCTGACAGAAGCGCTCAATGCGCTGGGCTATTATCATCCTGAGTTTGATTTTGAAGTCACCGAGCCTAACGCCGCAATGACGCTGCGTATCACGCCGGGTGAAGTGGTGCGCCTGCAGCAGGTTGATATTAGGATTGAAGGCGAGGCGCAGGATGATGCGGATTTCCAACGTCTGATTGAACGCAGTGGCCTCAAAGTCGGCGAGCCTTTGAATCACAGTCAGTACGACAGCCTCAAATCCGGCTTGCGGAATCTGGCGTTGCAAAAAGGCTACTTTGACGGTGAGTTCGTGACCAGCCGCCTGGAAGTCTCTCCCGCTCTGAACCTGGCCTACGTGCATCTGCACTATAAAAGCGGTATTCGCTATCAGTTTGGCGAAACCTTGATTGAGGGCAGTCAGATTGATGAAAACCGGGTGCGCTCACTGAGCCCGTTTAAGGCCGGCGACCCGTATCAGGTGGCTCAGGTTGGGGAGTACAACCAGAATTTGTCCAATACCGAGTGGTTCTCCTCGGTAGTGGTGGCACCAGATTTAGCGCAGCTTGGTCAGGGACGGCAACTGCCGCTCAATGTCAGTTTGAGCCCGCAGGCGCGTAACCAGATCGAAACCGGTATTGGCTATTCGACCGACGTCGGAGTGCGCGGCTCACTGAAGTGGAAAAAACCGTGGGTTAACGATCTTGGTCACAGCTTCGACAGCAGTTTCTCCATTTCTGCTCCGGAGCAGAGTGTCACCGCCAGCTACAAGATTCCGCTTGATGATGTGTTACGCCAGTACTATCGCATTCAGTACGGCATGAAGCATGTCGATAACCGTGACACACAGAGTATTGAATCCAATCTTGCACTGGAGCGGCACTGGGTGCTGGATAACGGCTGGCACCGCACCCTGTTTGTGCGTTACCTGGTGGAAGATTACCAACAGGGTGTACTGGATGATGCGGCGCAATACATTCTGCCTGGCATCAGTTATACCCGCAGTCGGACCCGAATGCGCGGCTCGCTGCTGACCTGGGGCGATAAGCAGACCGTTACGCTGGAGTACGGCGATCCGGATCTGTTCTCAGAAACCCGGGTGACGCGTCTCCTGGCCGGGACTTCCTGGCTGCGCAGCTTTGGCCGTAACCACCGTGGTCTGATCCGCCTTGATGGCGGAGCTAACTTCGCGGAGGAATTTGATAAGCTGCCGCCATCGATGCGTTTCTTTGCCGGTGGTGATAACAATCTGCGCGGTTACGGGTATGAGTCCATTTCACCGCGCGATGAGACCGGATCGTTAAGCGGGGCCAAATACATCGCCACCAGCACGCTGGAATACCAGTACCGTTTGACCGGTAACTGGTGGGGTGCGTTGTTTGTCGATTATGGGGATGCCTTTAACGATACGCCGGACTGGAAAACCGGTACCGGCTTTGGGATCCGCTGGATTTCGCCGGTCGGGCCGATTCGGCTCGATTTCGCGTGGGGCCTGGATTTGGATCCGGCCGATCGCTTTAAGATCCACTTTACCCTGGGGCCTGAGTTATGATCAAACGAGCCATACGTTGGACCAAATGGCTGACCGCGGCGCTGGTGGTGTTGATCATGGTGCTGACGCTATCGATCGCTGCGCTGTTATTTACCGGACCCGGGTTGAATGTGATCGTTTGGGGCGCGCAGCAGGCGCTGCCTCAGTTGACCATCGCTTCCAGTCAGGGGGCTTTGCTGCCGCGTTTCACCCTCAGTGAGGTGCGTTTTAACGATCCGGGGCTCAATATCGATGCCCGGGTTGACCACCTGACTCTGGCGATGCAGGCCAGTTGTCTGCTCGACCCTGTGGTGTGTATTAATGAAGTGGCGGTTGACGGGCTCAAGTTATCATTGCCGCAATTACCGCCGGCCAGTGACGAAAGCACACCAGAGTCTGAGCCGGTCACTCATATTGCCACGCCGGTACCGATTCGGATCGGCCGCCTGAGTCTGAGCAATATTGATCTCGACGTGCTCGGTAACCAGATCCGCTGGCAGCAGTTTTCGACCCGGGCCCAGTTTCAGAGTAACCGGCTGACCATCGGCCGGACTGAATGGCAGGGCATTGATGTCACACTGGCGCAGACGGCGGATGAGCCGGTCAATAATAGCGCAGGTGCAGAGGGGCAACCCCGTGAAGATATCACTCTGCCTGAGGTGATTATTCCGCTGCGGGTGGAGCTGAACCGTTTTGATGTGCGTGATTTTACCCTGCATCAGGCAACGCCGGTCATCATTAATCATCTTGGTTTGCAGGCCGACGCCTATCGTTCTCAGGTTAATGTGACCTCGCTTGAACTCGACATGCCGCAAGCAACTGCCAAGCTGGATGGCAAAGCGACCCTGCAGGGCGATTATCCGCTGGCGTTAAATCTCGAGTCGACTCTGTTACTGGATGAAGCTAAGGGGCAGACACTGCATTTACAGGCCAGTGGCAGCGCGGCGGATCTCAAACTGCAGGCTGAACTGGGTCAGCGTGCCCGGGCGCAGATTGAGGCCAGTTTGCAGCCATTAAACGCTGACTTACCTTTCACGGCCTCGATTCGCGATCTGGCGGCGCAGTGGCCGCTGGTCGGTCAGGGGCAATACCGTGTTGAGGCGCCGCGTATTGAGGCGCACGGCTCACTGCAGGGCTATCAGTTTGATGTGCAGAGCCAGCTGCAAGGGCAAGGCATGCCGGATACCACACTGTCACTGACCGGCAACGGTGACCTGCATCAGGTGAGTCTTGATGCGCTCAAGATAGCCACTCTGGGCGGTGAAATTACCGGACAGGCGACAGCCAATTGGGATGCGCCGGTTAACTGGCAGGCCAGTCTGCGACTCGACAATATTCAGCCCGGCCTGCAATGGCCCGAAGCGCAAGGTGTCATTAATGGCGAACTGACCACGTCGGGGCAACTGACGGCGCAGGGCGGCTGGCGAGCCGAGCTGCCGTTACTGGCCATCAAGGGTGACATAGCCGGTTACCCGCTCAATATTAATGGTCGTCTCAGCGCTGCAGATGCCAGCGGAAAGGGCGAGTTTACAGTCTCAACGCCCGGTGTGACGATAGCGCATGGTGCAAACCGCCTTGTTGCTCAGGGTGAACTCGACCAGCAGTGGCGTATGGACGTATCGATCAATTTACCGGATTTGTCCAAATCGGTGCCCGATCTGAAAGGCAAAGTGATTGGTGATGTGTTGCTGCGCGGAGCGCTGCAACAGCCGGATATAAAACTGGCGCTGGATGGTGACAAGCTGGCCTGGCAGCAGATGGCGACGATTGGTCATCTGACGCTGAGTGGCAATGTCAGCCCACTGCCGCAGCCCCAAGCCGATCTGACCCTGCAGGTCAATGACATTGACGTTGAGCAGCAGCATATTCGCTCCGCCCGTCTGATCGCGAGTGGCTCGCAAGCTGAGCACCAGTTGACTCTGGATGTGGACTCGGATGTGGCGGCGACCAGTCTGGCGATTCGCGGCTCGTTGCTGCAGGACCCGCAGAGGGTGTGGAACGGCGAGCTACAACGGATGTGGATTGAGTCGCAGCAAGGGCGCTGGCGCCTCAATCAGGCCACGGCAGTCAACGCCAATATTGATACTCAGCAGGCGACCATTGCAGCGCACTGCTGGCAGCAGGCGGGGGGCATCGCTGTGCCTTGAGAAACCGGCGCAAGTGGGAGAAAAGGGCAGCGCGCAAGTCTCGTTGCGAGGCTTTGAGTTTGAGCAGATTAAAAATTTACTGCCGGAGGAAACCAAGCTCAAAGGGGCACTGGATGCGAATGCCCAAGTGAGCTGGTCAGCCAATAAAGCGCCGCAGGTCGATGCATCGTTGCGTATGCCGGCGGGTTATGTCGAGCAGCAGGCTGGCGAAACCGTACATCTTGGCTGGGATCAGGTGGCAATTAACGCCAAACTGCAGGGCAATCAATTGCAGGCTGACTGGCAACTGGATGTGACTGATAACGGTGATGTCAGTGGTCAGGTATCGATAGCCGATGTCACCAGTCAGGATCGGCAGATGGAAGGGGCGTTGACTCTGACCCGCTTTAATCTTGATTTCCTCGCTCCTTTAATTGGTGAATACAGTCAGGTTAAGTCGACATTACAATCGGATCTGACCTTCAACGGACCACTGCTGCATCCGAAAGTGTACGGTCGCTTCGCCGTCAGCGATATTGTAGTGCAGGGCGACATTGCGCCGGTTGAGGTCCAGTCCGGTGAAGTTAATCTGGATTTCAACGGCTATCAGGCGGGCCTGAATGCTGCGATCCAGACTCCGGATGGTCAACTGGACATTACGGGTGACGCCGATTGGCAGCAGATGGATGACTGGCGGGTGAATGCCCATGTCGGCGCAGAATCGCTGCTGGTGGATATGCCGCCGATGGTGAAGATGAAAGTGGTGCCGGATCTCAATCTGGCTATGCAGCCGCAACTGGCCCAAATCAGTGGTCATATCGCGCTGCCGTGGGGAAGAATTGTAGTGGAAGAGCTGCCGCCGAGTGCTGTCGGGGTGTCGAAAGATCAGGTGCTGGTGGATGAAAATCAGCAGCCCATCAGCGATGAAACGGCCGTGCCGTTTAATGTCGAAACCAATGTCAGCATTTCGATTGGCGATGATTTCAAACTGAGCGCCTTTGGCCTCGAAGCTGGTCTGGTGGGACAGCTTAATGTCAGCCAGAAAGATCAGGGTCCGTTTGTGACCGGTGAGGTTAATATTACCGATGGTCAGTACCGTTCGTTTGGTCAGGATTTGATTATTCAGGAAGGTAAGATCCTGATGAACGGACCGGTTGATCAGCCCTATTTGTCAATCAAGGCGATTCGTAACCCGGACAACACCCAGGACGATGTGACCGCCGGAGTACAGGTGACCGGCCCGGCCGATGAGCCGAATGTGTCGATTTTCTCTGACCCGGCGATGCCGCAGGCTAACGCGCTGTCGTACCTGTTGCGCGGCCAGGATATTGATTCTGAAACCGGTGGTAACGCGATGACCACGACCTTGATCGGGCTGAGTCTGGCCAAGAGTGGTAAGGTGGTTGGCCAGCTGGGTGAGGAGCTCGGCGTGCAGAATCTGCAACTGGATACCGCTGGCAGCGGGGATGATTCGCAGGTCACGGTCAGTGGTTACATTCTGCCGGGCTTGCAAGTCAAGTATGGTGTGGGTATTTTTAACTCAGTAGGGGAATTTACCGTCCGCTACCGGTTATTGAAGGATCTCTATCTGGAGGCGGTATCCGGACTCGACAGTGCTGTCGACATACTGTATCGCTTTGAGTTTGACTAATGCAGTAGGACGGCGTTGGCTGTCAATGAGGAGAAGGCTGTGCAGCATCTGGTGTTTGTATATGGGACGTTGCGTCAGGGAGAGAGCAATCATCATTTCCTGAGCGAGAGTGAACTGTTGGGGCGTTTTGAAACCCAGCCGGTATTTGCCTTGCATGATCTGGGACCGTATCCCGGTCTGATCGCTGGCCATCAGTCGATTGTGGGCGAAGTGTACCGGGTCGATGATGAGACACTGGCTAAGCTGGACATTCTGGAAGACGTGCCGGTTGAATATCGGCGCGAGAGCCTGGTCACTCCTTTTGGCACTGCGTGGATTTATATCTATCAGGATACCGGCGGTCTCGACTCGCTGATTGAATCCGGTGACTGGTGTCAGCGGATTTGACCACAAAAAAAGCCAGCAGTGATTTGCTGGCTTTTTTCATGCGTGGCGCAAATTATTTTTGCTGTGCACGCTCGTATGAAGTCAGGATTTCTTGACGTGCAGATGCAGCATCTTCCCAACCGTCAACTTTAACCCATTTACCTGATTCAAGCTCTTTGTAACGCTCGAAGAAATGAGTGATTTGAGCTTTCAGCAGTTCTGGCAGATCGTTTACGTCCTGGATGTGGTCGTATTCTTTTGACAGTTTAGTGTGCGGAACCGCAACCACTTTCGCGTCTTCACCAGACTCGTCAGTCATCTTCAGTACGCCAACCGGACGGCAGCGGATTACTGAACCTGGGATCAGCGGGTATGGAGTCGGAACCAGAACGTCTACCGGGTCACCGTCCAGAGACAGGGTGTGGTTCACGTAACCGTAGTTACATGGGTAGAACATAGGAGCAGACATGAAACGATCGACGAACACAGCGCCAGAATCTTTGTCTACTTCGTATTTGATTGGATCCGCGTTCGCTGGGATCTCGATTACTACGTAGATATCATCAGGAAGCGATTTGCCTGCTGGCACATTGTTTAAGCTCATTAAGGTTTCCTTATCAATTAGCCGGACTTCAAAATTCGAAACTTATTATTAGTCAAGATTCGCCAAGGTGCAAAAATCCGCACCGCAAACCCGAGAGTTTACTCGGAAATGGGCTCAGACCCAAGTAAACCTAAGTCTAAGCATGCTAAATCAAGGCGATATTTTATTAACTGTCTGAATTTTCTGGCTGGCAAAAAAGAGCGCCGCAGGTGCGGCGCTCACGATCACGCTGTGTGGCGATTAATCCGGATTCGCGGCAAGGAATTCTTCGACCTTGCTGACCATATTTTTCGATCCGACGAAGAAAGGCACACGCTGGTGCAGCTCGGTCGGTTTCAGATCCATAATACGGTTGACGCCGTCAGATGCGGTACCGCCGGCCTGTTCAATCAGAAATGCCATCGGGTTGCACTCATACAGCAGGCGCAGTTTACCGGTCGGGTGACTCTGGGTGCTCGGGTAGAGGTAGATACCGCCTTTGAGCAGGTTGCGGTGGAAATCTGCCACCAGAGAGCCGATGTAGCGCGAGGTGTACGGGCGACCGTCTGCCGGCTCATTTTCCTGGCAATACTTGATATACTTTTTCACGCCGGTCGGGAAACGAATGTAGTTACCTTCGTTGATGGAATAGATGTTGCCATCCTGAGGAATGCGCATGTTTTCGTGCGACAGGCAGAACGAACCGATGGACGGATCGTAAGTAAAGCCGTTGACACCATTACCTGTGGTGTACACCAGCATGGTGGATGAACCGTAGATAACATAGCCGGCCGCCACTTGCTTATGGCCTGGTTGCAGGAAGTCTTCTGCACTTGGCGGTCCGCCTACCGGGGAAATCCGGCGGTAAATCGAGAAAATGGTGCCGACTGACACGTTAACATCGATGTTGGATGAACCGTCCAGCGGATCCATCAGCACCACGTATTTGGCGTTTTTGTTCAGTTCTTTGTTAAACGCTACCGCTTCATCTTCTTCTTCACTGGCGACACCACACACCTGATCGCGCGCTTCCAGTGCCGCTTTAAATTTTTCGTTAGCGTACACATCCAGCTTCTGTTGCTCTTCGCCCTGAATGTTGGCCTGACCGGATGCACCGGTAATATCGGCCAGACCGGCTTTATTAATTTCACGGTTGACGATTTTTGCCGCCAGGCGAATTGAGGCCAGCAGGGAAGAGAGTTCACCTCTTGCGTGGGGGAAGTCATGTTGCTTCTCAACAATGAACTCACCAAGGGTCTGCATTTCAGACATGTTGTTTCCTTAACACTAATTTTGGGGGAGTTATCGCTGCACAGTGGCGAGGCTCTTATGGGGGACCTTTATTTACACTGGCGCTAGCATGGAGTGTACGGGGTGGGATTTTTTTTGGGTAATGAAGTAACAGACGCAGATCTCAATTTACTTAACTTTTTTGAAAATAACACTGCCCTGATGTGGGAGGCTCGCTTTATTGATGCGAATCAGGATAATGGAGCGCAGTAACCAATCGTCATGAGGCCAGGTTTATGCATATTCATATTTTGGGGATCTGCGGTACGTTTATGGGCGGCGTCGCTATGCTGGCGCGTCAGCTGGGGCATAAAGTGACCGGCAGTGATGCCAATGTTTATCCGCCAATGAGTACCATGCTTGAAGCTCAGGGTATTGAAATTATTGAAGGTTTCGACCCTTCGCAACTTGAGCCCAGACCGGATCTGGTGGTGGTGGGTAACGCCATGAGTCGTGGTAATCCGTGTGTCGAATATGTGCTGAACCACAATTTGCGCTACACCTCCGGCCCGCAATGGCTGCAGGATTTTCTCTTGCATGATCGCTGGGTGCTGGCGGTATCCGGTACGCACGGCAAAACCACCACTTCCAGTATGCTGGCCTGGATTCTGGAAGATTGTGGTTATCAGCCCGGATTTTTGGTTGGCGGTGTGCTGGGCAACTTCGGAATTTCCGCCCGGCTGGGCGAAAGCATGTTTTTTGTGGTCGAAGCGGACGAATATGACAGTGCTTTTTTCGATAAGCGTTCTAAGTTTGTGCACTACCATCCCCGCACTCTGATCCTGAATAACCTTGAGTTCGATCATGCGGATATCTTTGATGATCTGGAAGCGATCAAGCGACAATTCCACCATTTAGTGCGCACTGTGCCAGGTAATGGCCGCATTCTTGCTCCGCGTCAGGATCCAGCGCTGCAGGATGTGCTCAGTCGCGGCTGCTGGAGTGAAACCGAGTTCAGCGGCGAGCAGAGTGACTGGCAGGCGCATAAACTGCAGCCGGATGGCAGCCAGTTTGAGGTTCTGTTCCAGGGGCTGCTGGTGGGCACTGTGCAGTGGGATCTGGTTGGCGATCACAACGTCAGTAATGCCCTGATGGCGATTGCTGCGGCGCGTCATGTCGGCGTAACGGCCGATCTGGCCTGTGAAGCGCTGGGCCGCTTTATCAATACCAAACGTCGTCTTGAGCTGAAAGGCGAACAGAACGCTGTGACAGTGTATGACGATTTTGCTCATCATCCGACCGCGATTAAGCTGACGCTGGGCGGGCTGCGTAATAAAGTCGGTACCGCGAAAATTATTGCGGTGCTAGAGCCGCGCTCGGCTACCATGAAACTGGGCGTGCACAAACAGACGCTGGCGGCTTCGCTGGACGAAGCTGATTCCGTTTATCTGTTCCAGCCGGATAATCTCTCCTGGTCGGTGCAGGAGGTTGCCGAGCAGTGTCGCCAAGCGGCGCATGTCGGCACTGATATGGCGCAGTTTGTCGCCCAGATTGCCGCAGAAGCGCAGCCGGGCGATCAAATTCTGGTGATGAGTAACGGTGGTTTTGACGGCATTCATGCCAAGTTGCTGGCGGCTCTGGAACAGCGCGAGTGTGCGGCCGGTTAATCAGCCCGGGCGTCTCATCAAGGATAACAGACGAATATAATCATTATGACAACAGACAACAAAGCCATCACTTTAGCCTGGACCGGCGCATCCGGCGCACCGTACGGACTGCGTCTGCTGCAGTGCCTGCTGGCAGCCGATTACACCGTTTACCTGCTGATCTCTTCAGCGGCGCGGGTGGTGCTGGCAACCGAGCACGGGCTCAAGTTACCATCAGGCCCGGATGCGGCCAAACAGGCGCTGGTCGAACACCTCGGCTGCAATGCGGATAAACTGGTGGTGTGCGGCAAGGAAGACTGGTTTTCTCCGGTGGCATCGGGTTCAGCGGCACCGAAACAGATGGTGGTGTGTCCGTGCTCGGCCGGTAGTGTCGCTGCTATCGCGCATGGCATGTCGGATAACCTGATCGAGCGGGCTGCTGATGTGGTGCTAAAAGAGCGCGGCCAGTTATTGCTGGTGGTGCGCGAGACACCGTTCTCAACCCTGCATCTGGAAAACATGCATAAACTGTCGCAAATGGGCGTCACCATCATGCCGGCGGCGCCCGGTTTTTATCATCAGCCGCAGTCGATTGAGGATCTGATCGACTTTATGGTGGCGCGCATTCTGGACCATCTCGGCATTGAGCAGAAACTGGTCGCGCGCTGGGGCTACGATCAGCGCGTGTGAGTCGCTTTTTAACGCAATTCGACATACAATCGCAACCACTCATCGGGGAGCTTACCATTGTCGGCGTGAATAGGATTATTTGCACCGTCGTGGCGCTGAGATCAAGCCAGGCTTGGGACCCGCATTAGTCACAAACTCCGCTGCCTGTGCGTCACTCGTACCCGCAGGCCAGGGATGTGGTTAGACACCTGAACCAGATAATGCTGGCGTAGGAATTGAGCAGGGTTTGCGATACCGGACTCCGGACTGACCTCATCCTCCCCTCAAGCCTGTGCCGCTCAATGAGGAGAGCGAGCCTTGAACATCACTCATACTGCGGTTGCTGTGGCAACCTTATATTCTGGCGCCTTACTGGCCGCCACGCCAACGCTGACCGTCTACACCTACGATTCGTTTGCCTCTGAATGGGGACCGGGTCCGGCGGTGGAACAAGCCTTTGAAGCCCGCTGCGGCTGCGATCTCAATTTTGTCACGCTGGATGACGGCGTGTCGATTCTAAACCGGCTGCGCCTGGAAGGCAGTAACACTAAAGCGGATGTTGTCCTCGGGCTGGATGACAATCTGATGGCGGAAGCCAAACAGACGGGGCTGCTGGCCAGACACGCGGTGGATACCTCGGCGCTGGCCCTGCCAAACGGCTGGCATGACGATACCTTTGTGCCTTATGACTACGGTTACTTTGCGTTTGTGTATAACAAACAGAAGCTGGCCCATCCGCCAGCCAGCCTGAAAGAGCTGGTTGAGCAGCGCGATGACCTGAGCGTGATTTATCAGGACCCGCGCACGTCGACACCAGGACAGGGCTTGCTGCTGTGGATGAAATCGGTCTATGGAGACCAGGCTGGGGCGGCGTGGCAGCAGCTGGCACACAAAACGGTGACGGTGACCAAGGGCTGGTCGGAAGCGTATTCCATGTTTTTAGAGGGTGAAGCCGATATGGTGCTGTCGTACACCACTTCGCCTGCTTACCACCTGATCGCTGAACAAGATGATCATTATGCGGCGGCGAACTTCACTGAAGGCCATTACATGCAGGTTGAGGTGGCGGCGAAAGTCAAAAACTCACCTCAGGCGAAACTGGCCGATGAGTTTCTGCAATTTATGCTCAGCGATGCGTTCCAGGCGGTGATCCCGACCCATAACTGGATGTATCCGGCCACGGCGGTCACGCTGCCGGACGGTTTTTCGACGCTGACCGTGCCGGACAAGGCGCTGGCCTTCACGCCGGAACAGGTTGCCGCCCAGCGCAGAAGCTGGATTCGTGAGTGGCAAAACGCGCTGACGTTCTGATCCTGATGCAAGTTACTGTTCCTAAAACCGGTCTTTGGGTCGCGGCGCTGGTCGCGGCCTTTGTGTTTTGTGCGCTGGCCGCTTTGTTGTGGCAGGCCCCGCAATTACAGCTCAGCCAAATCTGGGGCGATGCTTATTATCGCCATGTCACCTGGTTCAGCTTTTACCAGGCGTTGTTGTCAACCCTGCTCAGTGTCGGCCTGGCGATCCCGGTTGCTCATGCGCTGAGCCGGCGTCGCTTTCGCGGCCGGGCGCTGCTGCTGCGCTTGTTTGCCAGTACTTTGGTGCTGCCGGTGCTGGTTGGCGTGTTTGGCCTGCTGGCGATATACGGCAAAAGTGGCTGGATTGCAGACTGGCTGCAGCAATGGCAGATAAAAATGCCGTTTTCGATTTATGGCCTGAGCGGTATCCTGCTGGCGCACGTGTTTTTTAATCTGCCGTATGCGTGCCGGTTGTTGCTGCACAGTCTGGAGAGTATACCGGCCGAGCAGCATAAGTTATGTGCTCATCTTGGCATGAGCGGTTGGGATAAATTCAGGTGGGTGGAGTGGCCGCGTATGCGCCAGCAACTGGCTAATGTCAGCGGCATGGTATTCATGCTCTGTTTCACCAGTTTTGCCACTGTAATGGCGCTGGGCGGCGGGCCGAAGTCGACCACTATCGAGCTGGCGATTTATCAGGCGATCAAGTTTGATTTTGATTTACAGACCGGTGCACTGCTGGCGTTGTGGCAGATGCTGTTGTGTGGCGTGCTGGCGCTGGCGCTGCAACGGTTATCTCGCCCGTTACCTGTCAGTACGGGCGCTTGGTCTGACCGGCAGTGGCTAACGGATTCACGCCTGGCGCGCGGCTGGGATGCGTTATGGATTGGCTTGGCGCTGTTACTGGTGGTGCCACCGCTGCTGATGGTTGTGGTGAGCGGGCTCAACAGCAAGCTGTGGCCGGTGCTGAGCAGCGGGCCATTCTGGTCTGCGCTCGGCGCATCGTTGCAGGTGGCGACACTGGCGAGTTCTCTCGCGCTGCTGGCCGGGATCAGTATCGTGCTGACCAGCCGCCACTGGCGTTTGCACTATCAGCCACGCCGCGCCAATTCGATTGAACTGATCGGAACCATTATTCTGGTTACGCCGGGTCTGGTGATCAGTACTGGTCTGTTTCTGCTGCTGCGTAATCTGACCGATGTGTTCAGCCTGGCGTACTGGATTGTGGTGGCGGTCAATGCCCTCATGGCGCTACCGTATGTGGTAAAAAACCTCAGTCAGCCGATGTTGCAGGTCGCACAGCAATACCAGTTTTTGTGTGCCAGTCTCGGCATGCAGGGCTGGCAGCGTCTGCGTCTGGTCGAATTGCGCGCGCTGCGCAAGCCGCTGGCTTACGCCTTTACCCTCAGTTTTCTGCTCTCGATGGGCGATTTGAGTGCGATTGCCCTGTTCGGCAGCCAGGAGTTTCGTACTTTGCCGCTCTATTTATATCAGCTGCTGGGCAGCTACCAGATGCAAGCGGCTGGCGTGGTCTCTGTGGTGATGCTGCTGCTGAGTATTGGATTGTTTTATTTGATCGAGCGTTTGTTCCACAGCCGCTTGATAAAGGCCAGACACGGAGAGAAGCATGTTAGTGCTGGATAATGTACGTTATGAATACCAGAACGAATGGTTTCACTTTGAAATGACGGTCGAACAGGGCAGCATCGTCGCCCTGATGGGGCCGAGCGGAGCTGGTAAATCGACCTTGCTCAGTCTGGTGGCGGGATTTATCGACCCGGACCTGGGCGATATTCGCGCCGGAGCCGGGCTGATGAGCTCGGTGATTGGTCTGGCACCATTTCAGCGCCCGTTTTCGATGTTGTTTCAGGAGCACAATCTGTTTGCGCATCTGACGGTACGCGAGAACGTGGGTCTCGGCCTGCATCCGGGGCTGAAGCTGAGTCAGATTCAGCAGCAGCGGGTGGCTCAGGCGGCGCAAATGGTCGGGGTCGGGCATCTGCTGGAACGGCTACCGGAGCAATTATCCGGCGGGCAGAGACAACGGGTGGCGCTGGCACGCTGCTTTGTGCAGCCCAATCCGGTTTGGTTGCTGGATGAGCCGTTTTCTGCCCTCGATCCTGTGCTGCGTGAAGAGATGCTCAATCTGGTCCGCAGCCTGGCCGCTGAGCGTAACATTACCGTGTTGATGGTGACTCACCATCTTAGTGATGCGCGTGCGATCGCCTCGCATTTTGCCTTCATGGCTGAGGGACAGGTGCAGTGTATGGCTCCGATTGGCGAGCTGACCGCCAACCATCCGCATCCGCCGTTGGCGGCATTTGTCCGTGCCGGCGAATAAAAAAAGAGGTTGGCATCAGCCAACCTCTTTGCATTGATTACATCACAAGCCGCTAATAATGCGCTCGCTCGTTTAATACGGTTGATCGTTGAGTACTTTCAGAACCTGGAAAATCTCACGCGACGCTTTCGGCGCTTTATTCGCTTGCTTCTCTTTTTTCGCCTGACGCGCCAGTTGGCGCAGACGCTGACGATCCGCTTCCGGGTACATTTCCATCACGTCCTCAATCGCACTGTCACCTTCTTCCACCACACGATCACGCAGCTGCTCCAGTTTGTGCAGCACGGCACTGGACTGAGAATGCTTGTTACGTAATTTATCCAGCGCCGCTTGCAGTGGCTCAGGATCGATATTACGCATCAGGCGACCGATGTATTGCAGCTGACGACGGCGCGCTTCATTTTTAAAGCGCTGTGCGTCTTTAATTGCCTCGGCCAGATCGTCAGGTAACGGGAATTTTGCCAGAGCAGAAGGTTTGAGAGCCACCAGCTCTTCACCGAGCTTTTGCAGTTCAATCATATCGTTTTTCAGCTCGGTCTTACTGACCAAGATGATTTCTTCTTCATCTTCCCAAGGGGCTTTTTGATTCTTACGCGCCATCTTCATTCACTAATGAGTTATTTATGTCTGCTATTTTAGCAAGAATCGTGGGGAGAAAGCGAAATTCTTGTTATCCTAACCAGATTAAAGCGCAACAGTTGGATGAGATATGGATGTAAAACAGCAAGTCGCTGCGCAACGAGCCGAGCTTGAAGCTGCCGTTGCAAAAGCGCTCGACATGGCTTCAGCTCAGGCTGACGCCGCTGAAGTCGCCATTACCAAAAGCACAGGTTTAAGCGTTTCGACCCGCATGTGCGAAGTGGAAAACGTGGAATTCAACAGTGACGGTGCTCTGGGCATTACCGTTTACCGCGGACAGCGCAAAGGCAGCGCATCAACGTCGGATTTGAGTGAGAAGGCTATTCAGCAGACGGTGCTGGCGGCGCTCGATATTGCACAGTTCACTTCGGAAGATCCGTTTGCCGGCCCGGCCCCGAAAGAGTTGATGGTACAGGATGTGCCGGATCTGGATCTGTTCCATCCGGATGAGCCGAATCCGGACAAAGCGGCGCGTATTGCGATTGAAGCCGAGCAGGCTGCGCTGGCCTACAGCAAGAAAATCAAACAGAGTGACGGCGGCAGCTACGACAGCCACTACGGCGTTAAAGTATATGGTAACAGCCATGGTATGCTCGCCAGTTATGCGTCCAGCCGCCAGAGCATCAGTTGCTGCGTGATTGGTGTTGGTGAAAATGGTGAGATGGAGCGTGATTACAGCTACACCGTGGCGCGCCATATTGATGATCTGTGGTCACCGCAAGCGGTGGGTCTGGAAGCGGCCAAGAAGACAGTATCGCGTCTTGATGCGCGCAAGATGAAAACCGGCCACTATCCGGTGATGTTTGCTGCTGATGTGGCGACGGGCCTGATGGGCCATCTGGTGATGGCGATCAGCGGCGGAAACCTGTACCGCAAAGCGTCGTTCCTGCTTGATCATCTGGGTGAGCAAATCCTGCCGTCGTGGTTCAATATTGCTGAGCGTCCGCATGTACTGCGCGGACTGGCTTCGAGCCCGTTTGACAGTGAAGGTGTGAAGACCGAAGATCGCGAAATCATTACCGATGGTGTTCTGGCCAGTTATCTGCTGACCAGCTACGCGGCCCGCAAGATGAAGATGACGCCGACCGGCCATGCCGGTGGTATCCACAACTGGTTTGTGAAGCACACCGGCCAGGACTTTGAGCAGATGTTGCAAGAGCTGGGTACCGGCCTGTTAGTCACCGAAGTGATGGGGCAGGGTGTCAATGTGGTCACCGGTGATTACTCGCGCGGCGCGGCGGGATTCTGGGTTGAAAACGGCCAGATTCAGTATCCGGTCTCCGGTATTACCATTGCCGGTAACCTGAAAACCATGTTCCAGCAGATTGTGGCGGTGGGCAGTGATACTGAAACCCGCTCACAGATTCAGACCGGTTCGATGCTGATCGAATCCATGAAGGTGGCGGGTGAATAAACCGGCCCGAAGCAAAAAGCGCTGACCTGAGGTCAGCGCTTTTTTGTTGCTTGGTTGATAACCTTATGGCCGGTTATCCGGTAAGCATGATCAGGTAATGAACATCAGGTAATGAACAGGGTCGCAAGGCCAAGGAAGACCGACAGACCGACTACATCCGTCACGGTGGTCAGTGCCATCCCTCCCGCCAGGGCCGGGTCGATATTCATTTTCTTCAGCACCACAGGTATAGTAACTCCGGCGATGCCGGCCACCAGCAGGTTGGTGAGCATAGCCGCGGAAATAATCCCGCCTAGCAGCCATTCCCCTTTCCAGGCGACGACAATCGCACCGATGATCAGTGCCCAGGTGATGCCGTTCAGCAGGCCGATCGCCGCTTCTTTGAGCAGCAGTTCACGCCGGTTACTGTCACCGATATGACCCAGAGCCAGGCCGCGGATCACCAGCGCAACCGTCTGGTTACCGGCCACCCCGCCCATTGAAGGGACGATGGTCATCAGAATCGCGATTGCCGCCATCTGTTCCAGCGTGGCTTCAAACATGTTGGACACGGAAGCGGCGGCCAGTGCGGCCAGCACGTTGGCACCAAGCCAGATGCTGCGCTTGCGAGCCGATTTAAACACCGGTGCAAAGGTATCTTCGTCATCGTCCATACCGGCCATACTCATCATCGAGTGTTCGGCATCTTCACGAATCACGTCCACCACGTCATCGATGGTGATCCGGCCGACCAGGTGCTGATTCTCATCCACCACCGGCGCCGAAACCCAGTTACGCCGTTCAAACAGACTGGCGATGTCTGAGTCTTTGGTATCGACCCGAATCGCTTCGTCTGCGTCGTCCATCACTTCACTGACCGGAACATCCGGCTGGGTGGTGATCAGCGTGGTCAGCGATAGATGGCCAATCAGGCGGCTTTCATCATCAATGACGTACAATGCATCTGTCGCCGCCGGCAGTTCGCCGCGAATGCGCAGATAACGCAATACCACGTCGACGTCGACATCACCGCGAATGGTGATAACGTCGGTGTTCATCAGGCCGCCGGCGGTATCTTCCGGATAGGAGAGCGCCGTTTCGACCCGTAAGCGGTCGGCGGCATCCATCTGGGCCAGCACTTCCCGTGACAGCCCGTCCGGTAGACTACGCAGAACGTAGGCCACATCGTCGGTGTCCATGCCTTCAGTGGCTTCCGCCAGTTTTTCTGGTGCCATTTTGGACACCAGCGCATCTTTGACGTCTTCGCTCAGCTCGTCGAGGATCTCACCATAATCTTCCGGGTCGGTCAGTTGCCACAGTACGTCACGTGCTTTACGTGGCGAGGCTTCTAACAGGTTGGCGATGTCTTCGGGTTCCATGTCCTGCAGTTGGCGACGAACATGGACAAAGCGGCCGTTTTCCAGCGCTTCGGTGATCTCTTGGAGGGTGAGGTGAGCTTGGTCAAATTCAATCTGCTCTGCCATAGCTTCCCCCTAATCTGTGAATGGTGACAATATTTTGAATAATATCGTACTTTTATGTCTTATTTAATAAGAAGTTATTAATCGTCAGCCGATAGTTTGGTTAATGAAACTTCTTTCTGTGTGGCACAAAGTGTCATCGGGGCAGAGGTTTGCTTGGTAACAGGCATTTACTTGTTAACAGGCGTTGTATCCGCACCAGACATTCAGTCATCTTCTTCAAATTTGTCTTCGATCAGATGGCAGACGGCATCCAGCGCCTGCTCAGCTTGTGAGCCTTCCGCGCAGATGGTGACATTCTGGCCCTGAGCGGATTCCAGCATCAGCAGTCCCATTACGCTGTCGGCGGTGGCTTCTTTGCCATCCTGACTCTGAATGGTGAGCACGGCATCAAAAGATTGCGCCAGCTCGACCAGTTTGATGGCGGCACGGGCGTGAAGACCAAGACGGTTCTGGATAAGAACAGTACGGCAAGCTTGTGGCATGTCTGCTCCTTATGAGCGATTTTTTTCTAACGAGGTGTGGCGGATCTGAACCTGATGCCCCATTTCGGCAAAATATTCGCCCAGCTGCTGGGTCAGGTAGACCGAGCGGTGTTTGCCGCCGGTACAGCCGATCGCTATGGTCAGATAGCTGCGGTTGTTTTTTTCCAGCAGGGGTAACCAGTGTTCGATAAACTTCTGGATCTGATATTTCATCTCCATCACATCGCTGTGACTTTCCAGAAACGCTTTGATTTGTGCATCAAGACCGGTCAATGGTCTTAAGTCCGGCTGCCAGTGCGGGTTAGGTAAAAAACGCACGTCGAACACGTAATCAGCGTCGCTCGGCAGGCCGTATTTAAAACCGAAGGATTCAAACACCATCACCAGGTCTTTGCGTTCACGTCCTTCGATACGGCGTCTGACTGTTTCACTCAGTTCATGCAGTGACAGGTCACTGCTGTTGAGCACCAGATCGGCGCGCTCTTTGAGCGGTGCCAGTAACTGGATTTCCATCTCAATCGCCTGATCCAGGGTGGGCTTGCTTTCGCTCAGCGACAATGGATGGATGCGGCGGGTTTCACTGTAGCGTTTGAGTAGTGTCTGTTTACTGGCATCAAGAAACAGCACGCTGACATCATTGTTTTGTTTGAGCTGGTCGAGGACATCATCAACCAGGCCCGGCTCTTTCGGCAGGTTGCGGATATCAATGCTGACCGCAACATTCTGCTGACTGCCTTGGACTGAGTGAATAAAGGCGTCCAGCAAGCTGACCGGCAGGTTATCCACACAGTAGTAGCCGAGATCTTCCAGTACCCGCAGCGCGACACTTTTTCCGGCTCCGGATTGACCACTCACAACAATTAAACGCATGGTGAGACCTATTGAGGTTGGTTGACCATGATACTGTACAGCTCTTGATCGCTTTTGGCGCCACGCAGCTGTTTAAGAGTCTGCTTGTCATTCAGGCGTTCAGCCATCGACGACAGCGTTTTCAGGTGTTGCTTACACTGTTCTTCCGGCACCAGCAGAGCGAACAGCAGATCGACCGGACGGTTATCGATAGAGTCAAACTCAATCGGCTCTTCGCACTGCAGCAGCACCGCAACCGCTTCGTCGCTGGCAGTCATACGGGCATGAGGGATGGCAATGCCGTTACCGATACCGGTACTGCCCATTTTCTCGCGGCTCAGCATACATTCGAACAACTCGGTGGCGTTCAGACCTGTGTGCAGGGCGGCTATCTCACTGATGATTTCCAGCGCTCTTTTTTTGCTAGAACACTGGACTGCACTCTTGGTGCAGTCCAGTGAAAGTACTTCGCTTAATTGCATGTTAGTGGCTACTTAGCTTTTCTTTATGCTTGTTGAGTTGACGAGAGAGTTTGTCCACCAGGCCATCAATCGCTGCGTACATAACATCTTCTTCCGCAGTGGCGTGGACTTCTCCTTGGTTAATATGAAGCGTAGCTTCAGCGATTTGGCGCGTTTTTTCAACACGTAAAATCACCTGACAGTTATTAATATGGTCGAAAAATCGCTCAAGCTTTTGAAATTTAGAGTGAACATAGTCTTGCATTGAATCGGTAAGTTCAATGTGATGGCCTTGAATATTGATTTGCATAGACTTTCCTTCTCAGTTAGGCCTTATAGCAGGCGTTTGCGCTGACTCGATGGGGAAATACCCAAGGATTCCCGGTACTTAGCAATAGTACGTCTTGCTACCTGAATCCCTTGATCAGCGAGTAGGGCCGCGATCTTACTGTCGCTTAATGGTTTGGCTGGGTTTTCCGCAGCGACCAGTTTTTTTGATCAGAGCTCGAATCGCGGTAGATGAACATTCTCCGCCGTTGTCGGTACTGACGTGGCTGGAAAAAAAGTACTTCAATTCGAATATGCCACGTGGGGTATGCATGTATTTCTGTGTGGTAACACGAGAAATGGTTGATTCATGCATGTCCACCGCCAGCGCGACGTCATTAAGAACCATCGGCTTCATGGCTTCTTCACCATACTCGAAGAAATCACGCTGATGTTCAACTATGCACTTGGCAACTTTGAGCAGCGTCTCGTTTCGGCTCTCCAGACTCTTAATTAACCATTTCGCTTCTTGCAAATTGCTGCGGATATAGTTGCTGTCGGCATTGTTACCGCGCACCATATCGGCGTACTGCTGGTTGATCTTGAGTCTTGGCACGCTGTCCGGATTGATGGTCACAATCCATTTGCCATGTTCTTTAAACACCGACACATCGGGAATGACATACTCCGCATGCTCGGTGGCAATCCGGCTGCCCGGACGCGGGTCCAGTTGTTGGATCAGTTGCAGCACTTCACGTAACTCTTCCTCTTTGAGTTTAGTCTCTTTCAGAATGAGTTTGTAATCGCGGTTGCCAAGTAGGTCGATGTACTGAGACAGGAGGAGTTTGGCTTCGTCCAGCCAAGGGGTCTCTGCCGGAAAGGTGGCCAGTTGCAGCAGCAGGCAGTCCTGCAGGTTGACGGACGCCACACCCAGCGGGTCAAACTGCTGAACCCGCTTTCTGACCGCTTCAATTTCATCCAGCTCAATCGCTTCACCGGCAATCTCTTCGCCGGTAAAGTTTTCCAGAATTTCTTCCAGTGACTGGGTCAGGTAACCGTAGTCGTCGACGGCATCGATCAGCGCCATTGCAATCGTGCGGTCGGTTTCACTAAACGGCGTGAGATCCAGCTGCCACAGCAGATAGTCCTGCAGTGACTGGGTGGTTTCGCCCTGATAAACAGGCGCATCGTCGTCAACAGAAATACCGGTGCTGCCGGTATTGGCACTGTAGACATCTTCCCAGGTGGTATCGATTTCCAGTTCTGAGCTGATTTCCGATTTTTCGATCAGCTCTGAGCTGTCCTGAGGTTCAGGTTCGGCAACATCAGCACTGGCTTCTTTTTCCTCACGATGGGGCTCGGGTTCAGACGGTGCCGCGAACTCTTCCATCGACTCTTCAACATCAAGCAGCGGGTTCGATTCCAGCGCTTCCTGAATTTCCTGTTGCAGATCCAACGTCGATAGTTGCAGCAGACGAATCGCCTGTTGCAACTGGGGTGTCATGGCTAACTGCTGACCTAGCTTGAGCTGTAATGAGGGTTTCATTCAGTATTGACTGCCTTGTTTTTGTTAGGATTGATCTCAATCTATGTTAATCATAGACGGAATTGTTCGCCGAGATAAACCTGTTTCACTTGCTCGTTGTCGAGCACTTCCTG
Source organism: Vibrio ostreae (assembly GCF_019226825.1). Lineage (NCBI taxonomy): Bacteria > Pseudomonadati > Pseudomonadota > Gammaproteobacteria > Vibrionales > Vibrionaceae > Vibrio > Vibrio ostreae. The sequence continues at coordinate 3,131,202 of NZ_CP076643.1, forward strand.
TGGTGTGCCTTCCGCAATTAAGCGGCCCTGACTCACAATATAAGCTTTTTCACACACATCCAAGGTTTCCCGGACGTTGTGGTCGGTGATCAGCACGCCTAAACCGCGATCACGCAGATGTTCGATGATTTTTTTGATGTCGATAACCGAAATCGGGTCAACCCCGGCAAACGGTTCGTCGAGCAAGATAAATTGCGGATTGGCGGCCAGCGCTCGGGCGATTTCCACTCGGCGGCGTTCACCACCGGACAATGCCATACCGGCACTGTGGCGAATGTGCTGGATATGAAACTCTTCCAGCAGATCCTCCAGTTTATCCTGGCGCTCTTCACGGGTCATCTCTTCCCGCGTTTGCAGCACAGCCATGATGTTGTCTTCCACCGACAGCTTACGGAAGATGGAAGCTTCCTGTGGCAGGTAACCGATACCGAGCCGTGAACGGCTGTGCATAGGCAGCACGCTGATGTCTTGTTCATCGATGCTGATGGTCCCTTCGTCACGTGCAACCAGGCCTACAATCATGTAGAAAGAGGTGGTTTTACCCGCACCGTTCGGACCGAGCAGTCCGACGATCTGACCGGATTCAACCTTAAGGCTGACGTCGGAGACCACTTTACGCTTTTTATAGCTCTTGGCTAAATGTTCTGCTTTAAGTGTTGCCATAGTCGTTCTTATTGGGCCGCTTGAGGCTGCAGTACGGTCGAGACACGTCCGTTGCCTTCACCATCTGCAATCAACTTCTGCGACGAAATTTTGTAGCGGATTTTTTTACCGCGGATTTCACTGTCATCCTGAGCCAGCATCGCTTTTTCAATCATGGTCAGTTCGTCTTCGGACATCTTGTAATGCAACTCTTTCGCTTCACCGTACAGAGTCTTACCCTCATCCGTCAACTGGGAAAAAGTCGCCAGGTTGCCATAACCTTCGATGGTTTCAATCTGGCCGGATTTGGCATCGCGTACCACAACCAGTTTATCGGCGTTAATGTTGATGCTGCCCTGCTTGAGTTTTACATCACCCAAAAAGGTCACGCGGTTGCTTTTCATGTCCAGTTGCTGACTGTCTGAATCGATGTAAACCGGTTGCTTAGAATCGGTGGTCAGAGCCAGTGCCTGGCCGGACGCCAGCAGGCAAGCAATCAAACTAAGGTGTGAGAATTTCATATCTACCTTGCACATGGTTATACAGAACAGCCGAGTGTTCGGAGAAATTTCCTTTCATCGCCTGTCCGCGAGTTTCAAACTGCGGGCCGTTCATTTTAACTTCGCTGTCGGCCCAAAAATCGCGGTTATCGAGCTGAATACTCAGCTTGGCCGTTGACAGTTCGTCAAAGGCAGAGCCCGCCAGTAAGTTGTTTGCCATCACGTTGTCATACAAAATCAGCACATGGTCTTTGGTCAGAATGCCGCGATTGGCGGTGACCTGCCACTCCTGGGTAACCCCTTGCTGATAGACTTTCAGTACCGGATATTCGAAAGTGGTGTTGCCACTTTTCGCGTAGTAATCCAGATGCTGTGAAGTAATAACATAGTTCCGCACGCCTTGCTGATTATACGAGACGTTATCCAGATTTTTACCACTAAACATCGGCAACTCATAATTAGGAGCCACCTGAATAGCGCTGTTTTGCTTTTTGTCCAGCAGGTAATAGGCTGACCAGGAAGCAATAAAGAGAAGTATCGCGTAAAGGATACGAGAAAAACTCATATACTCAGGCCTTTATGTACGTCGAGCTCATTCCGTGCTTGTAAAATTAAATCACACACTTCGCGTACTGCGCCGTGTCCGCCTTTGATGCGGGTCACGTAATTGGCCCGCTTGGCCAGCAGAGGATGGCCGTCAGCCACACACACTTTGAGGGCGACTTTTTCCATCACCGGCCAGTCGATCAAATCATCACCAATGTAACCGGTATGCTTTGGGTCGATCGCCAATTTTTCGCAAATATCCTGATAGGCTTTGACCTTGTCGTCCTGACCTTGGTAGATCAAAGAAATGCCCAGCGCCTGCATCCGGTTTTCGACGATTTGCGAACGTCGTCCGGTGATAATGGCTATCTCAATGCCGGCATTCATCAGTGATTTTACGCCATATCCGTCGCGGGTATGAAATGTTTTCAGCTCTTCGCCCTGATTGCCCATGTAGATAAGCCCGTCAGAGAACACGCCGTCTACATCACAAATCAGCAGTTTTATCTGCCCGGCGGTAGCCAGAATATCAGCAGCGACCTCGCCGTACAGAGTTTCGACCATCTGGCTCATTACATCACTCCTGCTTTTAATAAGTCGTGCATATTCAAAGCACCGACCACCTGGCCGTTTTCGACCAGCATCAGGCCGTTAATGCGCTTGTCCTGCATCAGGTTGAGTCCTTCTACGGCCAGAAGATTCGGTGAGGCGACGGTCGGGTGACGGGTCATCACTTCGCTGATTGTCGCGCTGTGAATATCGATGCGTTTGTCCAGGATACGACGTAGGTCACCATCAGTGAATATGCCGACCAGCTGATCATCACCCTCGACCACTGCGGTCATCCCGAGCCCTTTGTGACTGATTTCGAGCAGGGCATCACGTACCAGCGCATTCGGCTGAACCTTGGGTAAAGCGTCACCCGAATGCATGATATCGCTCAGCTTCATCAGCAGTTTACGCCCCAGAGCGCCCCCTGGATGCGATAAAGCAAAGTCTTCGGCGGTAAAGCCGCGCGCCTGCAGCAGAGCAACCGCCATCGCATCTCCCATCACCAGCGTGGCGGTGGTGCTTGAGGTCGGCGCCAGGCCGAGTGGACACGCTTCTTTCGGTACCGTCATCTGCAGGTGAATATCGGCCAGTTTAGCCATATTCGATTGCGGATTACCCGTCATACTGATGATACGATTATTGAGGCGCTTTAAAACCGGGAACAGAGCGAGAATTTCGGACGACTCACCGGAGTTGGAAATGGCCAGGACAATATCGCCGCTCTCAATCATACCCAGGTCGCCATGTGAGGCTTCGCCGGGGTGAACAAAGAAGGATGAGGTGCCTGTGCTGGCGAAGGTGGCCGCCATTTTACGGCCGATGTGGCCGGACTTGCCGATGCCCATCACCACGACTTTACCGCTTTTATTCGCCAGAATCATCTCACAGGCACGGCAGAAGTCATGGTTAAAATATTGGTCCAGTTGTTGTAGTGCTTCGATCTCCGTTGCCAGCACCTGGTTGGCAACACTGCGGTAGTCAAAGTTATCCGACATCCTACACTCCCGTTAAGCGGTCATATTCATGAACAGGTAAATCTGATATGCCAAAAAGGCAACGAACAGGATAGTGCCTTCAATGCGGTTGATGCTGCGTGATTTACCCAGCGCCATCATCAGCAGCAGGACCGAGACCGCCAGCATCACCCAGAAATCGCGCCCCATTGCGTGCTCACTCAGCACGGAAGGGTTGAGAATGCCCGGCAGGCCCATGACCGCCAGAATATTAAAAACGTTGGAGCCGATAATATTACCGACTGCCATGTCATCTTCACCTTTCAGAACCCCTGCCAGAGAAGCCGCCAGCTCTGGCAGGCTGGTCCCAATCGCAATAATGGTCAGGCCGATCACCAGATCGCTCATACCGAAGTATTTAGCAATCACCACGGAATTATCGACCAGCATACTCGCGGCAATCGGCAGTAAAATCAGGCCAATCACCACCCACATGCCCGCTTTCATATTACTTACCCCTTGCGGGATCTCTGATTCGTGCTCTTCGAGCAGGGCATCGCCATTGCTCTGCTCACTACGGCTGATTTTCAGCATCGCCAGAATAAACAGTGCAAACAGGACGAACAGCAGGACGCCTTCGTAAAAGCCCAGTTGGTTATCCCACAACAGTGCGCCGGCTAATAAAGTGACACCAAGCATCAGCGGCAGTTCACGACGAATCACGGTTGAGCTGATCGACAGCGGTTTGATCAGGGCGGTAATACCAAGAATCAGCGCGATGTTGGCGATGTTCGAGCCCAGCACGTTACCGACTGCGGTATCGGTTTTGCCTTCCAGCGCAGCCGTGGCGGACACCATCATTTCCGGAGCCGAAGAGCCCATAGCCAGAATGGTCATACCGATCACCAGCGGTGAAATGCCTACGTTGCGCGCCAGGGCGGCAGAACCGAAAACCAGTTTATCGGCACTCCAGACGAGCAAAATGAGACCTACAATAAGAAACGCAATGGCTTCGAGCATGACAATTCCTAACTTTATGAATAACTGAACGAGTAACCGCTAATTTTGACGTGTTGGTCATTAAAAGGGAAGTCGAAGATACAATTTATTGTCGCATTTTCGTGGTTCTGTGTGGTGATGATGCGCTGTTACTGATCGCATGTTTTGCTGTTTTCATCATCACAAGCGGATGTCGGTGGGTATTGATTTGATGATATTATCAGCAAACCAGAACTGCAGGCCGAATGGGGCGTGAATTGCTAATTGTCGGTTAAATGTAATTGAACGGTGCTTTTAATTTCGCAGTAATGTGCTTATGATTGCCCATTCTTAGCAGGAAATCCGACAACAGCGAATTGTGAGTATGTCTGAAACCGAATTAATCACCATCAAAAATCTGACCTTCTCCCGTGCGGAGCGCGTGATTTTTGATGACATCAGCTTGCAGGTTCCGAAGGGGAAAGTGACCGCCATTATGGGGCCTTCTGGTATCGGAAAAACCACCCTGTTACGTTTGATTGGCGGCCAGTTACTGCCCGAAAAAGGCGAAATCTGGTTTGACGGCCAGAACATTCCCGCCCTCAGCCGCAGTAAATTATACAAAATCCGCAAAAAAATGAGCATGCTGTTCCAGTCCGGAGCCCTGTTCACCGATCTTAATGTGTTTGACAACGTGGCGTTTCCGCTGCGCGAGCATACTCAGCTTGATGAATCGCTGATCAAAACCCTGGTGCTGCTTAAGCTGGAAGCGGTCGGCCTGCGTGGCGCAGCCCAGCTGATGCCCAGCGAGTTGTCGGGTGGTATGGCCCGCCGTGCTGCGCTGGCGCGCTCTATTGCGCTCGATCCTGAACTGATCATGTTTGATGAACCGTTTGTCGGGCAGGATCCGATTACCATGGGTGTGCTGGTTGAGCTGATTCGTAATCTCAATCAGGCGCTGGGTGTGACGTCTGTCGTGGTGTCGCACGATGTGCCGGAGGTAATGAGTATTGCCGACTGGGTCTATTTACTCGCTGACGGTAAAGTGATTGCGTATGGCACGCCAGAGGAATTGCGTCGTAACGAGGATCCGCGCGTGCAGCAGTTTTTGCAAGGCAATGCTGATGGTCCGGTACCGTTTCGCTTCCCGGCGCGGCCGATAGAAAAGGATCTGTTCCATGTTGGATAATTTAAAACACGGTATCAGTGGCCTGGGCCGACGTTATTTTGCCGTGTGTGAAGCGTTCGGCCGGGCCAGTCTGATGTTATTCGGCGCCTTAGCCGGTCGTCCGCGGCCACTGAAAAATCTGCCGCTGCTGATCAAGCAACTCTACAGTGTCGGCGTTCAGTCGCTGGCGATCATTATCGTTTCCGGCCTGTTTATCGGCATGGTGCTCAGCTTGCAGGGGTACGTCATTCTGGTCGATTACGGCGCAGAAACCAGCCTGGGGCAAATGGTGGCATTGTCGCTGCTGCGTGAACTGGGCCCGGTGGTGACCGCCTTGCTGTTTGCCGGTCGTGCCGGTTCGGCGCTGACGGCAGAGATTGGCCTGATGAAAGCCACTGAGCAGCTGTCCAGTCTGGAAATGATGGCGGTTGATCCGCTCAAGCGTGTCATTGCGCCACGCCTGTGGGCCGGACTCATTTCTATGCCGCTGCTGGCGATGATCTTTATGGCGGTCGGTATCTGGGGCGGGCAGTTGGTCGGTGTCGACTGGAAAGGCATTGACCACGGCAGTTTCTGGTCCGCGATGCAGGCCTCGGTGGAGCTGGGACAAGATATTGGCAACAGTGTGATTAAATGTGTGGTGTTTGCCATTACTGTCACCTGGATTGCTCTTTTTAATGGCTATGATGCGATTCCGACGTCTGAAGGCATCAGCCGTGCAACAACACGAACCGTAGTGCATTCGTCACTGGCTGTATTGGGCCTCGACTTTGTACTGACCGCACTGATGTTTGGGAATTAATCATGCAACAAACACGTAAACTAGAATTTTGGGTAGGCAGTTTTGTGCTGGCAGGAATTTGCGCAATTCTGGTAATGATTTTTCAAGTCGCTGACGTGAAAAGTCTGGGCTCTGGGGATACTTACACGCTCAAAGCGGAATTTGACAATATTGGCAGTCTGAAAGTGCGCTCGCCTGTGAAAGTGGGTGGCGTAGTGGTTGGCCGGGTGGAAGACATTTCGCTCGATAAAGAGCGACTGCTGCCAACCGTGACCCTGTCTATCGACAGCCGTTACAGTCAGTTCCCGGATACGTCCAGCCTGCAAATTCTGACCTCAGGTCTGATTGGCGAGCAGTACATCAGCCTGATCCCGGGCTTTGTATTTGAAGATGAACAGATGCTGAAAGAGGGTGATCGGATTGAAGACACCAAATCAGCCCTGGTTCTGGAAGATTTGATTGGTCAGTTCCTCTACAGCGTAGGTGGATCTGACGATGAGAAAAGTGAGTAATCTATGATGACTAAATCTATGCTGTGGAAGCGTTATTTTGTCCTGCTGCTCAGTGTTCTGGTCTCTTGGTCGGCAAGTGCGGCGCAGGACGTTGATCAGACCAACCCGTATCAGATGATGAAACAGGTCGCTCAGCAGGCGTTTGACCGCCTTAAAGCGGAACAGCCAAAAATCCATCAGGATCCGAACTATCTTAAAGTGATCGTTGAAGAAGAACTGATGCCGTATGTCAATGATCAATACGCAGCTCTGAAACTGCTGGGCTCTAACCTGCGCGGCGCGAAACGCGAAGAGGTGGGTGAGTTTATTCAGGCCTTCCGCGCTTATTTGATCACTAACTACGCTCAGGTGCTGACCCAGTACACGGATCAGACCCTTGAATTTGCGCCGGAACTGCCAGTCGAAGATGACCGCCGCATCACCAGTGTGAAAGTTGATATCATTGATGCGCCGCGTCCGAACATCAATCTTGAGTTCAAACTGCGCAAAGAGAAATCCGGTGAATGGCGTGCTTTTGACATGGTTGCGGAAGGCATCAGTCTGTTGTCGAGTAAGCAATCAGAGTGGAACACGAAAATTCGTCAGGAAGGTATTCTGGCGGTGGCCAAAGAGCTGGAAAAACAGGCGCAGCAACCGATCCGTTTTGAGAGTAAATCCGAATGAGCCATCCGCAATGGCAAGTCCTCAGCCCCGAGCAGTGTGCTCTGAATGGCGCGCTGGACCGGGACAAAGTCCCGTCTTTGTGGGTGATTTTACAGCAATGGCAACCACAAAGTGCGCGTTGTACCCTCTCTTTGCGTGATGTATCACGAGTCGACTCAGCAGGGATGGTAATGTTAATTCATTTAATAGAGCATGCAAAAAAACAAAACTGTCATATAATGCTCAGTTTCGTGCCAGAACAACTGCGCACACTGTTTCAACTGAGCAACATCGAAACCATGATGGCTCAGCACTTAGAACAACCAGCCGGGGTGAATTGTGGATAGCGCACAAGTACAACAGATATTAGAACAAGCACTCGAACTTCAAGAGATTCACGTCAAAGGTGAAGGCAGCCACTATGAAGTGCTGGCTGTGGATGCTGCATTTGAAGGTATGAGCCGTGTGAAGAAACAGCAGATGATTTACGCTCCGTTAATGGAGTACATCCAGCGCAACGACATTCACGCCGTTTCGATTAAAGCGTTCACGCCAGATGAGTGGGCTCGCGATAAGAAGTTGATGTCGCTTTAAGGTTTGTGAATGGATAAGTTTCGAGTTATCGGGTCAGATAAGCCCCTGCAGGGCGAAGTGACCATCTCTGGTGCAAAGAATGCTGCACTGCCTATTTTATTTGCTTCGATTCTGGCTTCTGAGCCGGTCGAGGTCGCCAACGTTCCGCATCTGCGTGATATTGACACCACGATGGAGCTGCTTAAGCGCCTGGGGGCCAAAGTTGAACGCAACGGTTCAGTGCATGTCGACCCAAGCCAGATTGACCAGTACTGCGCGCCGTATGACCTGGTGAAAACCATGCGTGCTTCTATCTGGGCTCTGGGTCCGCTGGTGGCGCGTTTTGGCCAGGGTCAGGTGTCTCTGCCGGGCGGCTGTGCGATTGGCGCACGTCCGGTCGACCTGCACATCCATGGCCTGGAGCAACTGGGTGCGACCATTACTCTGGAAGACGGTTACGTCAAAGCCAGTGTCGATGGCCGCCTGCAAGGCGCTCACATCGTGATGGATAAAGTCAGCGTCGGTGCCACCATTACAATTATGTGTGCTGCGACACTGGCAGAAGGCAAAACCGTGCTGGATAACGCCGCGCGTGAGCCGGAAATCGTCGATACCGCGATGTTCCTCAATCAACTGGGGGCCAAAATCAGTGGTGCCGGCAGCGATACCATCACCATTGAAGGCGTGGAACGTCTGGGTGGCGGTAAACATTCGGTGGTGGCTGACCGCATTGAAACCGGTACTTTCCTGGTTGCCGCGGCCGTATCAAATGGCAAGATTGTGTGTCGTAACACCAACGCAAAATTGCTCGAAGCGGTACTGGCTAAGCTGGAAGATGCCGGCGCACTGATTGAAACCGGTGATGACTGGATCAGCCTGGATATGACCGGCCGCGATCTGAAAGCTGTGACGATTCGTACCGCACCGCATCCGGGTTTTCCGACCGACATGCAGGCTCAGTTCACTCTGCTTAATATGATGGCGAAAGGTGGCGGCGTGATCACTGAAACCATCTTTGAAAACCGTTTTATGCATGTGCCTGAACTGATGCGTATGGGCGCTAAAGCAGAGATCGAAGGGAATACTGTGATCTGTGGTGATGTCACGTCTCTGAGCGGCGCTCAGGTGATGGCGACCGACCTGCGTGCATCGGCCAGTCTGGTGATTGCCGGCTGCATTGCCAAGGGTGAAACCATCGTTGACCGGATTTATCATATCGATCGCGGTTACGAAAAGATTGAAGACAAGCTATCGGCACTGGGCGCCAACATTGAGCGCTTCAGCGAGTCGAGTTAAACTGCTGTTTTGTTTATGGGCCGAAATCCGTGGGTTTCGGCTTTTTTATTCGAGCTCCTTTGGAGAATCTGGATGATTGCTTTATTGCGTATTATTGCGGTGGTGATGTTTGCCGTCGTAATGTTTGTGTTTGGTTGTGGCTACTGTCTGCTCAGTCCGCGTAACCCGAAGCACGTGTTCACGTTTGGACGTATGTTCGGTGCGATGTCGAAAGTGTTCGGCATTAAACTGGAGCTGCGCATTCCGGACAATGCTTATAACCGCGGCCAGGCGATTTACATTGCCAACCACCAGAACAACTGGGATCTGGTTACGGTTTCTTCGGCAGTGACGCCAAAAGTGGTGACGGTCGGTAAAAAGAGCCTGGCGTGGATGCCGTTGTTCGGTCAGCTTTACTGGCTGACCGGTAATATTCTGATTGACCGTGCCAATAAGACTAAGGCGAAAGGCACGATCGATCAGGTTGTCGACAGCATGAAAAACAGCGATGTGTCGGTATGGATGTTCCCGGAAGGGACCCGTTCGCGCGGTCGTGGCTTGCTGCCGTTTAAAGCCGGTGCATTCCACGCGGCGATCGGCGCCGGTGTGCCGATTATTCCTATCGTGTGCAGCTCAACCGATAAACTGCGTATTAACCGCTGGAACAATGGTCATATCATTGTTGAGATGCTGCCACCGGTCAGCACGGAAGGCCTGGGCAAAGAGCACGTGCGTGAACTGACTAAGCAGTGTTACCACGACATGAAAGCTAAGCTGCAGGAGCTGGATGAAGAAGTTGAGCTGCTGAACAGCCACAAGGTGACATCCAACAGCTAAGGCTCAAGCTCAGCACTGCCTCAATAGCAGCAGGAGTGGATCGTCAGCGATAAAAAAGGTTGCTCAGAGAGCAACCTTTTTGATCCGGTCACGGATGATTGGCGCACTGCAGTTTATTTGTGTACTGCAGTTTACTTGCGTACGGGAATCTATTTACGTACTGCAATCGCTTCGATTTCGATGCCAACATCTTTTGGCAGACGAGCAACTTCCACACAAGAGCGAGCAGGGTAATGAGCAACCTGGTGCTCATCAAAGAACTTGCCGTACACTTCGTTCACTGTGCCAAAATCGTTGAGGTCTTTGACAAACACGGTCAGTTTGACGATGTCGCCAACAGTCAGGCCTGAAGACTCAACCACAGCTTTCACGTTTTCCAGTGACTGGCGAGCTTGCGCGGCGATATCAGCCGGAACTTCACCTGTTGCCGGGTTTACCGGGATCTGACCTGAAGTCAGAACCATGTTACCTAGGTCTACGCCCTGAATGTACGGGCCGATTGCTGCTGGTGCAGACTCAGTATGCAGAACTTTAGTCATGCTTGTTTATTCCATTGTTTAAGCAAAAAGCGGGACGATTAGTGTGCCTGTTCTTGCCTGAGAGGTAAAGAGCCAGTCACCCATTCCGTGCGACTGGCCGTCGTATCCGATCACTGAAAATGACCTCATCAGGCTTCGCGTTCAGTCACGATTTCGCGTGAGAATACTTTTTCGCAGTACTTACACTTAAGGCGGATATCGTGGTTTTTTTCGAAAATGCGGAAGCTGCTTTCCACCGGTTCATTGTGTGAAATGCAGTTGCTGTTCGGACAGGCGAAAACATCGTTGATACGCTCAGGCAGCACCAGTTCAAGCTTCTTCACCACCTGATAATCTTCAATCTGGTTCACGGTCGCGTGTGGCGCATACAGCGCCAGTTTGTTGGCCTGCTCTTCACTGATGAACACGTTCTCTATTTTGAGCAGATCTTTATGGCCCAGAGCCGAAGAGGGCAGATTCAGGCCGATCGTGACACGCTGACTGGAGTTGTGCATATCAAACAGGCGCAGCACCTTGATGCCGACTTTGGCCGGAATGTGGTCGATCACTGTGCCGTTTTTAATCGCTTCGACTTGCAGTTTGGTTTCTTTACTCATAACAGACTCCGGTTACAGTGATTCATTCAGGACAAGGGCAAGCAGGGCTTCACGAGCGTACACACCGTTTTCTGCCTGCTGGAAGAAGTACGCGTGCGGAGTCTTATCGACATCTGTGGTGATCTCGTCCACGCGTGGCAGCGGGTGCAGCACTTTCATATTGGGACGTGCGTCCTTCAGGTGATCGGCAGTCAGCACGTAAGCCGATTTGATATGTGCGTATTCCGATTCGTCAAAACGCTCTTTCTGCACCCGGGTCATGTACAGAATATCAAGTTCAGCAATCACGCTTTCCATATCATTGTGCAGGCTGTATTCAATCCCGGCGTCGTCAAGATCTTCACAGATGTAGTCCGGCATCGCCAGTGCTTCCGGCGCGATGAAGAAGAAGCGGTTGTTATTGAACTTCGCCAGCGCCTGAGTCAGCGAGTGCACCGTACGGCCATATTTGAGGTCACCGACAAAAGCCACGTTGAGGTTATCCAGGCGGCCCTGGGTTTCATACAACGAGAACAGATCGAGCAAGGTCTGGCTCGGATGCTGGTTAGAACCGTCACCGGCATTGATGACCGGCACACCGTTGGAGAATTCAGACGCCAGACGCGCCGCACCTTCCTGCGGGTGGCGCATAACAAACGCATCCACGTAAGAAGAGATAACCTGCACCGAGTCAGCCAGGGTTTCGCCTTTTTTAGCCAGAGAAGTGTTACCGCCGTTATCAAAACCGATCACACTGCCGCCGATACGCTGAATCGCCGTTTCAAACGACAGGCGGGTACGGGTTGATGGTTCAAAGAAACAACTCGCGACCACTTTGTTCTTAATCAATTCCGGATTTGGCTGCGCTTTCAGCTGGCCCGCGGTTTTGACAATCAGTTCCAGCTCTTCACGAGACAGCTCAGAAATGGAGATGATGTGCTTTTGATAAAGCGAATTCGCCATGATCTTCTTCCCTTTAATATGTAGCAATACAAAGCTTTTAGCCATAAAAAAGCCCCCCGATCTGGGAGGCTTTAAAATCATTGGTGAGGAGCAAAAAATAGCAGGCCCTGTAAGCATAGTCGCTTACCAAACGTGCTTGCAGTATCTAGAACCTGATTCAGTTTCACTGGCTACCCCTCAGACAAATTGCTCGGAATTATACGCCTAGTTTGTGTGAGCGCAAGGATAATCAGCTGCCGAGGGTCGCGACCATAATCGCTTTGATAGTGTGCATGCGGTTTTCTGCTTCATCGAACACGATCGAGTGGTCAGACTCAAATACCTCTTCGGTGACTTCCAGTCCTTTCATGCCGTATTTCTGCGCCACTTCTTTACCGACGGTGGTTTCGTCGTTGTGGAAAGCTGGCAGGCAGTGCATGAATTTGACCTGCGGATTGCCGGTGGCTTCCACTACGGCCATGTTAACCTGGTACGGTTTCATCAGCGCAACCCGCTCATCCCAGGCTTGCGGAGCTTCGCCCATTGATACCCATACATCGGTGTAGAGGAAATCCACTCCGTTGACACCTTCATTGACATCTTCGGTCAGCGTGATGCTGGCACCGGTTTGCTCGGCGATTTGCTGGCAGGTTTGCACCAGTTCAGCTTCCGGCCAGTACGCTTTTGGTGCAACCAGACGAATATCCATGCCCATTTTCGCTGCGCCGACCAGCAGGGAATTGCCCATGTTATTACGGGCATCACCCAGGTAAGCAAAGCTCAGCTGATGGAGTGGTTTGCCGTCACCGTGTTCTTGCATGGTGAGAAAATCGGCCAGGATCTGGGTCGGATGGAACTCGTCAGTCAGGCCGTTCCAGACCGGAACACCGGCGTATTGCGCCAGCTCTTCAACGATCGCCTGACCATAACCACGGTATTCGATGCCGTCATACATACGACCCAACACCCGAGCGGTGTCTTTCATTGATTCTTTATGGCCGATTTGCGAGCCGGACGGGCCGAGATAGCTGACTTGCGCACCCTGGTCAAATGCGGCCACTTCAAACGCACAACGGGTACGGGTTGACGACTTTTCAAAGATAAGCGCGATGTTTTTTCCCACCAGCTTTTTCTGTTCTGAACCTGTGTATTTAGCACGTTTCAGATCCGCCGCCAGGTCGAGTAAAAATTGAATTTCCTTCGGCGTGAAGTCGAGCAGTTTGAGAAAATTGCGGTTACGTAAATTGAAAGCCATATCTCAGTCCTTAGCAATAACAATTGAGTCTGGCTAGTAAAACATACTAATGCGGTTAAAGTGAATAATTATTTTAAATAAATGGCGAGATATTCGAGATATCTCGCCAGATGTGATTATAAATTCTCTTCGGCGAATTCGGCCAGACGGCTGCGAACCACGCCATTGAGGTGGATGTTAGCGCTGCCTTCAAAGTTTTTGAAGCGCTCTACCATATAAGTCAGGCCGGAGGTCACCGGAGTGAGATAAGGGGGAGTCAATCTGCGCCAGGTTACCGGAGCAGACGATCTTAGTGCCTTCGCCACAGCGGGTAATGATGGTTTTGATTTGCGAGGCAGTTAAGTTCTGGCATTCATCAAGCAGCACGAACGCATTCTGAATGGAGCGGCCGCGCATAAAGTTAATCGATTTAAACTGGATATTGGCTTTGTCGACGATGTACTTGAGCGAGCTCTCGGTACAGTGGTCATGTTTGTGCAACGCTTCCAGGGTATCGGTGACCGAGGCCAGCCACGGCATCATTTTCTCTTCCTCGCTGCCGGGCAGAAAGCCGATGGATTCGCCGATGTCGGGCGTGTTGCGGGTTACGATGATCTTATCGAACATTTTCTTCTCAATGGTCTGCTCCAGCGCTGCCGCCATCGCCAGCAGGGTTTTACCGCTCCCCGCTGCCCCGGTCAGGATCACCAGGTCGATATCGCGGTCAAGCAGGGCGTCCATCGCCATACCCTGATAAATATTTTTCGGGGTAATGTCCCACGCTTTGCGATGCAGCATACGCTCACGGCTTAAATCGCGCAGGGTAATTTTGTCTTCATTGATGACTTCAACCCGGGCAGCAAAGTCACTCTCTTCATCCAGCACATACTGGTTGATGTAGGTCGGTTCAAATGGTTCACGGTCGAGTTTATGGTAGGTTTTGCCTTCCAGGGTGTAGCTGTCGACATTGCTGACCTGGTCCCAGAAATTACCCGGCCGGGTCTGGAAGCCTTTGGTCAGGTACTGTACGTCGTCGATCAGTTGGTCGCTGCGGTAATCATCGACGAAGCGTACCCCGGCGCCTTTGGCGCGCAGGCGCATGTTGATGTCTTTCGTGACCAGCACTACTTCACGCGGCGCACGTTTATTTTGCAGGTGCAGCACCGCGTTAAGAATGCGATTGTCGCCTTCCTTGTCGGTGAAGGCTTTCACGGTTTCCGGCACGTCATAATCGGCCAGGATGGCTATTGAGCCGGACGCGTTCGTGTGAGTGGTGAACGGGATGCCTTCGGTGATTTCATCCGGGGTGGCGTCGTGGAACAGGTTTTCCAGCGCCCGGATGGCGACGCGTGCGTCGCGCGCGACATCGCGTTTGCTGTCTTTGATTCGGTCGAGTTCTTCGAGCACGGTCATTGGGATGACCACATCATGTTCTTGGAAGGAGTAAATGGCTAGTGGTTCATGAAGCAGGATATTGGTATCCAGGACAAACAGTTTCCGGTCGGTATCGCCCATAAGCGTCTCCTTGCTACTGTGTAGCTTGCTAAGCAATGGATGTTTGCATTCATTGCCCTGTCAGGGATCGTACGCTTAGGGGTATGTGTTCGATCACCTGACGGCTGACTGCAAACCCGTGTTGATACTCTCTGTTTGAACTTGCAGACTTTGTGCCAGTTTTACTGGCTGTCGTGCGCCTTCTCGCTGAGTATAGCAACCCTTGCTGAATAGAAATGCCACTTGTTTCTTACAGTTTGATGTCAGACAGATCTTGACGAAAAAAAGCCGGGTTTGCGCGTGACCTCTATCACGCCATCAAGTAAGATTAGCGACCTTTTTCTGCACCACTCTTTTTGAACCACCATAATGTTATCCAAACGATTTTAAACCCAGTGTCTGTGCTGGTTTGTGGTCGGGTTTCCCTTCTGTGGGTGCAGTGTCAGTAGATATATTCCATTCCAAATTGATGAGGTAGTCGATACATGACTTTTGCTTTGGGGCAGCGCTGGATTAGCGATACGGAAAGCGATTTAGGTTTAGGTACAGTCGTGGCTCTGGATGCCCGTACTGTGACTTTGATGTTCGCAGCATCGGAAGAAAACCGTGTTTACGCGCGTAATGATGCCCCGGTCACCCGAGTGACTTTTAACGTGGGTGATGTCATCGACTGTCAGGAAGGCTGGTCGCTGAAAGTGGAGCAGGTGCTGGAAGAGAACAGCGTGTTCACTTATATCGGTACCCGCGAAGACAGTGGTGAGGAGGGGGTTGCGCTGCGTGAGATCTTCCTTAGCAACCAGATTCGCTTTAATAAACCGCAGGACAAATTGTTTGCCGGCCAAATCGACCGGATGGACAATTTCGTGCTGCGTTACCGCGCTCTGAATAACCAGTACCAACAACACAAAAGCCCGATGCGCGGCCTGTGTGGTATGCGCGCTGGTTTGATTCCGCATCAGCTCTATATTGCCCATGAAGTGGGCCGTCGTCATGCGCCGCGTGTTTTGCTGGCGGACGAAGTGGGCCTGGGTAAAACCATCGAAGCCGGTATGATCATTCACCAGCAGGTGTTGTCTGGCCGGGCGGAACGCATTCTGATCGTGGTGCCGGAAACCCTGCAGCACCAGTGGCTGGTGGAGATGCTGCGCCGCTTTAACTTGCACTTTTCAGTGTTTGACGAAGAGCGCTGTGTGGAAGCCTTTGCTGAAGCCGATAACCCGTTTGAGACCCAGCAGTTCGTGTTGTGTTCGCTCGATTTTCTGCGCAAAAGCCGCAAGCGTTTTGAACAGGCGCTGGACGCGGAATGGGATCTGCTGGTGGTGGACGAAGCGCACCACCTGGAGTGGAGTGTCGATAATCCAAGCCGCGAATATCAGGTGATTGAAGCGCTGTCGGAAAGTACACCGGGTGTACTACTGCTGACGGCAACACCGGAACAGCTGGGGCGTGAAAGTCACTTTGCCCGTTTGCGCCTGCTTGATTCTGACCGTTTCTACGACTACGAAGCTTTTGTGCAGGAAGAAGCGCAGTACGAACCGGTGGCGGATGCGGTCAGCGCGCTGTTCAGCGGTCATGCGCTGGCGGATGACGCTAAAAATCAGATCGCCGAGCTGCTGTCCGAGCAGGATGTCGAGCCGCTGTTCCGTATTCTGGAAAGTGATAGTGACCAGGCACAACAAGCGGCAGCGCGTCAGGAACTGATTGATAACCTGATGGATCGTCACGGTACCGGCCGCGTGCTGTTCCGTAACACCCGTGCCGCGATCAAAGGTTTCCCGGTACGTAATGTCCATCTGATGCCGATGGAGATCCCGCAGCAGTACACCACGTCGATGCGGGTGGCGGGCATGATTGGCGGCAAGATGAGCCCGCAAGCGCGGGCGATGAAAATGCTTTATCCGGAAGAGATCTTCCAGGAATTTGAAGGCGATGATGCCAGCTGGTGGCAGTTTGACTCACGGGTGAACTGGCTGCTGGAGAAAATCAAAGCCAAGCGCAGCGATAAAATTCTGGTGATCGCGTCGCGCGCCAGCACCGCGTTGCAGCTGGAGCAGGCGCTGCGCGAGCGCGAAGGCATTCGTGCCACGGTATTCCATGAAGGTATGTCAATTCTGGAGCGTGATAAAGCGGCGGCTTACTTTGCCCAGGAAGAGGGCGGCGCCCAGGTGCTGATCTGCAGCGAAATCGGCTCTGAAGGACGGAACTTCCAGTTTGCCAGCCAGCTGGTGATGTTTGACCTGCCGTTTAACCCGGATTTGCTTGAGCAGCGCATCGGTCGTCTCGACCGCATCGGTCAGAAACAGGATATCGATATTCACGTCCCGTACCTGAAAGGCACCTCGCAGGCAATTCTGGCGCGCTGGTATCACGAAGGGCTGAATGCCTTTGCTGAAACCTGTCCGACCGGCCGTGCGGTGTATGATGAGTTTGCTGAGCGTCTGATTGCATTGCTGGCCTCCGGTGAGGAGACTGGCCTGGATGAGATTGTGGCTGCATCCGCGCAGATGAACAAAACCCTCAAAGCCCAGCTCGAGCAGGGCCGTGATCGCCTGCTGGAAATGCACTCGAACGGTGGTGAACGGGCGCAGAAAATTGCCGAGCAGATTGCCGCGACCGATGGTGACACCAATCTGGTGACCTTCGCGCTGAGCCTGTTTGATACCGTAGGCCTCAATCAGGAAGATCGCGGAGAGAACGCACTGGTAGTGACGCCGTCTGAGCACATGATGGTACCAAGCTATCCGGGACTGCCGTATGAAGGTGCCACGATCACCTTTGATCGTGATACCGCACTATCGCGTGAAGACATGCACCTGATCAGCTGGGAGCACCCGATGATTCAGGGCGGTATGGATCTGCTGATGAGTGAAGGTGTCGGTGTGTCGGCGGTGTCGCTGCTGAAAAACAAAGCTCTGCCGGTCGGTACTATTCTGATTGAGCTGGTGTACGTGGTCGATGCCCAGGCACCGAAACGCAGTGGGATCAGCCGTTTTCTGCCGAAAACACCGATTCGTATGCTGATGGACTCGCGCGGCACTGATTTGTCGGCTCAGGTGGATTTTGAATCGTTCAACCGTCAGCTCAGCCCGGTTAACCGTCATCTGGCGAGTAAACTGGTCAGCTCGGTACAGAATGATATTCATCGTCTGATCAGCGCCAGTGAAATCCCGGTGGTTGAACATGTGGCGGCGATTCGTACTCAGGCCCAGCAGGAGATGCAGCACAGCCTGAACGGCGAACTGGAGCGTTTGCAGGCGCTGAAAGCGGTCAACCCGAACATTCGTGATGAAGAGATTGCAGCCCTGGAGCAGCAGATTGTAGCCCTGAACGGCTACATCAGTGAAGCGCAGTACCAACTCGATTCACTGCGTCTGATTGTGGTAGCACACAACTAACGTTTGCTGCCGGCAACGAAAAAGGCTTTCCCGCGGGAAAGCCTTTTTTATCGCTGTTATCCGGTGCTAAACCAGCTGAGGTACTGCAGCGGCTTACATCAGCCACTTCCACCATACAAACAGGGCCAGGAAGCCGAACAGGTAAACCAGGCCAATGATTGACAGGGCTTTCAGTTTCGGGCCGACTTTGAGCTCGTCCGGCAGTTCAGTACGGGTAACCAGAGTGTAGTTGAGCAGGGCAAACACCGGCGTGGTCATAAATGCCATGATCATGGCGAAATTGAGCATCGGCATCAGCGCAGAGGTAAAGAAGCTGACAATCGCCAGTGCTGCTGCAGAGACCAGTACAATCCAGCCTTGCAGCACTTTCGGGCTTTGTTGTTTTTGCTCTTTGAGCAGGCGCTGAGATTCGGCGATCACGCGCGAATAGCCGTCAATCACGGTAATCGTGCTGCCAAAAATACAGAAGAAGGCAATCACAGCAATCAGGTAACGTGACCATTCACCAATTGTCGAAGCGTACATGCCAACCAGCTGGTGCGAAAAGCCCATGCCGGATTTGGACAGCTCAACGCCAGTGCCGTGGATAACCAAGGCGCCCAGCGCCAGGAATACAATCGCCAGCAGCGCGGTGCCGATGTAACCAACGTTGAAGTCAAACAGTGCCGACTGTGCCGTCACTTTTTGCTGGCGGCACTGGCTCTTGAGCCACACCGAAGTCAGTGAAGAGATCTCGATCGGAGCCGGCATCCAGCCCATGGTCACCACCAGAAAGCCGATCGCGGCCAGAGTCCATGGTGACGGGCCGTCGGTGACTGCTGAGGTGACCGGCGCCGGGTTAAAGGCGGCAATCGCCACAGCCAGCAGGGTCGCGATGGTCAGCACCGCCATGATGACTTTCGATAAGGTATCCAGAGCGCGGTAATGACCGGCAAACAGAATAATCAGGCAAGTGGCCAGGATTATCGCGCTTAATACTGCCAGCGGCAGCTCAAACGGCACAAAGATGCTCAGCAGACTGGCGCTGAACAGCAGCAGGGCTGCGGTATTGACGATGCCGGAGAACACCGCCAGCACGGCAAAAATCCACAGATAAGGTTTGCCTAGTCTGGCGTAGCCTTCGACCAGGCTTTGACCTGTGCCCATGGTGTACTGAACGCCGGCGCGGAAAAATGGGTATTTCAACAGATTAACCAGCAGAATCAGAATCGCCAGTTGCCAGCCGTAGATGGCTCCGGCTTTAGTTGAAGCGACCAGATGAGAACCACCCACGGCAGCGGCAGCCATCATGATGCCCGGGCCCAGTGAACGCACCAGTTGGGATAATGACAGCCGCTGTTGCGATGGATAAGGGACGGCATTTTCCATTCTTGTTCCTTACAAATTTTGATGTTGTGTTGTGCGAGTAAAAGCGGCGCCTGCCTGCGTGGGCCGGCGCTCATTTTTTTATCAATATTGACCATCAATATCACAGTTAATATTCGTGTCAATTTTTAGTTACAATTTATCCAAAACTTTTTTTCATGTCCTTATTTGACCTTTGTCGATTGTTGTTTTAAACGGCACATGTCAACAGCGCAGAGAGGGTTTGCCTGCTGCATCCCGCAGGCAGTTAGGGTTATAATGCGCCGATTTTTTACTGACCTGTTGGAACGAGATAGCACATGGCGATGACTGAGTACCACCCACCGACCGATCCATGGATTGACGTGGTTTTCGAAGATGATTACATCCTGGCGGTGAACAAGCCTTCCGGTCTGCTTTCCGTCCCGGGTCGGCTGGCCGAGCACCACGACAGTATGTGGAGCCGCCTGCAGGAGCAGTATCCCGAGATCCAGGTGGTGCATCGTCTCGATATGTCGACTTCAGGCCTGATGTTGTTCGCCAAAGATAAATATATGGAAGCCGCCCTGAAAAAGCAGTTTCAGTATCGTCTGACCCATAAAATTTACTACGCCCGGGTGTGGGGCAAGGTGCAACAGGATGAGGGCGAGATTGATCTGCCCCTGATCTGTGACTGGCCGAACCGGCCCAAACAGATGGTGTGTCATGACACGGGCAAGCCGTCCAAAACCTTATATCAGGTGGTTAAACGTGAGGCGCATACCTCGGTGGTGCGTCTGTTTCCGGTTACCGGTCGTTCCCACCAGTTACGGGTTCATATGATGGCCATCGGCCATCCGATTGTCGGTGATGAATTCTATGCGCCGCAGGAGGCGATCGACTTTACTGACCGTTTGGAGTTGCATGCAGCCGAGCTGAGCTTTTATCATCCTCGTAGTCATTGGCTACGCTCGCTGTTTGTTGCGTGTGATTTCTATCCCGAAGCGCAAGAACAGATATTGCAGCATTTCGATCCTGAGCGAAAATTACCCGATTATAAAACTCTGCCCCGTCCTTAACTGCGAACAGTGGGCAGACCGAGGAGAAGTTATGTCGTTACCCACTGTTGTATTCCTTGACCGCGCCACCATACCGCGCCATATCCACCTGCCGGCACTGACCTTTTCTCATCGTTGGCAGGAGTTCGATACCACAGCGCCAGAGCAAGTGGTTGAACGCCTGCAGGATGCGGAAATCGTCATTACCAACAAAGTCGTGCTCAGTGCCGAGATCCTGGCTCAATTGCCGAATTTGCGTCTGGTCGCGGTATCAGCCACCGGCGTTAATAATGTCGATGTTGATTACTGCCGGATTCATAATATCGCGGTGTGTAATGTGCAGGGTTATGCGACCCGTTCGGTGCCGGAACATGTGGTGGCGATGATGTTTGCTCTGCGGCGTAATCTGATGGGCTATCACCATGATATCGCTGCCGGTGAATGGCAGCGCAACAAGCAGTTCTGTTTTTTTACCCACTCGATCGGTGATATTGCCGGTAGCACGCTCGGTCTGATTGGTGGCGGCGCGCTCGGCCAGGCAACTGCTGCTCTGGCGCGCGCTTTGGGGATGCAGGTGCTGTTTGCTGAACATAAAGGTCAGGCTGAATGCCGCGCCGGTTATACCCCGTTTGAACAGGTGCTGCGCGAAGCGGATGTGTTATCGCTGCACTGCCCGCTGACCGAGCAGACACGTAATTTGATTGCTCAGCCTGAGCTTACCTGTATGAAGCCGACCGCAATCCTGATCAATACCGGCCGTGGCGGCCTGGTGGATGAAACCGCGCTGGTGGACGCGCTCAAGCAGCGTACCATTGCGGGGGCCGGGGTCGATGTATTTACCCAGGAGCCGGCGGATATTAATAATCCGCTGATTGCCAATATGGATTTGCCGAATTTGTTGTTAACGCCGCACGTCGCGTGGGGCAGTGACTCTGCCATTCAGCAACTGGCTAACATCTTAATCGACAATATTGAGGCATACGCCGCCGGTAAACAGCAAAACCGGATTGTGTAGGCGTGAGCCGGGCCGGTAAAGCGTTCATCCAGCCGGGCAACGGATACAAAAAAGGCAGCGAATTCGCTGCCTTTTCTTCATCCTGATAACTTACAGAGCGGCGATGGTCGCTTTCTGCTCTTCCAGTTTAGTCAGGGTCTCTTTGTAGCCGTCCAGCTTCTCACGCTCTTTGGCAACCACAGCTTCCGGCGCTTTGGCGACGAAACCTTCGTTACCCAGTTTGCCTTCAATGCGTTTGATCTCGCCTTGAGTTTTCGCGATCTCTTTCGCTAGGCGATCCAGTTCGGCATCTTTGTCGATCAGGCCCGCCATCGGGATCATCAGCTCAGATTTACCCACCAGTGCGGTCGCACAGGCCGGCGTTTCTTCACCTGATGCCAGGATGCGTACGCTTTCCAGTTTCGCCAGCGACATCAGTACTTGCTGGTTAGCCTGCAGACGCTGCGCGTCGGTCTCGTTGGCTGCTTTCAGCATCACTTCGAGTGGTTTACCCGGGTTGATGTCGTATTCTGCACGCAGGTTACGGATGCTGGTGATGAAGGCTTTTACCCATTCGATGTCATCCAGCGCTTCCTGATGGAAGTTGTCGGCATCGTACTGAGGCAGTGCCTGCAGCATAATGGTGTCGCCTTCCACACCCTCAACCAGTGGCTTAACGCTTTGCCAGATAGTCTCGGTGATGTACGGCAGAACCGGATGAGCCAGACGCAGGGTCTTCTCCAGCACAGTGATCAGGGTACGGCGTGTCGCACGTTGCTGCGCTTCGTTACCTTTCCACAGCACCGGTTTGGTCAGCTCCAGGTACCAGTCACAGAACTGGTTCCAGATGAACTCGTACAACGTGTTCGCGGCCATATCGAGGCGGTAGTTGTCGATGTGTTCGTTGAACGCTTTCGCTGCCAGTTCAAACTGAGATTCGATCCATTTGTCGGCCTGTGAATACTCAAGTGCAGCGCCTGCAGCAAAGCCACAATCCTGCTCTTCGGTGTTCATCAGTACATAACGGCTCGCGTTCCACAGCTTGTTACAGAAGTTACGGTAACCTTCCAGACGCTTCATATCCCAGTTGATATCGCGACCGGTGGATGCCATTGCTGCCAGGGTAAAGCGCAGTGCATCGGTACCGTAAGGTTCAATCCCGTTTTCGAATGTTTTACGCGTGTTTTTCTCGATCTTGGCCGCAAGTTGTGGCTGCATCATGTTGCCGGTACGTTTGGTGACCAGCGATTCCAGATCGATACCGTCGATCATGTCGATCGGATCCAGCACATTACCTTTTGACTTCGACATCTTATCGCCGTTTTCATCACGGATAAGACCGGTGACGTAAACCGTCTTGAACGGGACTTGTGGCTTGCCGTTTTCATCTTTGATGAAGTACATGGTCATCATGATCATGCGCGCCACCCAGAAGAAGATGATGTCAAAACCGGTCACCAGAACTTCTGACGGATGGAACACTTTCAGGGCGTCCGTGTTTTCCGGCCAGCCCAGGGTACCGAAGGTCCACAGCGCCGAAGAGAACCAGGTATCCAGCACGTCTTCGTCTTGGCTCAGGGCAACATCAGCCGGGATGTTGTTGTCAGCACGGACTTCGTCTTCGTTACGACCCACGTAAACGTTGCCGTTGGCATCGTACCAGGCCGGGATGCGGTGACCCCACCACAGCTGACGAGAGATACACCAGTCCTGAATATCACGCATCCAGGAGAAGTACATATTTTCGTACTGCTTAGGCACAAACTGAATGTCGCCATTCTCCACCGCTTCAACCGCAGGCTGGGCCAGAATACCGGCACGCACATACCATTGGTCAGTCAGCATAGGTTCGATCACCACACCGCCACGGTCACCGTAAGGGACAGTCAGGTCGTGATCTTTGATTTCTTCCAGCAGGCCAAGCTGCTCAAATTCTGCCACGATCGCTTTACGTGCCGCAAAACGTTCCAGGCCTTGGTACTGAGCTGGGATCTCGGTGCTGTAAGCGTCGCTCGCTTCACCGTTCGAATTGAACACTTCCGCTGCAGCGCGCACGTTAGCATCAAAGGTGAAGATGTTGATCATCGGCAACTGATGACGTTTACCCACTTCATAGTCGTTGAAGTCGTGTGCCGGGGTGATTTTCACACAGCCGGTACCTTTTTCCATGTCAGCGTGTTCATCGCCGACAATCGGGATACGACGGCCCACGATAGGCAGCAGGACATCTTTGCCGATCAGATCTTTGTAGCGTGGATCTTCCGGGTTTACCGCCACACCGGTATCACCCAGCATGGTTTCCGGACGCGTGGTCGCGACGACAATGTAGTCTTTACCTTCAGCAGTTTTGGCGCCATCGGCTAACGGGTAGCGGAAATGCCACATGTTGCCTTTAACGTCTTTGTTTTCCACTTCCAGATCAGAAATCGCGGTGTGCAGTTTTGGATCCCAGTTAACCAGACGCTTACCACGGTAAATCAGGTCGTCTTTGTACAGACGGACAAACACTTCCTGTACTGCTTTGTAGAAGCCGTCATCCATAGTGAAACGTTCACGGTCCCAGTCAACCGAAGCACCCAGGCGGCGCAGTTGTTGAGTGATGGTGCCGCCAGATTCGTTTTTCCATTCCCAGATCTTGTCGATGAAGGCATCACGACCGTAATCGTGTTTGGTTTTGCTCTCTTCTGCCGCGATCTTACGCTCAACAACCATCTGAGTCGCAATACCCGCGTGGTCAGTACCGACTTGCCACAGGGTGTTCTTACCCTTCATGCGCTGGCAACGAATCAGGGTATCCATAATGGTGTCTTGGAATGCGTGACCCATATGAAGGCTACCAGTGACGTTCGGTGGCGGAATCATGATGCTGTAGGCGTCTTTTGATGTGTCACCGTGAGGCTTGAAGTAGCCTTTTTCTTCCCAAGTCTGATACAGATCTTGTTCGATTGATGTTGGGTTATATGTCTTTTCCATAGCGCTCTTAAATGGATACTTTGATGGTTAATACTGGCAATCTTTATAAGTGAGGTCTCTCAACAAGAGAGCTTAACTATAACGATGAACCATTATGGGTATTGGATCTCGATGGTTTGCAGCTGATAGCCCGCCTGGCGGTACAACTTATAACGTTCACGAGCCCGTTGTTTCGCATTTTCTTCGTTGGGGACGAAGTCTACCACCTCTGCGAAGGCCTTCGCAAAGGTTGTATGATTATCGGCCAAATTTATTGCCAGTTGCCGGTTCCAGGTAGGTTTGACCCCGCAGTGACCGATTTCGATCGCCGTGCCGTAGCGCGGACCTTCTCCAACCAGATTATGGGCAATAAAGTCCGTCGCGTCGACCTGCCAGAAGCGCTCTGCCATCTGCTCGGCATGGGCTTTATCATTGCATTGCAGATACACTTTGGCGCCCTGACGGGCAAAATGCTGACTGAGGAACAGCGCATAGTCAGCCAGACCGGATTCCGTCGCCTGCGGGGAATCGGGCTGGACGATATAAAACGTTGCGGTTGCCATACTTGTGCCTCATTCGGTTCACGACCAACACTCGCCGTTATTAAACATAGTTATCGATAAACATAGTTGTCGGTAAACATAGTTAGCGGTAAAAATAGTTAGCGGTAAAAATAGTTAGCGGTAAAAATAGTTAGCGGTAAACCTCGATTCGCGATAAACAAAAAAGGGCCTGACGGCCCTTTTATTTTCGGGAGTATTACTCCTCGCTATCCTGGCCACTGCGATTGAGCAGGAATTGGACCAGCATAGAGACCGGACGACCGGTTGAACCTTTCGCCGCACCAGAGCGCCACGCGGTACCCGCGATATCAATGTGGGCCCAGTTGTACTTCTTAGTGAATTTCGACAGGAAGCAACCCGCGGTGATCGCGCCACCCGGACGGCCACCGATGTTCTGCATATCGGCAAACGGGCTTTTCAGCTGTTCGTGGAATTCATCCGCCATCGGCAGACGCCATGCGCGGTCGCTGGCCTGCTCAGAAGCATTGACCAGTTCATGGGCCAGCGGGTTATGGTTGGCCATTACACCACTGATGTGGTGACCCAGTGCAATCACACAGGCACCGGTCAGCGTGGCCACATCGACCACACAATCGGGTTCGAAGCGCTCTACGTAGGTCAGGGCATCACACAGAACCAGACGGCCTTCTGCGTCAGTGTTGAGGACTTCAACCGTCTGACCTGACATGGTCGTCAGGATGTCACCCGGACGGTAAGCGTTACTGCCAGGCATGTTTTCACAGCCAGCCAGAATACCCGTCACGTTAAGTGGCAGGTTCAGTTTGGCAATCGCTTTCATGGTACCAAATACTGACGCGGCACCACACATGTCGTACTTCATCTCATCCATCGCTTCGCCTGGCTTGAGTGAAATACCGCCTGAATCGAAAGTCAGACCTTTACCAACCAGGACAATCGGCTTGGCATTCGGATCCGGGTTGCCCTTGTACTCGATGACTGACATCATGGATTCGTTCTTCGAACCACGGCCAACCGCCAGGTAAGAGGTCATGCCCAGTTTTTCCATCTCTTCTTCACCAATGATCTTGGTGCTGATGGTTTCGTAGTCGTCAGCCAGACGACGAGCCTGGGAAGCCAGGTACGCCGGGTTAGCCACGTTTGGTGGCATATTGCCGAGATCTTTACAGGCTTTAACACCGGAAGCGATAGCCAGACCGTGCGTGATAGCACGCTCGCCCAGGCTCAGTTCACGGCGGGTAGGGACGTTGAATACCAGTTTACGCAGCGGACGACGAGTCTCCGGCTTCACGGTTTTGAACTGGTCGAAAGTGTACAGGCCATCTTTGGTGGCTTCGACTGCCTGACGCACTTTCCAGTAAGTATCGCGCCCCTTAACATGCAGTTCAGTCAGGAAGCAGACCGCTTCCATTGAGCCGGTTTCGTTAAGTGTGCTGATGGTTTTCTGAATGATTTCTTTGTACTGACGTTCGCCCAGTTCGCGCTCTTTACCGCAGCCAACCAGCAATACGCGCTCAGACAGAACACCAGGTACTTGATGCAGCAGTAGCATCTGCCCCGGTTTACCTTCCAGATCACCGCGACGCAGCAGTGAACTGATATAGCCGTCGCTGATTTTATCTAGCTGTTCTGCGACTGGAGAAAGGCGGCGTGGTTCAAAGACACCGACAACGATACATGCGCTACGTTGTTTTTCAGGGCTACCACTTTTAACACTGAACTCCATGCGTACTCCTACATCCTAAAGACAAATAGAACTAAATGTTAGATAATGCGTTCTTACTTGTTGAATCCTCACTTGGATCTACCCTTTAGTTAAGCGCTCTAACACATAGTGAAATTTTAAAAAATAAAAGGTTCAACGGGAAATTATAGTGATTCAATCAAAAAAACAAGTTTTGCATAGGTTATTTCAGCGTGATTATTGTTAGATATTTGATCCGCGAGACACTAAAAAGCCAATTAGCGATCTTTTTCGTGCTGTTTTTAGTGTTTCTGAGCCAAAAATTTATTCGCGTTTTAGCCGATGCGTCTGATGGTGAAATCCCGGCTCGTTTGATTTTATCCATTGTCGGTCTGAACATGCCGGCAATGGGGTTGTTAATGCTGCCACTGAGCCTGTACATCGGGATTTTGCTCACCTTCGGTCGCCTGTACGCGGAAAGTGAAATTACAGTGATGAATGCCACCGGGATCGGTAATAAGTTCCTGGTGCGCGCTGCATTGTATCTCGGCATTATTACCTCGTGTGTCGCCGGCTTTAACGCGCTGTGGCTGTCACCCTGGAGTCAGGATAAAGTCGAATCGCTGATGGAACAACTGGCGGCGGAAAACAGTGTTGACCTGTTGCAAACCGGTCAGTTCCAGCGTTCGCCGGATGGTTCGTCGGTGGTGTTTATCGATAATATCGACAACAAAACCCTGAACAACGTGTTCGTGGCGCAACTGACGCCACGTGAATCGATCCTGCCGAGTGTGATGTTCTCCGATTCCGGTGACGTGAAAGAACTGAGTGACGGACGCCAGATCATCACCATGTATAACGGCACCCGCTATGAAGGGGTCCCGACCCGCGTTGATTACATGATCTCCAAGTTTGATGAATATGAAGGCTTGATTGGTCAGCGCGAGGTGGAAGAGAAAGGCCGCGACTGGGAAGCGATTCCGACCCTGGAACTGATGCATAATTCTGATCGCCGCGCGCAGGCGGAGTTGCAATGGCGTATTTCACTGGTGGTCTGTATTCCGCTGTTGACCATGCTGGTGGTGCCACTGTCGGCGGTCAATCCGCGTCAGGGCCGTTTTGCCAAAATGGGTCCGGCAATCCTGATTTACCTGACTTATTTTCTGGCCATCAGTGCGACTAAGTCAGCACTGGAAGATGGCTCTATCCCGGCACTGGTCGGTATGTGGCCGATCAATGCAGCGCTGCTGCTGACGGCTATTATTGCCAATACCATGGATAGCGTGCCGGTGAGAAAATTCAAAGATAAGTTAAGACAAAAGAAGAAAAAGGTAGCCTAAGTCATGTTTAAGATTCTTGACTGGTACATCGGCCGCACCATTATTGCCACCACCATGCTGGTACTGGCCACCTTTGTCGGGTTGTCCGGTATCATCAAATATGTTGAACAGCTGCGCAAAGTGGGTGACGGTACCTACGATCTGCTGCAGGCCCTGCTGTTTGTGGTGCTGAGTATTCCGCGTGATATTGAAATGTTTTTCCCGATGGCTGCATTGCTGGGGGCACTGATTGGTCTTGGTGCTTTGGCCGCAAGTTCAGAGTTAGTAGTGATGCAGGCGGCGGGTTTTTCGAAAATTGATATTGGTTTGTCGGTGCTGAAAACCGCGGTGCCGCTGATGATTATGGTCACTCTGCTTGGTGAGTGGGGCGCGCCGCAGGCACAGAAAGCGGCGCGTGATTTGCGCGCGTTCGCAACCTCCGGCGGCCAGATTTTATCGGTCCGCACCGGGGTTTGGGCGCGCGATATCAATGATTTTATCTTCATCGCTAAAATCGATGATAATCGTCTGCATGGCCTCAATATGTGGCGGTTCGATGATAATAAACAGCTAACCAACGTGGTCTTTGCCAAACAGGCCGATTATCTCGGCGATAATCTGTGGATGATGAAAGGTGTTGAGATCACGGACATGAAAGATGACGTCGTCATCACCAAACAGTCACTGCCAGAATACCGCTG
Source organism: Vibrio ostreae (assembly GCF_019226825.1). Classification (NCBI taxonomy): domain Bacteria; kingdom Pseudomonadati; phylum Pseudomonadota; class Gammaproteobacteria; order Vibrionales; family Vibrionaceae; genus Vibrio; species Vibrio ostreae. The sequence goes on from NZ_CP076643.1 coordinate 3,159,913, forward strand.
GCAGACCTCTCTGGCCCCGGATAAGCTGGCGGTGGTTACCGTCAAGCCGGAAGAGCTGGCGCTGAGTGGTTTGTATGATTATGTTCATTATCTCAAAGAGTCGGAACAGGATGCTTCCCGTTATGAACTGGCGTTCTGGCGTAAGATTACTCAGCCGTTTTCGATTGCGGTCATGATGCTGATGGCACTGTCGTTTATCTTTGGTCCGCTGCGTAGTGTGACCATGGGGGCTCGGATCTTGTCCGGGGTCATCGCAGGTTTCACCTTCTATATTTCCAGTGAGTTTTTTGGTCCGCTCAGTCTGGTGTACGGCATCCCACCGGTGTTTGGCGCTGTCGCGCCGAGTCTGGTGTTCCTCAGTATTGCTATCGTGCTACTACGACGCAAACTTTAACGGGTGTTATGAACAGAAAAGGAAAGCAGAAGCTTTCCTTTTTTATTCCTTAACAGAGGACTGCGCTTATTTAACTTTCGGCAGCACGACCACACAAGTCTTGGCCCACATGTCCTGAAAAGCACGTTTCTTTGGATCAAAAGGTACCGTAAGGTTTCCCAGTCCGAAGACTGATGTTGCCAGGCGGATCAGGGCCTGTGTCGCTGAAATGCGCGTACCGTCCGGATTACATACCACCAGTTTCCAGGCCCGCATTCCGAGGGTTTGGCCGCCGCGGGTCCAGAAGAACACGAAAAAGTAGATCCAGGCGCAGGCCAGATACAGGGTATAAGCCGGGCTCCAGATCGGGTGATGGCTAAGCAGGTCACCCGCGTCCTGATAAGGGGCATAACTGAGTATCCCCGCGGCGACACACGCTTCTAGTACAGCAACAACAACGCCACCGGCAATCATCAGGATCGCCATCACCACCAGGGTATCGTAAATCAGTGCTCCGACACGGCGCAGCAGCCCGGCAGGAGGCAGAGTGGACTCGTTCATAACAACCTTTGTATCTAATCAACCGGCCGTCAGCATATCGTCAGGTTGGTCAGGTGAAAAGAGAGCTGCCGCACAGCTTAGTAATTGGTCGTAATTTGTTACCCTGAGCAAGAAGAGAGATCGAATGGGTTCACAAAAGCGTAACCAAACTTGCCTCTGCTCAGTCAGCAGGTAAAATTCGGCCACTATGCCAAAGCGGATCTCTGTGTAGCCGGCGGTATTGGTTACGACTCTTGGTCTGGTTTCACTTTCTGGTTAGGGAAAATCATGGCGCTTTTTAATTGGTATCACGCTTCAATCAAACACAAAATCGGCGGTCTGTTTGTATTACTGCTGACGTTTTTGCTGTTTGCGATTGTCTATTCAGGTTACAAAATTAAGCAGATAGACCATGAGATGCGTGAACTCGCCTATCTGGATATCCCTCTTAGCCAGATTATGCGCCAACTGGAGTTTATTGAACTGGAACAACACCAGCAGTTTGAACGCTCCCTGTTAGCGGGGAAGTCGTATGATGAGCTCAAACGCCATCAGCAGCTGGCATTTCAAAAGCACAAAATGAAGAGCCTGCTCGATAAAGCAGTACAGTTGATTGAGCAGAATCTGAGCCAGAACAAGGTAATTTTGATGCCTGCTAAGCATCAGCAGGTATTGCAGGAGATCAGCCGCTATGCGCAGCAAAGCGCTGCGTTTGAACAACATCTGGAAATGGTAGCTGGGCGCGATGTCATTTCTGCGGCGGAGCGGAATAGGATGGAAACCCTGGCTGATGAACTGGAAGCGGCCGGTACAAACATTATTGGTCATCTCGAGAGCGTCACTCGTCAGGATGCGTACTACACCGAGCGCCACGAGAAAGATTTCCTGCTGGTCAGTATACTGCTAGGCGTTGGCGCGCTGGGGTTAGGGTTATTTCTCACCGTCTATATCGTGCAGATTATTCTGCATCGCATTCGCCGCATTCAGGGCGAAATTCATACCATGACCTCGACGCTTGATCAGGGCGACGGATCATCAGAGCTTGATGTAGCGCCTATCCAGACCCGCGACGAGCTGGCGGAACTGGAATATGAAATCAATATTGTGATGTCACGTCTCAGCGTTGAGATGACCAGCCGCGCAAGGGTCGAAAAGCAGTTATTGGCGCTCGCGACTCAGGACAAACTGACTGGTGCATTCAATCGCCATAAATGGGAAGAGCAGATCCAACTGCAACTGGATCTGGCCGAGCGTGGTGGTTATGACTTTGGTCTGGTATTGCTGGATGTAGATTATTTTAAACGGGTCAATGATCGTTATGGTCACCAGGTAGGTGACCAGCTACTACAATTGTTGGTCGCTCAGCTCAAGCAGCGTATTCGCTCTACTGATATGCTATTTCGCCTCGGCGGTGAGGAATTTGCGATTGTGTTACCGATGCAAAATGGTGACAGCAGCTATCAACTGGCACAAAATCTGAGACAGCTGGTGGAGGATTTACGCGAAGAGGATTTGCCTGAGTTTACTATCAGCGCCGGTGTCACCAGTTATATAGCGCAGGACAGTGAAGCCTCTTTGTTCAAGCGGGCGGATATGGCGCTGTATCAGGCGAAAGCACAAGGGCGTAATCGGGTTATCTTATTGGCGCACAATGAGTAATAACGAGAGAGTTAGCCTGAATTAAGCGAGTTAGGATTGGTGGCGAAATATTCAGCAAACAATTTAGTTTTCAATATATTGTTATTGCACCCTCTTCGTTCTTACGTATAATGACCATCCATTGAAGGGGATTCCCCTAAGATGCCGGTGTGGTGAAATTGGTAGACACGACGGATTCAAAATCCGTTTCCTTCGGGAGTGGCGGTTCAAGTCCGCCCATCGGTACCATGATTAGAAAGGTCGCTTATTACAGCGGCCTTTCGTCGTTCTGGGGCTCAGTGAACGCGGGGCGGGAAAACGGTGTTTCCGGAGTGGCGGCTTGAGCGCAAGCCCGGTCAGTCCTCCCATCGGTACCATGATTAGAAAGGTCGCTTATTACAGCGGCCTTTCGTCGTTTTGGGGCTCAGTGAACGCGAGGCGGGAGAACAAAAGGGGACAGCAAGGTCCCCTTTATCGTTATGGTTTGCTTGCAGATTATTTGGCCGTAATCACACTCATAACCAGTTTGCCGTCTTCGCGTACCGGGCCATCTTCTTTGGCACCTAACGTGTACTCAAAAATACCGGTTTTCATGCCGCCGGCTTCGCCGTGTAACATTAACATCAGCATCTCACCAGATTTTACCGGTTCAGTCAGTATCGCTGTGACGTCGCTGTTGTTGCCTTTCTTAACCGGCGAATAACCAACCACCGGACCCGGTTTCATTTCTTTATCAGTGCGGTGCACCACCATCCAGCCATTGTCGCCGGCCATTATCATGTTGGCAGATACTGTTCCACCGGAAACATCCTGATCAGTGGCTTTAACGCCGAGATGATGTCCGGCCCATGCCAGAGAAGAAGCGGTAGTTAGTACAGTGAAAAGACAAAAGGTTTTTGCTGAAGCTGTAAAACGATTTTTCATAATATTTTCCTGTTGCAGCGTAATCTTAAACACGATTTGTCAGCGCTACTTCTGCCAACTATCTCTGATACGTAGCGACATCGATTGCAGTTCAACCATGGACGTAAAAAAGTGCATTTATTTTTGTGTCCTGATATTTAGGTCTTTGAGCGCCATTTCGACTGAGGGCATCAGATGTGATTAATAACCATGGCTTTTCGGGCAGATGATCGAGTGGTGGTATGTTGAATTGGAATAGTCTGGTAACCAGTAAGTTGCAAGGCAGGCTTACGGATAAAATGTCAGTTTGAGGTGTAAAAGTACTCTTTTCAAAGGCTCGACTTATTTTACATAAAGTGATTACACAATATCCATTGACTAAAACAAGGTGCTAGTCTCACTTTCATCAAAACAGGCAATGTATATACGATAACTGATCGAAAAATGTGATATCGTGCGCGAAAATTTGTGGCTTATATGCAATTTATCGTATTACGTTTGGTTTGGTTTCGCATTATATGATTATTAAGATAAATAGATTAGCGGTATTTTTTGTTTGTAGTGGCTTTGTTTTTTCTGCTTGCGCCGATTCGTTTGAGAGTTCTGAGAATGTTTATTGTAACAAGTCTAAGACTGGCAATATGGTATTTGAGCAGTGCAAAGACAGCACCACCGGTTTGACCTGGAGCCGGACAATAATAGAAGCGGGCAACAGTCAGTACTTACGTGGTACAGACCGCGAAGGTAAAGAGTGGACTGCGATTCGTGAAATTCGAGGTAAACATTATAAAACCACGTACAGTGACAAGCATGGTAACCCTTTGCGTATCGAGGAGTGTGACAGTGGCGTGTGTACCGAAATCGTGATGAACTGAGCCTGGTATTCAGTCTGGCTCATTTGGCTTAGTGAGCCTTAGGGCGTCGAGCAATATGTTTGGTAATAGCAATACCCCCCGAAATTTTCGTGGGTATTGCTTGTGTTTATTACGGTCTGAAGATGAATATTATTTAACAGCTACCAACGGTTCCTGGCTATCACGCCATCGAGCCAGCGCTTGGATATGTTCCGGCCTGATTCCGCAACATCCTCCGAAAAGAGTGGCACCGAGTTGATACCAATGCTGCGCTAATACTAAGTAACTTTGTGGTGAGAGTTCGGAGCTTGGTGTACTCGTGTTTTGTGCTGTGAGCGCAGAGTCTGTGGTGGTGGAAAAATTGATGTATCCGCCAAGTTCGATATCTGCACGCTTGATGCGTTCCGCGGCACGAGTAATAGCCTGGGAAATGACGTCGGTTGTTTCACTCTCAAACAGAATACCCTCGCCACCGTGCTGGACGATAAAATCAATGGCATCAATAGCCGATTCTCCGGAGCGCAACTGAAGCTCGGGGGTTGTTTCGTTGCTCAGCGATAAAATGTAGTAACAGGGCTGTTGAGCGTGTTGCAGAACCGATTGCACTAATGTGAGTTCAGCTATACTGGCTATCTCTTCTGCGAACCACAGATCAACGTAGCGGTTTTGGGCTGCAAACAGAGCGTGATAGATACCCAGTGCAGATTCAGCATCAAACAGGTCAGGGTCGTCATTGCCATACGGCGGAGATAACGCACCCGCAGCCAGAACTTTATTCCGGTGCTTCACTTTTTCGTGCTGTACGACGGACTGAGCGATAATCGCGGCTTCGCGTGCCAGTGACTCACCTTTGGCCTGATAGCACTCTTGACCGAGATAAAAGGGTACGCAAGCGGAGCTGTTCGCAATGATGACTTGCGCTCCGGCATCAATAAAATTTTGATGAGCCTGGCGCACATAGCCTGGTGTTTCCAACAGTGCTTGTGCACTCCACATTGTTTGTGAAAACGGGGCACCGATTCGTTCTAATTCTCTGCCCATACCACCGTCTATGATGGTTAATTTTTTCATCTTAAGCGCCTGAAGTACGTGGGATGATGGCGGTTATTGAACCATATTGTGATTTGTATCAAATTGAATTCTGTTCAATGTTACTATGAATTAAATTCACACTTTAATCTTGGCTTAGTGTCATTTTTTGGACGTGAACAATGTTAGTACTCTGATTTATTGCATGTGATGGGAAGGAAGTTGTCGCTATTATTGTGCACGGAAATTTGGCGGAAGAAAACTAATAGGCAACGGTTAATGGAATGATAGAAGTGTCTGGAGATAAACTAAATTTAAGAAGACTCATTTTACTGTTGTGCCTATTCACGGCATTTATCACCCTAATCAATGCATTTTACTCCATGTATCGGGTGCAGAGAGAGTTAATCATCGCCAATACTTTGGCTTCTAATCAGGTGTATGCCGAGAAGATGGCCGAAATGACAGATGCATTTTTGACTTCAGCACTCAATCAGCTCGCGTTTAGTGCCGCGGTGCTGAGTGATAAAATAGCGGATCCTGAATTGTTGTTAGCTGAAACTGAACGGTTAAAAAAGCAGACCGATTCATTTAATTCTGTGGTCGTGGTCAACGCTGATGGCGTGATTAAGGCGATTGCGCCGCAAACGCTGCCAGTGACAGGTATAGCTCTGACCGGCGTCAACTCGCTCCAGTCTCTCACAGCACAAAAGCCGCTGATTACCGATCCTTTCGTCTCTCCAGCGGGCAACTATATTACCAGTATCTCTTATCCGATCTTTTCAGCTTCCGGCCACTATCAGGGATTTGTCAGTGGCACGATTTATCTGGAGCAGGAAAACATGCTGGCCACGTTACTGGGTAAACACAGTTATCGTGACGGTTCATATCTGTATGTAGTGGATCATAATCGTACTTTGATTTATCACCCGGACCATCGGCGCATCGGTCAGGTGATCACGAAAAATGCTGCGATAAACGCAGTCGCACGTGGTGAAAGCGGCCACATCGAGACTTTAAATGTTTTCGGTACTGAAATGCTGGCTGGTTATGCTCCGGTTAAACAATCTGGTTGGGGTATTGTGGCGCAGAAACCGCGTGCAGAGGCGTTGATGGTTCTTGATGATCAGTTGCTTCAAGTGGTGTGGCAATCGATTCCGATAGGTATCGTCACCCTGATTATTATCTGGATATCGGCGATTTTTATCTCAAAACCACTTTGGCAACTGGCCAGCGCGGTTAAGAAACTTGAAAGTGACAGTTCACTCATGGATGAGATGAAACTCGTCAAACCTTGGTACTTTGAGGCTGCTCACCTCAAACAGAGTTTCTTACGTGCATTCGGAGTTGCGTCTAACACCATCGATCGACTGCAGTCCGATAGCTTAACTGATGCTATGACCGGATTGTTGAACCGACGTGGGTTAGAAAAAAGTATTGAGAGTTTTACCGTCCGCCAGATGCCATTTTCTGTGCTTGCGCTCGATTTGGATTATTTCAAGAAGGTGAATGATACCTATGGGCATGATGCGGGTGATGAGCTGTTGCGGGAAGTATCGAGTTTGATGAAACAGCAGGCACGGGAGCAAGATATTGTGTGTCGTGCAGGCGGGGAAGAATTTATCCTGTTGCTCAGTAATACCCATATCGCCCGGGCTTATGAGGTGGCGGAACGTATCCGGGCCTCAGTGGCCAATCATAGTTTCACTATGGTGCCAGCCATTACTATTTCAATTGGTGTGGCATATTGGTCCGCTGGTGATGAGGCGATTGAATCAGTGATGAAAAAGGCGGATATGGCACTGTATCAGGCCAAACATAATGGTCGTAACCGTACTGAGATGAGTGATTGTTAGCTAAAGATGCGGAAGACAAGCTGGCTGGACTTTTGCGTGCCTGAGTTCCTTTCTATAGAGCGACATACCAGTATTCAGATTTGGTGAGAGGAATCGACTATGCTTCTTATAAAAGCAGGAGGTGTCTATGTTTATCCTCACACCGTATATATTTTTTTCCGGCCGCTGTGAACAGGCGCTCGACTTTTATTGCCAGTGTTTTGATGGCCATGTATTAACCAAACGCTATTTTCATGAAGCGCCACAGCTGATTAAAGGCGTTAACCCGAACTGGATCATGCATGCTGAACTGGTCACGCAGCATATGAAGTTAATGCTGTCTGATGGCATTGCAACGCAGGAACTCAAAGATAATCAGATTGCACTGTCTGTGGTGATGGATGACATTGATCGTCAACTCGTATTATTCGAACAGTTAGCTGAACAAGGTAAAGTGATGATGCCATTAGAAGACACGTTCTGGGGCACCCGATGCGGAAAAGTTGAGGATCAGTTCGGTGTTCGCTGGATCATTAATTGCGAAGTTTGTTGAAGATCTCGCTTTATACGCAGCTCTCTGAGTATTGTATTGATGACCTTATTATTGAGTTCTTCTAATATATGAACACCTAATATCAAGGCCCCTGATTAGTAGGAGCCTGCGTACCAAGGACAGAGTGATAGAGTGGCAAGTATCAAAATTACGGTCGATAGGCTGCAACCTGGGTTACATATCCGTTTGCCGGTCAAATGGAATGAGCATCCTTTTCTGTTTAACAGCTTTAAGATTACGACTCAGGAGCAAATCCGCCTGATTCGGCATCTGGGTATCCAGCACGTATTTTTGAATCCGGCCCAAAGCGATACCTCGCCTTTACCTCCACAGACTCAGGGGCAGTCGGAAGCTGAACAGAGTAGTGACCCAGCGATTGACGATGAAGCTGACAAGTTATGGCAGGAAAAGCAGAAACGAATCGAGAAACTGAATGCTTATCGGCGCCGGGTTTTGCATTGTGAGAAAGAATTTGAACGCTCACTGGCCCGTATGCGTGCGGTTATGAACAAAATTCGTAATCGTCCGCAGGATGCGGTCGATGAAGCTAAGCAGCTGGTCGACGATGTTGTCGACAAGCTGCTCAGTGAGGACAGCGTCACCCTGCACCTGATGAACAGCAAAAGTGAGTTTGAAGACATCTATTTCCATTCACTTAATGTTTCAGTGATTGCCATGATGATCGGAAAGAACAAAGGATTTCCTGCCGACAAATTAAAAGAGCTCGCCTTCGCCTGTCTGTTTCATGATATTGGTAAAATGCGCGTTCCGAGTGCAATTGTCAGAAAGCCGACTCCGCTTAGCGAACCGGAAAAAAACTACCTTAAACTGCATACCAAGTATGGTCAGGAGTTAGCGGCTAATATAGAGGACTTTCCGGCTAGTGCGATGCGAGTGATAGAGCAACATCATGAATTGAATGATGGCTCTGGCTATCCGCAGGGCTATAAAGAAGAAGAGATTGATGAATTAGCGCAGGTGGTCGCAGTCGCCAATGCGTTTGATAACCTTTGCCACCCCAATGTGGTGGCTGAGCAAAAAATCCCTTATATCGCGTTATCTCACCTTTATAAGAATTGCCGCCATCTGTATAACCATGAAAACCTCAATATCATGGTCAAATTCATGGGGGTGTTTCCGCCCGGAACAGTGGTTCAGCTCTCTAATGATATGGTGGGGCTGGTCATCTCGGTGAATGCTAAGCATCTGCTGTTTCCTAATGTCCTTATCTATGACCCTTCAGTACCACGTACTCAGGCTCCGATTATTGACCTGGCTAGTAAAGACATGAAGATAGTCAGTGCGATATTACCGAATAAGTTACCGGACAAAATTCGTGATTACCTCAATCCTCGTTCACGGATTTCCTATTTTTTTGATAGTGACGATTAGTTATCCACAGTTTTTTGTGAGTAAATTGTGGGTGTGCTGAGAGTAAAGTCTGCATAAAAAGTCGTTCGTTTGTTTAATAACCAAACGAACGTTTTTTTATAAAAAAAGTGATTTTTAGTATTGCCAAGTTGAAGCAACTCTCTATAATGCCGCCTCACTGACACGGCAGACGCCACAAGGCTTCAGCGCTGGTCAGCGAGGTGAAAAGCTTCTGAGAAATAAATTTGAAAAAGTGTTTGACTCTTCAAATTAACTCGCTAGAATGCACCTCCGCTTTGAGAAGAAAGTTTCTAAAAAGCAACGCTCTTTAACAATATAAACCTATCAATCTGTGTGGGCACTCGTTGATGATAATCGAAGATGATTCTAAAGAATCAACTTAGGTATCAATGAACTGAGTGACCAATTTGAATGAGCAATCATTCGAGCACAGTCAATTCATTACCATTCTGTTGGAATGGTAATAGCTTTGAATTACTAAGGTAATTTGAAGTCAGTATTCATTGAGCCTCCCTAATTATTTAGGGAATCAAATCTTAAATTGAAGAGTTTGATCATGGCTCAGATTGAACGCTGGCGGCAGGCCTAACACATGCAAGTCGAGCGGCAGCGACTTAACTGAACCTTCGGGGAACGTTAAGGACGGCGAGCGGCGGACGGGTGAGTAATGCCTGGGAAATTGCCCTGATGTGGGGGATAACCATTGGAAACGATGGCTAATACCGCATAATGCCTTCGGGCCAAAGAGGGGGACCTTCGGGCCTCTCGCGTCAGGATATGCCCAGGTGGGATTAGCTAGTTGGTGAGGTAAGGGCTCACCAAGGCGACGATCCCTAGCTGGTCTGAGAGGATGATCAGCCACACTGGAACTGAGACACGGTCCAGACTCCTACGGGAGGCAGCAGTGGGGAATATTGCACAATGGGCGCAAGCCTGATGCAGCCATGCCGCGTGTATGAAGAAGGCCTTCGGGTTGTAAAGTACTTTCAGCAGTGAGGAAGGCGGGTGTGTTAATAGCGCATTCGTTTGACGTTAGCTGCAGAAGAAGCACCGGCTAACTCCGTGCCAGCAGCCGCGGTAATACGGAGGGTGCGAGCGTTAATCGGAATTACTGGGCGTAAAGCGCATGCAGGTGGTTTGTTAAGTCAGATGTGAAAGCCCGGGGCTCAACCTCGGAATTGCATTTGAAACTGGCAGGCTAGAGTACTGTAGAGGGGGGTAGAATTTCAGGTGTAGCGGTGAAATGCGTAGAGATCTGAAGGAATACCGGTGGCGAAGGCGGCCCCCTGGACAGATACTGACACTCAGATGCGAAAGCGTGGGGAGCAAACAGGATTAGATACCCTGGTAGTCCACGCCGTCAACGATGTCTACTTGGAGGTTGTGGCCTTGAGCCGTGGCTTTCGGAGCTAACGCGTTAAGTAGACCGCCTGGGGAGTACGGTCGCAAGATTAAAACTCAAATGAATTGACGGGGGCCCGCACAAGCGGTGGAGCATGTGGTTTAATTCGATGCAACGCGAAGAACCTTACCTACTCTTGACATCCTCAGAAGAGACTGGAGACAGTCTTGTGCCTTCGGGAACTGAGAGACAGGTGCTGCATGGCTGTCGTCAGCTCGTGTTGTGAAATGTTGGGTTAAGTCCCGCAACGAGCGCAACCCTTATCCTTGTTTGCCAGCGAGTAAAGTCGGGAACTCCAGGGAGACTGCCGGTGATAAACCGGAGGAAGGTGGGGACGACGTCAAGTCATCATGGCCCTTACGAGTAGGGCTACACACGTGCTACAATGGCGCATACAGAGGGCGGCCAACTTGCGAAAGTGAGCGAATCCCAAAAAGTGCGTCGTAGTCCGGATTGGAGTCTGCAACTCGACTCCATGAAGTCGGAATCGCTAGTAATCGTGGATCAGAATGCCACGGTGAATACGTTCCCGGGCCTTGTACACACCGCCCGTCACACCATGGGAGTGGGCTGCAAAAGAAGCAGGTAGTTTAACCTTCGGGAGGACGCTTGCCACTTTGTGGTTCATGACTGGGGTGAAGTCGTAACAAGGTAGCGCTAGGGGAACCTGGCGCTGGATCACCTCCTTATACGAATGATTATTGCGATGAGTGTTCACACAGATTGATGGTTTATTACGTTTAAGAGACGATACTGGGTCTGTAGCTCAGGTGGTTAGAGCGTTCGCCTGATAAGCGAGAGGTCGGTGGTTCGAGTCCACTCAGACCCACCAATCTTCCTCCCAGAAGATTGGCACACAGTATCAACACCTGATGGGGCTATAGCTCAGCTGGGAGAGCGCCTGCCTTGCACGCAGGAGGTCTGCGGTTCGATCCCGCATAGCTCCACCATCTTTAAGTGTTCTTACGAGAATGTTTAGAAATGGTTCTTTGATAGAATCTTGCTCTTTAACAATTTGGAAAGCTGACAAAATAATCTTTTGTTTATTCGTAAACGAAACATTATTTGTAAAGTTCTCAATGTATTCCTTAATGGAATACACCAACAACACATTCAAGTGTGCTTGGTAGAAACTTGTTTAACAAGTTTCAAAATTGAGTCCGGCAAAATCGAAAAGTCTCTCGCTCATTCAAATAATGAGAGACAACGAAACCTTGGTGACTTGGTTCATCAACTCGAAACTCCTTCGGGTTGTATGGTTAAGTGACTAAGCGTACACGGTGGATGCCTTGGCAGTCAGAGGCGATGAAGGACGTACTAACTTGCGATAAGCGTAGATGAGGCAGTAAGAGCCACTTGAGTCTACGATTTCCGAATGGGGAAACCCACCTGCATAAGCAGGTATCATTAACTGAATACATAGGTTAATGAAGCGAACCGGGGGAACTGAAACATCTAAGTACCCCGAGGAAAAGAAATCAATTGAGATTCCGAAAGTAGCGGCGAGCGAAATTGGATTAGCCCTTAAGCTTTATATGCGTCAGGTGAAGGTTCTGGAAAGGACCGCGAAACAGGGTGATAGCCCCGTAGCCGACAGCGTATGTTCAGTGAAATCGAGTAGGGCGGGACACGTGTTATCCTGTCTGAACATGGGGGGGACCATCCTCCAAGGCTAAATACTCCTGACTGACCGATAGTGAACCAGTACCGTGAGGGAAAGGCGAAAAGAACCCCTGTGAGGGGAGTGAAATAGAACCTGAAACCGTGTACGTACAAGCAGTAGGAGCACCTTCGTGGTGTGACTGCGTACCTTTTGTATAATGGGTCAGCGACTTATATTCAGTGGCAAGGTTAACCATTTAGGGGAGCCGTAGGGAAACCGAGTCTTAACTGGGCGCACAGTCTCTGGATATAGACCCGAAACCGAGTGATCTAGCCATGGGCAGGTTGAAGATTGAGTAACATCAATTGGAGGACCGAACCGACTAATGTTGAAAAATTAGCGGATGACTTGTGGCTAGGGGTGAAAGGCCAATCAAACTCGGAGATAGCTGGTTCTCCCCGAAAGCTATTTAGGTAGCGCCTCGGACGAATACTACTGGGGGTAGAGCACTGTTAAGGCTAGGGGGTCATCCCGACTTACCAACCCTTTGCAAACTCCGAATACCAGTAAGTACTATCCGGGAGACACACGGCGGGTGCTAACGTCCGTCGTGGAGAGGGAAACAACCCAGACCGCCAGCTAAGGTCCCAAATTACAGCTAAGTGGGAAACGATGTGGGAAGGCTCAGACAGCTAGGATGTTGGCTTAGAAGCAGCCATCATTTAAAGAAAGCGTAATAGCTCACTAGTCGAGTCGGCCTGCGCGGAAGATGTAACGGGGCTAAGCTGTAAACCGAAGCTGCGGCAATGCGATTTATCGCATTGGGTAGGGGAGCGTTCTGTAAGCCGTTGAAGGTGTGCTGTAAGGCATGCTGGAGGTATCAGAAGTGCGAATGCTGACATGAGTAACGATAAAGGGGGTGAAAAACCTCCTCGCCGGAAGACCAAGGGTTCCTGTCCAACGTTAATCGGGGCAGGGTAAGTCGACCCCTAAGGCGAGGCCGAAAGGCGTAGTCGATGGGAAACGGGTTAATATTCCCGTACTTCTTACAATTGCGATGGGGGGGACGGAGAAGGCTAGGTGGGCCTGGCGACGGTTGTCCAGGTTCAAGTGCGTAGGCTTGAGAGTTAGGTAAATCCGGCTCTCTGTAAGGCTGAGACACGATGTCGAGTCACTACGGTGATGAAGTCATTGATGCCATGCTTCCAGGAAAAGCCTCTAAGCTTCAGATTGTAAGGAATCGTACCCCAAACCGACACAGGTGGTCGGGTAGAGAATACCAAGGCGCTTGAGAGAACTCGGGTGAAGGAACTAGGCAAAATGGTACCGTAACTTCGGGAGAAGGTACGCTTCTGACGGTGAAGTCCCTCGCGGATGGAGCTATTGGAAGTCGCAGATACCAGGTGGCTGCAACTGTTTATTAAAAACACAGCACTGTGCAAAATCGTAAGATGACGTATACGGTGTGACGCCTGCCCGGTGCCGGAAGGTTAATTGATGGGGTTAGACTTCGGTCGACGCTCTTGATCGAAGCCCCGGTAAACGGCGGCCGTAACTATAACGGTCCTAAGGTAGCGAAATTCCTTGTCGGGTAAGTTCCGACCTGCACGAATGGCGTAATGATGGCCACGCTGTCTCCACCCGAGACTCAGTGAAATTGAAATCGCTGTGAAGATGCAGTGTACCCGCGGCTAGACGGAAAGACCCCGTGAACCTTTACTACAGCTTGGCACTGAACATTGAACCTACATGTGTAGGATAGGTGGGAGGCTTTGAAGACGTGACGCCAGTTGCGTTGGAGCCGTCCTTGAAATACCACCCTTGTATGTTTGATGTTCTAACTCTGGACCGTTATCCGGTTCGAGGACAGTGCCTGGTGGGTAGTTTGACTGGGGCGGTCTCCTCCCAAAGAGTAACGGAGGAGCACGAAGGTGGGCTAATCACGGTTGGACATCGTGAGGTTAGTGCAATGGCATAAGCCCGCTTGACTGCGAGAATGACAATTCGAGCAGGTGCGAAAGCAGGTCATAGTGATCCGGTGGTTCTGAATGGAAGGGCCATCGCTCAACGGATAAAAGGTACTCCGGGGATAACAGGCTGATACCGCCCAAGAGTTCATATCGACGGCGGTGTTTGGCACCTCGATGTCGGCTCATCACATCCTGGGGCTGAAGTCGGTCCCAAGGGTATGGCTGTTCGCCATTTAAAGTGGTACGCGAGCTGGGTTTAGAACGTCGTGAGACAGTTCGGTCCCTATCTGCCGTGGGCGTTGGAAGATTGAAGGGGGCTGCTCCTAGTACGAGAGGACCGGAGTGGACGAACCTCTGGTGTTCGGGTTGTGTCGCCAGACGCATTGCCCGGTAGCTAAGTTCGGAATCGATAACCGCTGAAAGCATCTAAGCGGGAAGCGAGCCCTGAGATGAGTCTTCCCTGACACTTTAAGTGTCCTAAAGGGTTGTTCGAGACTAGAACGTTGATAGGCAGGGTGTGTAAGCGTTGTGAGGCGTTGAGCTAACCTGTACTAATTGCCCGTGAGGCTTAACCATACAACACCCAAGGGGTTTTGATGGACTCAATGACCAGTACATTGAATGTGTAATGAGAACGAAAACAGCTTTCCAATCTTTTGTCTTCACTTTTAAAAAAGTGAAAATAAAAGGTAATTATCGCTTACAGCGGTAGTTAAACAGAATTTTGCTTGGCGACCATAGCGTTTTGGACCCACCTGACTCCATTCCGAACTCAGAAGTGAAACGAAACAGCGTCGATGGTAGTGTGGGGCCTCCCCATGTGAGAGTAGAACATCGCCAGGCTTTAATTTCTTGTTTTCAGCTTTTTCAGAAAAGCTGAAAACAAAGCAGAGACTTGTTTTAAACAGGTTTCTCGTCCTCAGTGACAAGATTTAGTGTGCTGATATGGCTCAGTCGGTAGAGCGCATCCTTGGTAAGGATGAGGTCCCCAGTTCGATTCTGGGTATCAGCACCATTTATTCGACACGCGTAAGCGGTCAAAAAATTTGTTTGGCGACCATAGCACTTTGGACCCACCTGATTCCATTCCGAACTCAGAAGTGAAACGAAGTAGCGCCGATGGTAGTGTGGGGTTTCCCCATGTGAGAGTAGGACATCGCCAGGCTTGATTTCAAAACCCTGACCACAAGGTC
This sequence comes from Vibrio ostreae, assembly GCF_019226825.1. Taxonomy (NCBI): domain Bacteria; kingdom Pseudomonadati; phylum Pseudomonadota; class Gammaproteobacteria; order Vibrionales; family Vibrionaceae; genus Vibrio; species Vibrio ostreae. The sequence continues at coordinate 3,175,198 of NZ_CP076643.1, forward strand.
GGGGTTTTCTCGTTTTAAGCTTCCAGAATCCTAGTTCCTAGAGTGACAACTCGTCCCTTCCTTCTCTCTGTTTTTATCAATAATTGTTCTCACATGGGTGTGGCTTAGTATGCCCCTATGCGACATATTTCCTAGACCCTCTATATTCCCGCTCCCGCCTCATTTAATGCCCAGTTGTACTGATAGCGGATATTGCCCCGAAAACCGGACAGGTCTGCACGATAGGTAGCCAGGTGCTGTATGAGCTGCTGACGGGAGCCAAAATCGACCTGATACCAGTCATAAATACTGGAGAGAACCAGCTTTTCGTCTTGCATGTGCGCGCCTTTTTCACTATTGATAAACTCTTGTGCGGCACTATCGAGCAACTGATCGAGATTATCAGCAGTAAAGGCTTGAGGCTGCAGGTTGGGGCAGCCCAGGCTGGCGCAGTTGAGTGCATAGTGAGTTCTTGGTTCGAGCCAGATCGGGCGCAGTATACGGTGCTCTATGTCATTCAGGGTTAACGTTTGACCGGCAATCGTGAGCACTTTGTCATCCCAGGGCCCAAAGCTGAACAGGCCGCCTAATTGGGTAATGGAGTCGAGTGGATAGTGTTGCAGGATGAGTTGTACCGTTTGTGCATTATAGAGATTTATCCAATAGGCATATTGCTCTGAACGGTTAAGCGTCCTTGGGTCGATAGCCGCCAGAGAAGAAAGGTAACGACTGAGTTTGTGCTGATCTGTCTGGCTGACGGCGGCGTAGTTAAACAAGGTATATTCGCCATTGCGGGAGAGATAGCGATCAAGTAGTTGTTGCCAGGCGTCATGAGCTATTTTTTGCCGGTTTTCTTGGTTACTGGCCGTCCAAAAAAGCCACAAATCAGCTTTTGGTGCAGCGAATACGCTGACAGGCAAGCAGAGTAATAAACTCAGTAGGTATTTCATCGGCGTAACTTTCCTTACTGTTGCTGAGCTGACGTCATTCAGACCGGATAAGGTGACAATTGCTTATAGAATTAATACTAGCCGCTAAAATACGTCAGGTACAAAAAGGGCTGCAGTATGCAGCCCTTGTACAGAATCTCAATCGCGCCGTTATTTCAGAAACGCCGGGATTTTTGCTTCATATTCGGCGATCTTCGCTTCATGCTGAAGCGTCAGGCCGATGTTGTCTAACCCGTTGAGCAGACAGTGACGACGGAACTCATCGATTTCAAATGAGTAGCTTTTGCCATTCGCAGAAACTGTCATGCTTTCCAGATCAACCGTGATGTGTGCACCTTCGTTAGCTTCAACGTAAGTGAACAGTTCATCCACTTCCTGCTCGGTCAGGCGTACCGGAACCATCTGGTTGTTGATTGAGTTACCGTAGAAAATGTCCGCAAAGCTTGGGGCGATCATGACACGGATACCATAATCAGCCAGTGCCCAGGGAGCGTGCTCACGAGATGAACCACAACCGAAGTTCTCGCGCGCCAGCAGAATACTGGCGCCCTGATAACGGGCTTTGTTCATCACAAATTCCGGATTGGCCTGCTGACCGGCATCATCCAGGAAGCGCCAGTCGTGGAACAGGTGCTTACCAAAACCGATGCGGTTTACTTTCTGCAGAAACTGTTTCGGGATGATGGCATCTGTATCGACGTTTGCTGCGTCCAGAGGAACCACTAAGCCTGTATGTTGTTGAAAACCTGCCATTGTTTATGTCCTCTGTCCTTAGTTAATTTCGCGGATATCGACGAAGTGGCCAGCGATCGCGGCGGCTGCTGCCATTGCCGGGCTGACCAGATGGGTACGACCATCACGGCCCTGACGGCCTTCAAAGTTACGGTTGGAGGTCGATGCACAACGCTCCCCAGGACCTAAGCGGTCATTGTTCATCGCCAGACACATTGAGCAACCCGGCAGGCGCCATTCAAAACCGGCTTCGATAAAGATCTTATCCAGACCTTCAGCTTCCGCCTGAGCTTTCACCTGTTCAGAGCCAGGGACGATCAGAGCCTGCACGTGAGAGGCGACTTTCTTGCCTTTGGCAACTGCCGCTGCTGCACGCATATCTTCGATACGTGAGTTAGTACAGGAACCGACGAAGACTTTATCAACCGGGTAGTCAGACAGCATTTTGCCTGCTTCCAGACCCATGTAAGCCAGTGCTTTTTCTGCTGAAGCGCGTTCTACCGGATCGGCAAATGAAGCCGGAGCCGGAATCGGTTGATCAACGGCGATCACCTGGCCCGGGTTGGTTCCCCAGGTAACCTGCGGTTTGATGTCAGCACCGTTCAGAGTTACGACAGCATCGAACTGCGCGTCTTCGTCCGTTTTAAAGGTTTTCCAGTACTCGACGGCCGCATCCCAGTCAGCTCCGCTTGGTGCAAACTTACGACCTTTGATGTAGTTAAATGTGGTCTCATCTGGTGCGATCAAGCCAGCTTTTGCGCCTAACTCAATAGCCATGTTACACACGGTCATACGGCCTTCCATCGATAGATCACGGATAGCTTCGCCGCAGAATTCAACCACATAGCCGGTACCGCCAGCCGCCGTGGTTTCACCAATGATAGCCAGTACGATATCTTTCGCGGTAATGCCCTCGGCAACTTTGCCTTTGACTTCAATTTTCATTGTCTTGGCGCGCGCTTGTTTCAGCGTCTGGGTCGCCAGAACATGTTCAACTTCGGACGTACCGATACCGAATGCCAGTGAACCGAACGCACCGTGAGTCGCAGTATGTGAGTCACCACATACGATCGTCATGCCCGGCAGGGTAATACCCAGCTCAGGTCCCATAACGTGTACTATGCCCTGGTATTTGTGGTTGAGGTCATACAGGGTGACGCCAAACTCTTCACAGTTCTTAGACAGGGTTTCCATCTGAATACGGGCCATTTCGCCGGACGCATTGATGTCTTTGGTGGTGGTCGATACGTTGTGGTCCATGGTCGCGAAGGTCTTACCGACCTGACGCACTTGGCGTCCTTTTTCGCGCAGGCCGTCAAATGCCTGTGGCGAGGTCACTTCGTGGACCAGGTGGCGGTCGATATACAGAATCGGGTTTTCACCCTGCGCCGCAACGACAACGTGCGCATCGTAAACTTTTTCGTATAAGGTTTTTGCTTGGGACATTGCTACTTCCTTGAGCTCAAGAGAGCCAGAGTGGAGCCGGTTTAAACCGGCTCTTTTAGTTATGCTTGAGACGATTATGCGTTCAGAATGTATCCGGCAATCACATCACCCATTTCGCTGGTCGACAGCGCTGGTTTGTCACCAGCCAGATCTCCGGTCAGCTGGCCTGCAGACAGCGCCTTGCTGACGGCTGTCTCGATGTCCTGCGCCGCATTCTCTTCGCCCAGACTGTAACGCAGCATCAGTGCCGCAGACAGGATCTGCGCGACCGGGTTGGCGATGTTCTTACCTGCGATATCCGGCGCACTGCCGCCCGCAGGCTCAAACAGGCCAAACTGGCTCTCGTTCATGCTGGCAGATGGCAGCATCCCCATGGAACCTGTGATCATTGCACATTCGTCAGAGATGATGTCACCGAAGATGTTAGAGCACAGCATGACATCGAACTGAGATGGATCTTTGATCAGCTGCATGGTCGCGTTGTCGATGTACATGTGCGACAGTTCAACGTCCGGGTAATCCTTGGCGATTTCAGTCACCACTTCGCGCCACAAAATGGAACTTTGCAGTACGTTGGCTTTATCGATTGAACAGACTTTCTTACGACGCAGGCGCGCAGACTCAAACGCAATCTTGGCAATACGTTCAATCTCGTAACGGTGGTAGACCTCGGTATCAAACGCTTTTTCATTTGCGCCTTCACCTTCACGGCCTTTTGGCTGACCAAAATAGATACCACCGGTCAGCTCGCGGACCACCACAATATCAAAACCACGCTCAGAAATATCAGCACGTAAAGGAGAAAAGGCTTCCAGACCTTTATGGATCTGCGCAGGACGCAGGTTACAGAACAACTGGAAATGCTTACGCAGTGGCAGCAGGGCGCCACGCTCTGGCTGATCGTTTGGTGGCAGGTGTTCCCACTTAGGGCCACCGACAGAACCGAACAGCACGGCATCAGACTCTTCACAAGCCTGCAGAGTGCTTTCTGGCAGCGGACAACCGTGATTGTCGATGGCGATACCGCCAATGTCATGTTCTTCACGCACGAAAGTTAACTGGTGTTTCTTTTCTACTGCATCCAGCACCTTGTGTGCCTGCTGCATTACTTCTGGGCCGATGCCGTCACCTGGAAGTACGGCAATCTTGTAAGTTTTGTCTGTCATGCGAGTCCTTTACGTATCTGATATTTTTCGTTCAAAGTTGTGTTTGCGATAGTGGCGGTCTTAAACCGTCGCTATTTTCTTTTTCTGTTTAATTTCGGCAATCTGGTCAGCACGATGAATGCTGTTAATCACGTGCAGTAGTGCCTGGCCGGATGCTTCTACGATATCGGTTGAGATGCCGGTACCGTGATATTTACGGCCTTTGTAATTAGCGATGATATCCGCCTGACCTAAGCCGTCTTCACCTTCGCCTTTAGCGGTCAGATCAAACTTGTCCAGTACGATATCGTAACCGGTGATGCGGTAGATACATTGGTACAGCGCATCTACCGGGCCGTTACCGACTGCGGCTTCGCATTTCTCTTCGTCACCGCATTGCAGTTTGATGGATGTTGTCGCCATCACACTACCGGACTGGACACTCAGGTAGTTCAGCTTGTAGAAATCATCTTCTTCGCGCAGATTCGAGAAGTGCATCAGCGCTTCCAGATCGTAGTCAAATACCTGGCCTTTACGGTCAGCCAGTTTCAGGAAGTCGGCGTATAAAGCATCCAGATTGTACTCAGCCTCGTTGTAACCCATGCTATCCATGTGACTCTTGACTGCAGCACGGCCGCTGCGGCTGGTCAGGTTCAGAGCTTGGTTTTTCAGGCCAATCGACTCCGGTGTCATGATTTCGTAGGTATTCTTATTTTTCAGCATACCGTCCTGGTGGATACCGGAAGAGTGACTGAAGGCATTGGCACCGACGATGGCTTTGTTACTTTGAATCGGCATGTTACACAGCTGGCTGACCAGTTTACTGGTACGGCTGATTTCTTCATGCTTGAAGCCGGTTTTTACGCCCATCAGTTCGCCACGCGTTTTGATGATCATAGCCACTTCTTCCAGCGCGGTATTACCGGCGCGTTCACCGATACCGTTGATAGTCCCTTCTACCTGACGTGCACCAGCTTGAACAGCTGCAATTGAGTTGGCAACCGATAAGCCTAAGTCATCGTGACAATGAACGGAGATAACCGCTTTATCGATGTTTGGTACGCGGTTAAACAGCTGCTCAATAATACCACCGAATTCGCTTGGCAGGGTGTAACCCACGGTATCCGGGATGTTAATTGTGGTCGCGCCCGCATTAATCGCCGCTTCCACCATACGGCACAGATTATCGATAGGAGTGCGGCCAGCATCTTCACATGAGAACTCGACATCATCGGTGTAGTTACGCGCATGTTTAACGGCATTTACTGCCATTTCTACCACATCATCGTAAGTGCGGCGTAATTTGTCTTGAACGTGGATGGTGGAAGTCGCCAGGAAGGTGTGGATTCGGAAAGCTTCAGCGACTTTCAGTGCTTCTGCTGCGACATCGATATCTTTTGCAACGGCACGGGAAAGGGCACAAACACGACTGTTTTTGATGTTTTTAGCGATGGTTTGCACCGATTCAAAATCACCAGGTGATGAAACCGGAAAGCCCGCTTCGATCACGTCAACACCCAGGCGTTCCAGTGCGAATGCGATTTGCAGCTTTTCCTTTACAGTTAGGCTGGCAGATAATGCTTGTTCACCATCGCGCAACGTTGTGTCGAATATAATCACCTGATCGTTCATGTTTGCTTCCTCTTTCCGAGAGTTAATCGTTTACTTCCTGAATTTAATTATAAAAAAACCCGCATTGGATGCGGGTTTCTGTAAATCTGTTGTGGTGTTTTTCTGCCACAGACTACCCGCGCGATGGAATCACGATAAGGAGCAGGCTGAGGAGTAGAGAAAAGCGCATTGTCATTACAAGCTGACCACCAAAATTAAGATAACAGATTAGTACCGCACTCACTTGAGCACGTCAACCATAAGTTGATTTTTTATTCGCGGTCTGGAGTTTTAAATTGCAATCGAATCTACAGTCAGCATTATATGCTATTGCTCGTATCGTAATCCCACTCTAAATACAGAGTTGCCGAAGTTTTCTCTTTTTGTCTTTTGTTCTGTTTTATAGCAATAAGGTGCTTATCTGGCGTCAAGCGCGTGCATGAACTTGTGCCTGCTGACTTTGTCATTCATTTACAAACAAAGCATCACCGATTTGTCATCTGCTGCTCTTATCTTTGGCCTAGATAGGGTATCTCAACAGGGAGAAGAGTGCTTATGCGTACCATCGAACCTATCGCTAAGCTTGACTTGGCCTTTTCAATACTGTGTTTACAACACAAATTCAATCATCCGATCGCCCGGGTGAGCAGGGCCGTATCCCATACTGGCGACGGCCACTTGTACGTTTTGTTTGGGGTATTGGCGTGGGCGTTGGATGGGCACAACGGACATCTTTTTTTGTATGCTGGTCTGCTGGCGTTTGCGTTTGAGTTACCGGTGTACTGGGGGTTAAAAAACAGCTTTCAGCGCCGTCGACCGGCAGAATTATCACCTCATCTGACCGCGTTTATTACTCCGTCTGATCGCTACAGCCTGCCATCCGGTCACACCGCAGCAGCGTTTGTAATGGCAACCCTGATTGGCCATTTCTATCCTGAGATTTATGCACTGGCCCTGTTATGGGCGGCATTGATTGGCAGTGCACGTATTTTGCTCGGGGTACATTTTTTAAGTGATGTACTGATTGGTGCCTGTCTGGGCATCGGCAGCGCGACTCTGTCGCTGTTATTGCTGGAGAGCTTCCTGTGAAGATCCTTTACGGTGTGCAAGGCACGGGCAACGGGCATATTACCCGTGCTCGCGCGATGTGTGAGGCATTTGCCCTGCGCGGTGCGCAAATTGACTTTTTGTTTTCCGGCCGGGCACAGAGACAATATTTCTCGATGGAGTGTTTTGGGGATTACCAGACCCGGCGTGGAATGACGTTTGCCACCGATAAGGGGCGGGTGAATTATTGTAAAACCGCACTCAATAACAGTCCGCTGCAACTGCTGCGCGAAATTAAGCAGTTGGATCTCTCTGCTTATGATCTGGTGCTGAACGACTTTGAACCGGTGTCCGCCTGGGCGGCAAAGCAGCAAAAGGTTTCTTGCATCGGCATTAGCCATCAGAACGCTTTTCGTTACTCGGTGCCCCTGAAAGGCGCGAGCTGGTTTGATAAAGTGATCATGCGCCGTTTCGCTCCGGCCGATCACCACCTTGGCCTGCACTGGTATCATTTTGAACAGCCGATTCTGCCGCCTATTGTGCACACTTCACTGCAACCGAGCAGCTGTCAGGATTACATTCTGGTCTATCTGCCGTTTGAAAACGTCGAAGAGGTGTGTGAGCTGCTGTTCCGTTTTGCTAATCACCAGTTTGTGTTTTATCACCCCAATATTGTTGAAGATGAGGTGATCGAGAACGTTGAGTTGCGCTCGCTTTGTCACAGTCGCTTTCAACAACATTTGCATCATTGTGCCGGTGTGATGGCCAATGGTGGTTTCGAGCTTCCGTCAGAGGCGATGTCGCTGGGTAAGAAACTTTTACTCAAGCCGCTGAATGGTCAGTTTGAACAGCAAAGTAATGTCGCGACATTAGATATTCTTGGCTTGGCGTCAGTGATGGATTTTCTCGATCCTTCCGCAGTGAGCCGCTGGCTGGATGAAAAACAGGCAGAGAAAGTGGTGTACCCTAATGTGGCGAATGCGATCGTTGATTGGGTGCTGAAAGGCCACTGGAATGATCACTCTGAGCTATGCAACAGTTTATGGCAGCAGGTCGATTTTCCGAGCTATGTCTCAATAAATTGATTGCTCTCATGATTGGATTTTATGCTTTTATTAACCCGCCAAATGATGGTTAACGATAAAACTTTTATTTATTAATCCAGTCAATGAGTGTGGTTATGTCATTGATGTCGATTTTTACATTTTTTTATAAAAAGCCAATGTATTGAATTGCATTGGCTTTTTTTGTGTTCGGGTAAAAAATACTGACTTTTTATCAATCGTATTGCCAATCGATTAGGGAATGTTGATATTAGATTTCCCGATGGATGTATCCGGTAGATAAATACCACCAATAATGGCTATTCACTTGCCCCTCCGGACATCAATAAGTCGTCGAATGTTTCGCGACTGTGAGCGAGACAACTACGAAGAGGCGTACCAAATGCTAGATAGAAAAGATACGATGAGCGCCATAGCCAGCTATCGAATGGAAAGTACATTACGTGGTGTAGACCTCAATTTGCTGACGGTGTTTGATGCTGTCATGCAAGAGCAGAATATTACCCGAGCCGCACACAACCTGGGCATGTCTCAACCGGCGGTGAGTAACGCCGTTGCCCGTCTGAAAGTGATGTTTAATGATGAGCTGTTTATGCGTCAGGGACGTGGTATCCAGCCAACCCAGCGTGCGCGTCAGTTGTTTGCTCCTATCCGTCAGGCTCTGCAATTAATTCGCAATGAACTGCCAAGTGCGGTGTTTGCCCCTGAATCTTCAACCCGTCTGTTTAAACTGGCGATTTGCAGTCCGTGTGATATTCGTTTCGCACCGCAAATCATGACCGGAATTCACCAGCAGGCTCCGAATGTTCAGCTGCATTTAGATGCGGAATTTGATCGTCAACTGGCTGAGCGTATGCGTTATCAGGAGATCGATTTCGTTATCGATTACGCTCATTTTGATGAGCAGGGCTTCTCCAGTACAGAAATCTTCCAGGATGAGCTGGTGGTCGTCACTTCAAAACACCATCCGCGTATTCAGGGGGCTGTGAGCCGTGAAGAGTTGGCACGCGAGCAGCACGCGAAGCTGTCCAAAGTCCATGGCCAGCGCAGTTTTTCTGAGCAGGCTTATCGTGAGCTCGATTGTCAGCCAAGCTACGAAGGCACCGGTCTGAGCAATGTACTGTATGTGGTTGGCCAGTCTGAGCTGGTGACCATTGCTCCACGCTGGATGGTAGAAAATGCCGCCAACAAGCAAGAGCTGCAAATGCTGGAGTTTCCGTTTGATCACGGCCGTATCAGTGGTTACCTGAGCTGGCATGAATCGAGTGAAAAAGACAAAGGACACATTTGGTTACGAGATCAGTTAATGATGATTTGTGGTAACGTGGTCGCCGGATAACCTGCCACTCAAGCCAGAAATGACCTCAGATTGAAGTGATTCAGTCTGAGGTTTTTTTATCTCTGTAGCACACCACGATTACTGATAACTTTGATATCCATCGTTGTCTTTTACTCCGCGAAAGGTAGACTTGCGCGCGAAATAGCTTACAGGTGTAAGCCAAAGGTAAATAGAGATGACGAAGTTGACTTTTCATATCGTTAAACGCATCCGGGAGCAGGTGGCTACCGGCAATAATCGAATCGCACTGCAACATAAAGTTGGCGGGCAATGGCAAGGTATCAGCTGGACGCAGTTCGGCCGGCAAATGGACGAACTGTCACTGGCACTACTGAGTCTGGGCCTTGATGTGCAGGACAAAATCGGCATCTTTGCCAATAACAGCCCGCGCTGGACGATGGCTGATTTTGCCGCGTTACAGATTCGGGCGGTATCAGTGCCTATCTACCCGACCAATACCCTCGAGCAGGCGGCTTTCATTGTCCAGGATGCGCAGGTAAAAGTTCTGTTTGTCGGTGAGCAGGCACAATATGACGCGGCGCGCCAGTTACTGGCACTGTGTCCGTCTTTGCAGCTTATCGTGGTGATGAGTGATGAGGTTGCAGTCCGCGATGAGCCGCAGGTTATTCACTGGCAGCAGTTTGTTGCTTCAGCTCAGCCCGAACAGCAATCACAGCTATCTGAGCGTCTGCTGCAGGCCAACGACGATGATCTGTTTACCCTGATTTATACCTCCGGCACGACTGGCAGACCGAAAGGGGTGATGCTGGACTATCGTAATGTGGCGGCACAGCTTAGTGGCCATGATCAGCGTCTGACCCTGACAGAGCAAGATGTATCACTCTGTTTCCTGCCTTTATCACATGTGTTTGAACGGGCCTGGACCTGTTTTGTGCTTTATAAGGGAGCGACTAACTGTTATCTGCAGGATGTCGCAGAAGTGCGTGATGCCCTGACCCAGGTGCGGCCGACAGTGATGTGTGCAGTGCCGCGTTTCTACGAGAAAATTTTCTCAGCCATTCACGACAAAGTCGCCAGCGCACCCTGGCATAAAAAGTGGCTGTTTACCTGGGCGGTCAACATGGGCGCCAAAATGGCCCAAAGCCGGGCGAGGCAGGTTAAGCCAGCCTGGCTATTGAGTCAGGCTTATCGGCTGGCCGACCGCCTGGTGCTGACTAAGCTGCGCGAGCTGCTTGGTGGCAGAGTGCGCTTTATGCCGTGCGGTGGGGCCAAACTCGATGCCACCATTGGCCGTTTTTTTCATGCGGTGGGGATCAACATTAAACTGGGCTACGGCATGACAGAAACCACGGCAACGGTCTCGTGCTGGGATGATGATACGTTTCATCCGGACTCGATCGGTACCATGATGCCGGGTGCCGAGGTGAAAATTGGTGCCAATAACGAAATCCTGGTTCGTGGTCCTATGGTGATGCGCGGTTACTACAACATGCCGCAAGAAACAGCGAGTGCCTTTGATGAGCAAGGATTCCTCAAGACCGGTGATGCGGGTTATCTGGATGCAGAAGGTAACCTGTTTATTACCGATCGGATTAAGGAGCTGATGAAAACATCAGGGGGTAAATACATAGCGCCGCAGATGATTGAAGGCACGCTGGGTAAGGATCATTTTATTGAGCAGATCGCGGTGATCGCGGATACGCGTAAATTCGTGTCGGCGCTGATCGTTCCCTGTTTTGATACTTTGGAACTCTATGCCAAACAGCTGAACATTAAGTATCAGGATCGCCTTGATCTCATCAAGCACAGTCAGATCATTGAGATGTTTGAGCAGCGTATCAACGATCTTCAGCATGGGCTGGCAAAATTTGAGCAGGTCAAAAAATTCAAATTGCTTCCCAAAACCTTTTCGATGCATGACGGAGAATTAACCCCGACGCAAAAACTGCGCAGAAAGGTGATTCATGACCGTTATCAGGATGAAATCGAAGAAATGTATCAGGATAAACCTGATCGCCGTTAAGACGATTAGGCTCTGATTTTACCTTCAATCCCCGCTGCCACTGGTGTGCGGGGATTTTGCTATTGGCAGACTGTGCTGGTGGTCTGATAGGTATTTTGTGTGGTTTTAATCCGGCTGCAGCAAAATATTCCACTTTTTTTTATGTGTATGGTTGCGTTACTGGCTGAATATGTAACCTGGGTTAGAATTGAACACTTGAGATTGCACTATTTGCCATATCTTGTCAGAAATGCGTGTTTTGGCCGGTTAGACCTGATGGAAATAAAGCGTTAAAGTTGTTGCGTTACCTTAGTACTTGTTATGACAAGTACGGGACATAGCCGAAAGCGGAAAGTTTTCGAATTAGGCTACGAATAAGCCCTAACTATGTATAACCCATCCCGTTTACTGACCTGGTAACTGGTGTTGGGTAAGGAGAAAATATGGCAATGTTATCCGGCGCAGAGATGGTGGTTCAGTCTCTGATCGAAGAAGGTGTAGAGCAAATCTTTGGCTACCCAGGTGGCTCCGTTCTCGATATCTACGACGCCCTGCACGAAAAAACTGACAGCATCAAACACGTTCTGGTTCGGCATGAACAGGCTGCTACGCATATGGCCGATGGTTATGCGCGTGCAACCGGTAAACCGGGTGTGGTTCTGGTCTGCTCTGGTCCGGGTGCGACCAATACCGTGACCGGTATTGCGACCGCATACATGGACTCTATCCCAATGATCGTTATTTCCGGCAACGTGGCGACCAATCTGATTGGTAATGACGCGTTCCAGGAGTGTGATATTGTCGGCGTCTCCCGTCCGATCGTGAAACACAGCTTCCTGGTGAAAAAAGCCGAAGACATTCCTGAGACGATCAAAAAAGCATTTTACATTGCATCCACCGGACGTCCCGGCCCTGTGGTTATCGACGTGCCAAAAGATGTGATGAATCCGCAGATCAAATTGCCTTATCAGTACCCTGAAAGTGTTAAAATGCGCTCTTACAACCCGACCACTTCCGGGCATAAAGGTCAGATCAAGAAAGCACTCAAAGCGCTGTTAGAAGCGAAAAAGCCGGTGCTGTACATTGGTGGCGGCGCGGTAATTTCCGAAGCGCACGAACAGGTGATCAAACTGGCGGAAGAGCTTAACTTGCCTGTGGTTAGTACCCTGATGGGGCTGGGCGCGTTTCCGGGCACCCACAAGAATTCTCTCGGTATGTTGGGCATGCACGGTGTGTATGAAGCCAACATGGCGATGCACAATGCCGATTTGATTTTCGGGGTCGGCGTGCGTTTTGATGATCGCACCACCAACAATCTGGAAAAATACTGTCCGGATGCCAAGATCATGCACATCGATATCGATCCATCCTCGATCTCGAAAAACGTCAAAGTTGATCTGCCGATTGTCGGCTCGGCTGACCAGGTGCTGGAAACCATGCTTAAGCTGCTGGCCGAGCAGTCAGAGCGTAATGACAGCGAAGCGCTGGCAGCGTGGTGGAGTGAGATCGAAGTCTGGCGTTCACGTCAGTGCCTGGCGTATGAAACCAATCCGGAGCGCATCAAACCACAGCAAGTGATTGAAACGCTGCACAAACTGACCAATGGTGATGCGTATGTAGCATCGGATGTGGGTCAGCACCAGATGTTTGCAGCCTTATACTACCCGTTCAATAAACCACGTCGCTGGATAAACTCCGGTGGTCTCGGTACGATGGGCTTTGGCCTGCCGGCTGGGATTGGGGTCAAGTTCGCCATGCCGGAAGAAGAAGTGGTGGTGGTGACGGGTGACGGCAGTATCCAGATGAATATTCAGGAACTGTCTACTGCGCTGCAGTACGATATTCCGGTCAAAATCATTAACCTTAACAACCGCTTCCTGGGTATGGTCAAGCAGTGGCAGGACATTATCTACCAGGGGCGTCACTCAAACTCATACATGAGTTCTGTGCCGGACTTTGCGGCAATCGCAGAAGCTTACGGCCATGTTGGTATTCGAATCTCCACTCCGGATGAACTGGAGGCGGGGCTGAAGAAAGCGCTGGATATGAAAGATCGTCTGGTGTTTGTCGATATCAACGTGGATGAAACGGAGCACGTCTACCCAATGCAAATCAAAGGCGAGGGGATGGACAAAATGTGGTTAAGCAAAACGGAGCGAACTTAAGATGAGACATATTATTTCACTACTACTAGAAAACCAGCCGGGTGCTTTGTCTCGTGTTGTTGGCTTGTTCTCACAGCGTGGCTATAACATTGAAACCCTCAATGTGTCGCCAACCGATGATGAGACCTTATCGCGTCTTAACATCACCACCACCTCAAACGAGATGCAGCTTGAGCAGATTCAGAAGCAGCTGCACAAGCTGATTGATGTGCTCAAAGTGCAGGAAGTGACGGAGTTTGAGCATATCGAACGTGAACTGATGCTGGTTAAGGTCAAAGCCAGTGGTTTTGCCCGTGCCGAAGTGAAACGTACTGCTGATATTTTCCGTGGTCAGATTGTTGATGTGACCGCCTCACAATACACAGTCCAGTTGGCAGGCAGCAGTGATAAGCTTGATGCTTTCATCGACGCGATTGCGGAAGTGACCGATGTGATCGAAGTGGCGCGTAGTGGTGTGGTGGGCATTGCCCGCGGTGAGCGTGCACTGCGCGGTTAACGAAGCCGTCAAATAAAAAAACCAGCCGCATGGCTGGTTTTTTTATGTTCAAGCAACTTGGATATTCAAACCACTCTTATCTTTAAGCGACCACAGCGGGCGAAGCGCTTTGCTCCGCCCGGTGAGGCTTAGTGCAGGATACGTGCGCGAATCGTGCCTTCGATGTTCTTGAGTTTGTCCAGCGCTTCTTCTGAACGTTCTGCTTCAACGTCAATCACCACGTAGCCGATCTCCGGAGAGGTTTGCAGGTACTGGGCTGCGATGTTGATGCCATCCTGAGCAAAGATGGTGTTGATTTGAGTCAGGATACCCGGACGGTTCTGGTGGATGTGCAGCAGACGAGAGGTGTTACGCTGCTCTGGCAGTGAGACCTCTGGGAAGTTCACGCTCGACAAGGTTGAACCATTGTCTGAATATTTCGCCAGTTTGCCCGCCACTTCAATCCCGATGTTTTCCTGGGCTTCCTGAGTTGAACCACCCACGTGCGGAGTCAGCAGTACGTTGTCGAACTTCATCAGCGGTGATTCGAACGCTTCTTTGTTTGAGCCAGGTTCAGTCGGGAATACGTCGATGGCGGCACCAGACAGGTGGCCTGACTCCATCGCATCACACAGGGCCGGAATATCGACCACAGTACCGCGTGCTGCGTTGATAAAAATCGAGCCCGGTTTCATGCGTGCGAATTCTTCTTTACCCATCATGTCTTTGGTACCTGCTGTTTCAGGCACATGCAGCGAGATCACGTCACACTTGTTCAGCAGCTCACTCATGGTGTGCACCTGAGTGGCGTTACCTAATGACAGTTTGTTCTCGATGTCATAGTAGTAAACATGCATGCCGAGGTTTTCAGCAATAATGCCCAGCTGAGTACCGATATGGCCGTAACCGATGATGCCAAGTTTCTTGCCACGTGCTTCGTAAGAGTTGTCCGCACTCTTTTTCCATACACCGCGGTGTGCCAGGGCGTTTTTCTCAGGAATACCGCGCAGCAGCAACAGAATTTCGCCTAATACCAGTTCTGCCACACTACGTGTGTTCGAGAATGGGGCGTTAAATACCGGAATACCACGTTTGGCAGCCGCGTTCAGATTAACCTGGTTAGTACCGATACAGAAACAACCAATTGCGACCAGCTTCTCTGCTGCGTCGATCACTTTCTCTGTCAGGTTAGTGCGGGAGCGAATACCAATAAAGTGAACGTCTTTGATTGCTTCAAGCAATTCAGATTCGTCCATTGAACCTTTGTGGTATTCGATGTTGGTATAGCCGGAAGCTTGCAGAACTTCAACTGAAGATGGGTGAAGTCCTTCAAGGAGCAGGATTTTAATTTTGTCTTTTTCCAGTGAAACTTTGGCCATTGTTCTCGTCCTTAAATATGGGAAGTGGGCAAAAGAAGCTATCCCTTTTCTCCCTGAAATTGCAGTGGTGTGTGCCGTACAGAACGGCCGGGCCACACAATCAGCTAAGCTCAACGGGCAAGTTTGCCTGCTGACTAACTGCAACTCCAAGTTGTTTTGGGTATATCACCCAACGAAACGCGTCATTATAGAGGCTTTTACAACGAAGCAAACGTTTGCATTGTGTATCTTCTATGCAATAAGTTAACAAAAAATTTTTGCTTTGGGTAAGAAAATTACGGAATAAGGCATAATTTTATTGGAGAAAAGAAATAAAAAACGGCACCCCAGGTGCCGTTTGTAGTCAAATGACTGAAAAAATACGATTGTTTCAATCTTATTCTGCGATTTTCGCGCCTTGCGGGGTACCGGTGATCACCACATCAGCACCACGATGGGCAAACAGGCCATTGGTGACCACACCGGCGATGGCGTTGATGTCGGCTTCCAGTGCTTTCGGGTTGGTGATACGCATGTTGTATACATCCAGAATGATGTTGCCGTTGTCCGTTACCACGCCTTCACGGTACACAGGATCACCACCCAGTTTGACCAGCTGACGTGCCACGTAAGAGCGCGCCATCGGGATCACTTCCACCGGCAGCGGGAATTCGCCCAGCACATCGACGGCTTTGCTGCCATCGACGATACAGACAAATTTATCGGCAATTGCTGCAACGATCTTCTCACGGGTCAGTGCGGCACCACCGCCTTTGATCATCTCGCGTTGCGGGTTGATCTCGTCCGCACCATCGACATAAATATCCAGGCTGATGACGTCGTTGCAGTCAAATACTTCAATGCCTAAGCCTTTGAGCTTTTCGGTTGATGCCACAGAGCTGGAGACGGCACCTTTAATATCATCTTTGATCGAACCCAGAGCATCGATGAAGTGATTGACGGTCGAGCCGGTACCGACACCGACAATGCTGCCTTTTTCTACGTATTTCAGCGCAGCCCAACCGGCGGCTTTTTTCATTTCATCTTGAGTCATGCCCATCTCCTGATTTCGATTGTGTGAGGACGCAGTTTTGCGCGGCGCGATTATACCCGCAAACTAAGGTGATATGTACTCAAACAGAGCGATAATGCGCTTTGTGAAGCGGTTCTGGATCACGCTTTCCATTGCCACAAACGGCTGGGAGTGAGAATTTTGGGCAGAGGAACATCCCACGCTTCGGTCGGCAGTTGTTCGACATGCTGACAGTCATGAGCCAGGCCAATCGGCATCGCTCCCTGACCGGTTTTAAACCAGCTTTCCAGGGTGCGATCATAATAGCCGCCCCCCATACCAAGCCGGTGTCCGTGTGAGTCAAATGCGACCAGCGGAGTACAGATAAGGTCCAGCTCTCGCACTGGCTTCACCAGGGGCTGATTGAGCTTAGGCTCGAGGATACCGTACTTGTTAAAGGTCATTGCCGTATCGGTATCATAACGTAAGAACAGCAGGTTACCGGCGGAGAACGGATGCAGGACAGGCAGATACACCGATTTACCCTGGGACCACAGCCATTCGATCAGTGGCTGGGTATCGAGTTCTCCGTCAGTCGACAGATAGAGGGCGATGTGCTGACAGGTGTGCATTTCAGGCAGTGCGGCGAAACGTCGGATCAGATCCTGACTGGCCTGATAATGAATATCGCTGGTCAGTTCATTACGTCGTTGACGGATGAGCTTACGCAGCTCAGGACGAGAGTATTGCATAAGAGGGACCCCAGGGTGCCGTTGAGGATTGTGGCCCTTGAACCAGCTGGTTCAAGGCGGATCAGCAAGGATAACCGTAGGCTTCTCGATACGAGCCGAGCTTGCTCAATAGCTACCAAATACTAACCCTTTGGTGTTGCTTATCGGCTCAGGGACTTACATCCGCTGACGAACACCCCAGGGAAAATTCGTTGTATGGTAAAGGCTACAGCTCTCCTGGCCTGACTTTACGTAGTGCTTCTTCAAGAGAAGCAGCGAGCTTTTCCATTCGCCCGTTTATTTCCGACTGCTGACCGTCTTTTTCCTGCTGCTTGGTTTGCAGCTCATAACAGATGTTCAGCGCGGCGATGGTCAGTAGCTTAACCTCATTGGTTACCTTAGTACGATCGGCCATCTCTTTCAATCGTCGGTCGAGGTCTTGGGCGGCAGTTAACAATGATGCTTCTTGTCCCGGTGGACAGTTAACCCGAGTTACTTTGCCTAAAATTTCAACGTCAACCGCTTGATTACTCATGATAAATGAACTCTATTCGCGTACTAGGATGATATCGCTTACGTGACCATCGAGGGTCAAACTATAGGTAAAGCGATAGTAAGATTCAAGCTTTTCACACTCGGAATCAAAAATTGTCAGGACAAAAACACAGTTATTGGGCAATTTGCATAAAAGCTGGTCACAATTGATGATGTGAGCGTTTTCGCCGGATCGCTGAAGTGGTACGATGGCAGTTATTTGCCTGAATACGAGCCCATTATGAGCGATAACACCTTCCCTGATTACGCAACTCTAGCTTCTGAACTGCAGTCGGCCGCCGTTGGCGTGACACCGGCAGAACTGCATGGTCTGCTGACCGGCATGCTGTCTGGTGGCCTGAGTCTGCATGATAAAAGCTGGCAAGCGCTGATTTTCGATTACACCAACGACGGAATGGGCTGGCCGGTCCAGGCGCTGACACTGGCTGAGCAAACGCTTAACGCCACCAGTGCGGAACTGACGGCAACGGATCTGGAACTGACCCTGCTGCTGCCGGCAGAGCAGGGTGAACACGCACTGATGCTGTTTGCTGATGCCGTTGCGGAGTGGGTCAATCACTTTATCTCTGGGCTTGGCCTGGTTGGCGCTAAAGTACAGAACGCGTCAGCGGTAGCCAAAGAAGCGTTGGAAGATCTGGAAGAGATCGCCAAGCTGGGGATTGATGAAGAGGATGATCTGGAAGAGCAGGCACAACTG
Organism: Vibrio ostreae; assembly: GCF_019226825.1. NCBI lineage: Bacteria > Pseudomonadati > Pseudomonadota > Gammaproteobacteria > Vibrionales > Vibrionaceae > Vibrio > Vibrio ostreae. The sequence goes on from NZ_CP076643.1 coordinate 3,193,467, forward strand.
CTGGAGCAGGTGATCGAGCATGTCAAAGCCTGCGTACTGACTCTGCACGCCGAGTTCGGTGTTAAACCGCAAAAAGATTCTCAACCAACCATTCACTAAGTGAGGTGTCAGTGAACGAGGTGCACTGTTTTGATGTGATTATCGCCGGTGGTGCGATGGCGGGCGCAACCCTGGCTCTGGCCCTGGACAAGCTCAGTCATGGCCGCTTATCCGTGGCGGTTGTAGAAGCATATCAGCCGGATCATGACCAGCATCCCGGGTTTGACGCCCGATCGATTGCGCTGTCGCATGGTACGGTGCAGATTTTAACCTCGTTAGGGCTGTGGCAGACCATTGCCCCGGTCGCCTCACCGATTTCACATATTCATGTCTCGGATCGTGGCCATGCCGGTATGACCGATATCAGCAAGGACACACTCGCTATTGATGCCCTGGGGTATGTGGTTGAGCTGGCGGATGTGGGCCGTTTGTATGCCGGGTTAATCGAACAAAGCACTGCGATTCGGTTGTTTTGCCCGTCCAGCGTCACGTCGGTGGTGCGTCAGCACAACCAGGTGGAGGTGACGCTGAACAGCGGTGAACACCTGCAGGCTAAAATGCTGGTGGCGGCTGACGGTGCGGTTTCAACCTGTTGCGAACAGGTCGGCATGGCTCTGGCCGAGCATGATTTCGGTCAGGTGGCCGTGATTGCCAACGTGGTGGCCAGTGAAGCCCATCAGGGACGCGCGTTTGAGCGCTTTACCGAGCACGGCCCGGTGGCTTTACTGCCGATGCGTGATAATCGTCTGTCTCTGGTATGGTGTCTGCCGCCACAACTGGCCGAACAGGTGATGGCGCTGGATGATGCCGCTTTCATGGCGCAATTGCAGCAGGCGTTTGGCTGGCGGCTGGGCGCATTTGTCAAAGCCGGTAAACGCAGCGCTTATCCGCTGCTGCTGCGTCACCGTGAGCAGAATGTCTCACACCGGTTTGCGATTGTCGGTAATGCCGCGCAGACGCTGCATCCCATCGCGGGGCAGGGATTTAATCTTGGTATCCGCGATGTAGCCTCTCTGGCCGAAGAGCTGACCCGAGGTGATGAGCTGGGCTGTTACGCGCAGTTGCACCGTTTTAGTCAGCGCCGCGCTGCGGATCGTCAGCACACCATTACGCTGACCTCGGCTCTGGTGCACCTGTTCTCCAATGATTTACTGGCACTGCGTATCGGCCGTAATCTTGGCCTGGCAGCGATGGATAACCTGCCGCTTCTGAAATCTCCTTTACTGCGCCGCACTCTGGGCGTAGTGAATCGATAAAGGGTATAAAAAATTATGATGCAAAGCGTGGATATTGCGATTGTTGGCGGCGGTATGGTCGGACTGGCTCTGGCTGCGGCATTTAAAGAGACTGATCTGCGAATCGCGGTAATTGAAGGCAAGATTCCCCACGAAGGGTTGAATGAACTGCCGGATGTACGCGTCTCTGCGCTCAGTCGCTCCAGTGAGATCATCCTCAGTAATCTAGGGGCCTGGCGTGGCATCATGAGTCGCCGTGCGGCGCCTTATCATGCGATGGAAGTGTGGGAACAGGACAGTTTTGCGCGGATTGAATTCAGTGCTAACCATCTCACTCAGCCAAATCTGGGCCATATTGTCGAAAACCGTGTGATTCAACTGGCGCTGCTCGACCAGGTCAAACAGCAATCCAATGTCTCGCTGTTTATGCCGGCTACCTGTCAGAACCTGGCGGTTGGCGAAAGCGAAGCGTGGCTGACTCTAAGTAATGGTCAGGCTCTGACGGCCAAGCTGGTGGTTGGTGCTGATGGCGCGAACTCCTGGGTGCGCAAACAGCTCGATATCCCGCTCACTCACTGGGACTACGGCCACAGCGCGGTCGTGGCGAATGTGCGCACTGCAGAGCCGCATCAGTCGGTGGCGCGGCAGATTTTTACGCCGCAGGGCCCGCTGGCCTTTTTGCCGATGGGGCATCCGCTGATGAGTTCCATCGTCTGGTCGACCGAAACCTCGCGCGCAGAGCGCCTGGTCGCGATGGATGATGCTTCATTCAACAAGGCGCTGACAACGGAATTTGATGTCAAACTCGGTTTGTGTGAAGTGGTTGGGGAACGCTATGCCTTCCCGCTTAAAATGCGTTACGCGCGCGATTTTGCCGTTGAGCGGGTGGCTCTGGTCGGGGATGCTGCGCATACTATTCATCCGCTGGCCGGGCAGGGGGTGAACCTCGGATTGCTGGATGCTGCCAGTCTGGCTCAGGAAGTGATGACACTGTGGGAGCAGGGACAGGATATCGGCACCAAGCGTAACTTACGCGGCTATGAACGCTGGCGCAAAGCCGAGGCCGCTAAAATGATTGCCGCCATGCAGGGTTTTAAAGATCTGTTTGCCGGTGATAATCCGGCCAAGAAACTGATTCGTGGCATTGGCATGCGCCTGGCGGGGCAGTTGCCTGGGGCGAAAGATGAAATTATGAAACATGCGCTGGGACTGAAAGGCGATCTGCCGCAGTTGGCCAAAGTCGCGCCTAAAAGCATGGTTTAGTCTGGATAAGACGGAAAGTTAAAAGGGTTGGCGTAAAAGCCAACCCTTTTTTGTTTGCGGGAACTCAGGTTATGCATAGGCGCAGCGCAAGCGCATAATTTCCTGGTTGACCTCTTTGACGGTCTGGTAATGGCGTGATTCAGCACGCTCCGGCAAGATCAGCTTGCCGTTATCAAATTCAAACTTACCGACACCGTAGATATAGATTCGACCTTTAAAAAGACGACTAACATGTTTAGCTATCATACCAGGTGTATAGCGCTTAAACAGTCTCATTTCTCGATCCTTTCTTTGTTGCTGCGCTGCATAGTATACGAATAAACCCGCTTCAAGAGTGTGATGGCCCGGGGATACCTGCAGCGAATATCAAATTACATGGATATTTGTGCTGCTACGTGCAAATTTGCCGATGAGTATCCATTTTTATGTGACTTTAACCCAGCAAAACAGCAGTTAATTTGGTTTCTTCAGTCAGAGCGCCGCTATTTAGCCAAAGTAATGTGACACTGTTAAGAATAGTTGTCCTGAATTAAAAGGTGTAAGAAACATGTCATTATTTGCATAAAAAAAAGCCCGCAGTCAGATGCGGGCCAAATAGTCACAGATGCATTACACAAAAAGTGGATGTCCTGAAACAATCAGTGGATTCACTTTTTTGTTGGAGAAGGATATCAACCGAGTCGTACCTCTGATTGAACTTTACCAACGTCGAGAGAGTAAACGAAAATCTGGCGTGTGACTATTTATGTTTTAACATTGGATAAAAATTCACGATCCAATGATGCTAAATTGGAGGTGGATCACGATCACATGTAATGGATTACACGGATTTGCATCACTTAATCACGTTGAATATGTGCAAACTGTGGCTGACAAAGTTGAATCAGATCGTTTGGCGCCAGGCCGATCCCGGCCATTAACGATCCGCTGCTGATCGTAACCATGCGGTGCGCACAGATGGCATGATCAAAAATGACCGGCATCGGTGTACGCAGCAAGAGCGGGGTCACGGTTCCTATCCGGTAACCGGTGATCGCTTCCACCTGGCTGAGATCAACACAGGTCATACGGCGCCAGTTGAGCAGGGCTCGAACCTTTTTCGGATCCACGCTGCGATCGCCGGGCGTACAGGCCAGGGCAAATCGATCACTCATATCGCGCAGCAGGATGCATTTCACCATTTGGGCAGGGTTGATACCACGCTGATGTGCGGCATCTTCTATTGTCTGAGCTGCGCTGTGGTGAGGCAGCAGGTGATAGGCCACCTGCTGCTGGTCGAGATACTCAGTGAGCGGGGTGCGCAGTGAGTTATTCATCATCTAAAGAATAAGGCAGGGCTTCAATCACCCAGCGCGTATTCGGTTGAGCGGTCAGACGTAACTCAGTACCGGCCTCAAGATTATTGGGCAGGACAATCAGGCCGATGGCGCTGTTATCAGAGAAGGTGTAATGTGCCATCAGATGGCCGGCACTGCGCCAGTTGTCACCAACCGAGCGTTCCATCTGCTGCGCTTCATCAGTAGACAGCGGCTCATTCACATCACCGCGCACTATGTACATCGCACGTTTGTTGATACCGCGATATTTTGCCCGGGCAACGGTTTCCTGACCGGTATAGCAGCCTTTACTGAAACTGATACCGCCCAATGCCTGCACATTGACCGCCTGCGGAATATGTTCGCTTTGCTCAGAGCGTTCAATCACCGGAATCGCTTCTTCGATATCAAAACGGGTCCACAGGGTCGCATCCGCTTTGACCGCTTCACTTTGGCTGACCAGTTGTGCAGCGTGATCTTCATTCAGCAGCAGTAACCAGCGCTGGGCGCTGATCCGCACCGCCGTACCACCTTCGATGGCACGGACGTCACCTTCGCTGTTACTCAAGCTATTAATGTAGGCGTCAGCGCCGTTGCCCATGACGCCCAGTGCCACATCCTGGCTGTGCGTCAGTTCGATCTTAGAGAAAATCGCGTATTTTTTCAGTTCGCGCAGTTCCGCTTCAATTGCCGATACAGGTTGGAACATCGCGTAACCATCATGGTGATGGAACAGACGAAATACCGACCATACCTTGCCTTTGGCGTCGCAATGCGCGCCGAAGGTGGATTGTTGGCTTTGCAGCGATACCACATCGCAGGTCACCTGACCTTGCAGGTAGCTTTTTTTATCCGCACCAACGGCAGTAATCGCACCCCAGTTATCCAGATGGGTCAGCATCAGGTCTGGCAGGGCATCAGTTGGTTTGACGCGCAGCGGAGCAAATGTGTTTTTCCAGTTCATATCCTTCACCTGGGTGAAATCTCGTTTCACTTCATACTTCTGTCGGTTATTGCAGCGCGTTGAAAGCCACGACCTGATGTTAGGGCAGGTTGGCGGATGGAATCCCGGCTGCAACGATGTTGGTTTTAACAATCATGTTGTTTTAACAATATGGTAATCTGGTTCAAGTTTTTTGTCAGCATCAACAGGGACTGTGACTGAGTTACTAGTTGAGCGCCTTGTCTGTTGATAGACTTGGCGCAAATAATCATAAGGTGAGGATAACCGATGTACACCCCGGAAGAAAAAGCGCGAATCAAATGGGCATGCCGCCGCGGAATGCTGGAGCTTGACGTAGTCATCATGCCATTCTTCGAAGAGTGTTTTGACTCTCTGACTGAATCAGAACAACAAGACTTTGTTTCCCTGCTGGAGTGTGATGATCCGGACTTGTTTACCTGGGTCATGGGGCATGGACGCTCTGAAAATCTCGGCCATGCGTCGATGGTGGACAAGATTGTCGCTCATAACCTCGGCAAAGTCCGTTAAGCTCTACCTATTTCCCTCCTTCTACGCCCACATCGTTGCGCTGTTACAATTTAACATGCTGATATGGGCGTTGCTTATCTCCGCCATCCCTGTTGTTGTTAGTTTGGTTATTATTGCGATATGGCTGCGTGTGGCGCTGTGTGGCTGGCTGACGCCGACCCTGAGCGGAGCCGTGGACATCGATTTTTCCGGCCGGTTGCGGACGCAGGATAACGATGAACCTATTCGCTCGGTTGGCTTTAAGTTTGCGTTTGCTTTTGTGGTTATCGTCACGCCGCAACGGCGTTGGCTGTTGTGGCGTGATAGCTGTCGCGACGGCGATTATCGTCAGCTACTGGTGAGACTAAAACGGGAGCTGTGACGTTCCCGTTGCTATGATGAGGTTATTGCTGGTCCGGTGTCAGTATGGTCGGACCGCTGTCAGGCTGCAGTTGCGGATAGTCCAGAGTGTAATGCAGGCCGCGGCTCTCTTTACGTTGCATTGCGCAGCGTACCATCAGCTCCGCGACCTGGAGCAGGTTACGCAGTTCGAGCAGGTTATTGGATACCCGGAAGTTACTGTAATACTCATGGGTTTCCTGTTGCAGCAGTTGAATGCGGCGCAGGGCTCGTTCGAGGCGTTTGTCGGTGCGAACGATACCCATGTAGTCCCACATAAACAGACGCAGCTCGTGCCAGTTATGCTGGATGACCACTTCCTCGTCGGAACAGGTAACCTGGCTTTCATCCCAGCTTGGTACTTCCGGCGCTAAAGTCGCTTCTTTAACTTTACTGAGGATATCTTTCGCGGCTGACCAGGCGTAGACCACACATTCAAGCAGAGAGTTTGAGGCCATACGATTGGCACCATGCAGGCCGGTATAGCTTACTTCACCAATCGCATACAGCTGCCGGAGGTCGGTCTGGCCCTGCTGATTGACCATCACCCCGCCACAGGTGTAGTGCGCCGCCGGTACAATCGGAATCGGCTCTTTGGTCATATCGATGCCGAGATCCATCAGACGGCTGTAAATCATCGGGAAATGTTTCTCGATAAAATCGGCCGGTTTATGGCTGATGTCGAGATACATGCAGTCGGCGCCGAGACGTTTCATCTCGTAGTCGATGGCCCTGGCGACTACATCACGCGGTGCCAGTTCGCCACGCTCATCAAAGTCCGGCATAAAGCGTGAGCCGTCAGGACGGCGCAGGTAAGCGCCTTCGCCGCGCAGGGCTTCGGTGAGCAGGAAGTTGCGAGCATCCGGATGATAAAGGCAGGTCGGATGGAATTGGTTGAATTCCAGGTTCGCCACCCGACAGCCGGCGCGCCAGGCGATCGCAATGCCGTCACCGGAAGAGACATCCGGGTTGGACGTGTACTGATACACTTTAGATGCGCCGCCGGTGGCCAGGACAACAAACTTAGAGCGAATCACTTCAACGTGTTCGTCATTCCGGTTCCAGACATAAGCGCCAATCACTTTTTTCTCGTCACCACCGACTTTGTCTTCGGTGATCAAATCCAGAGCGTTGTAGCGTTCGAACAGAGTAATGTTAGGGTGATTATGAACGTTATCCTGCAAGGATGTCTGCACCGCCATGCCTGTAGCATCAGCAGCATGCAGAATGCGGCGATGGCTGTGGCCACCTTCGCGGGTCAGGTGATAACGGGGTTCTTCATCATCGCTGCTGTCTTCTTCTTTATCGAACGGGACACCACCGTCAATCAGCCATTGCACGCACTCTTTGGCATGTTCAGCGATAAAACGCACTGTGTCTGGTTCACAAAGACCGGCACCGGCGATCAAAGTGTCCTCGACATGTGAGTCGATACTGTCCGATTCGTCAAAAACCGCGGCAATACCGCCCTGAGCATAATACGTTGACCCTTCACTGCGCGGGCCTTTACTCAAAACGATGACTTTACAGTGTTTGGCGACACGCAGCGCTAACGACAAACCTGCTGCTCCGCTGCCCACAACTAATACATCACACTGATGTTCTCGGTTGGCGTTCATAAAATGTTTATATTCCCGAACTAGAGTAGAGCTGTCCTGCTCTGCTGCAAAATTAATTATGTCTGTCCTTTCATGCTTAGTCAGGTGCATGTGCCGCATCTGACAAAGCATGGAGAAGCGCTGCGCGCACAAAATAATGTGCGCTGACCCGAACATACCCGTATGGACTATGAGGGTATCATCATCGCGCCAAAAGCAATACTTTATAAATACTATTGTCTTTTGTGATTGCTGTCCCCAATATCAGGGGAGAATCCCAACAATTTAGATTACATCACATTGCACCGGGAAAAAGGTAAAATTTTTCACCGGGTGTTGAACTTTCCCTGCGCGATTGAGTCACAATAGTGCTCATGTAAGCAGTGGTGTCAAGACAGCATTCTGCATAATTAGTGCCCATATCTGAGAAGGTAGGGGAGATAACAATAGGAGTAACCGCTCGAATGAACGAGCAGCTGACCGATCAAGTGTTGATTGAGCGAGTTCAGAATGGCGATAAGCAGGCATTTAATCTTCTGGTGCTGAGATATCAGAACAAAGTATGCAATCTTATCTCCAGGTATGTGAGCAATTCAGGTGATGTAGCCGACGTAGCGCAGGAAGCGTTTATTAAAGCGTATCGGGCGATCCCCACATTTCGTGGCGAGAGTGCCTTCTATACCTGGCTGTACCGTATTGCTGTCAATACCGCGAAAAATCACATCGTGGCGCAAAACCGCCGCCCGCCGGCAAGCGATGTTGATGCTGAAGAAGCTGAATTTTACGAAAGCGGTAACGCGCTTAAAGAAATATCGAACCCAGAAAACATTACGCTGTCCAAAGAGTTAAAGCAGGCGGTGTTTCATGCGATAGAAGCGTTACCTGAAGATTTAAAAACCGCGATGACGTTACGCGAGCTTGATGGCTTGAGTTACGAAGATATCGCAGAAGTCATGGATTGCCCCGTAGGTACGGTGCGTTCTCGTATCTTCCGTGCTCGTGAAGCGGTAGAAAAGAGAATCCGTTCTCTTTTATAGCGCAAACCAGCAAATTTAATGGTGAAAAGAATGGCTGACAAAGAAAAACTTTCAGCGCTCATGGATGGAGAGCTGGTCGATAAGCTGCTAATTCAGGAATTAGCCAGCGACAAGGACAGTCTCGATACGTGGAAGAATTACCACCTGATTGGTGATGTAATGCGTGGCGAGGCACCTGAACGGCCAGAGTGGAATATCGCTGAAAGGGTTGCCTTGGCGTTGGAAAACGAACCTGCGCACACCCTGCATCACGCTGCTCATGCCAATGTTACCCAGCTTGACCAAGTCCGGATCGAAGAACAGCCGCAGCCGAAACAGGCGCGTCGTCAGCTTCCGGGCTGGTTGTCCCAGTTTGGTCAGGTCGCAGTGGCGGCTTGTGTCTCTTTAGCGGTAATCATTGGTGTACAGCAATATGGCGGCAGCGACAGCGCAGGCGCGCAGGATCAGCAGTTGCCTGTCCTGCAGACCATCCCGTTTTCCGGCAGTGCTGAGCCAGTAAGTCTGACCCGTGACTCAATGGAAAGACACAGTTCGGAAGCGAACGTGCAGGAACAGCGCCGTCGTGTGAATGCGTTGCTGCAAGACTATGAACTTCAATTAAGATTGAATAGTGAGAGCCTGAGCGCTCAACCAGATTCAGTTGAACCGGTAGTTGAATGAAAAAACTTCTGATCAGTGCTCTGGCGCTGTTCAGCTTGAGTGCATCGCCAGTCTTTGCTGAGGATTCCTCAGCAAAGACTTTGTTGCATCAGATGAACGAAGCCAGTCAGCACCTCAATTACGAGCTGTCCTATATCCTGATTAAGAAAAACAGCATTGAACCTTTGCTGTATCGCCATGCGCGGGAAAAAGACAATCAGCAACTGGCCCATTTGGTTTACCTCAGCGGGCCGGTGCGTGAAGTGATCCGGCGTGGTAATGAGGTCAGTTATGTCGAGCCGGGCGTAGAACCCTTTACCATTGAATCTGGTAACATGGTCGCGCCGACCATTCCGATGCTCAACAGTGATGTGGCTGAGATCAGCCAGTATTACGACTTTGTCAAAGTCGGCCGCGCACGTGAAGCCGGTACGGCATGTCAGGTACTGCGCGTAGTGCCGAAAGATGGGCTGCGTTACTCGTACGTGTTATGGGTCGATGAAAATAGTCACCTGCCGCTGCGCGCCGATTTGGTCGATCGTGACGGAGAAGTACTGGAACAGTACCGCACGATTTCTTATTCTATCAGCGACCAGTTGGTGGAGATGATGTCCGGCCTGAATAAGGTGCAGTTACCTGAAGTGCTGTCGCTGCCGAAAGGTAACATTGAGGATACTTTCTGGTCTGTTGGCTGGACACCGGAAGGGTTTAAACCTCTCGAGCTTAACCGCTACCGCATGGCCATTACCGAGCGGGTCGTGGAAAGCCAGATGTTCTCAGATGGTCTGTTCAGCTTCTCGGTGTACGTCTCGGACAGTGACAACTTCTCCCTCAAGGGACAATTGGTTCGTCAGGGCCGGCGCACACTGCACAGTTTTGTGAAAGGTAACAACGAAATTTCGGTTGTGGGTGATATCCCGCCGGATACTGCCAAGCGTATTGCGCAGTCTGTGACCTTTAAGGCCCATGAGGAAGCCAAACCATGATGACCGCACTTGCTACCGTGACCGATGTGCACAGCCAGCGAAATGGCTACCACATTGCGCTCAGTTGTGAACAAAAAACCAGTTGCAGCAGCTGCGCGTCAGCCAAAAGCTGCGGCACGGGAATTGTGTCCAAAGCGGTTGGCAAAAAGTCGCTGTTGTGGCAGCTCGATACCGAGCAAAAAGTCACACCGGGTCAGGTGGTGGAAATCGGTTTTCCGGAAAAAAGTCTGCTTCAGTCGGCGGCACTGGTTTATCTGCTGCCTCTGGTCATGATGATCCTGGGTGCCTGGCTTGGTGATGCCTGGCTGGCGCCTGCGCTCGGTGCGGGAGAAGGCGTGACGATTGCCTGCTCGGCACTGTTTATCGGTGTTGGGATTGCTCTTGCCAAGCGCTGGTCGGTGAATCTGGAACGGCGCAGTGCGCAGGAAGTGATCTTGGTCCGGATTCTGGGCGAGCCGATTGCTTAGTCGGTTAGCAATTTTGGGTCGGTTAGCAATTTGGGGTCGGTTAGCTGCTTTTGGCCGGCCAGCGACCTTGGTCCGTAAACAACCTTGGTCTGTTCACAACCTTGCCTCAGCGGGGATCACTTTGCTTGGCTGGCTTGCGACTATACCTGACTTAGCCTGCCGGGCTCGCGTTCATCTCATCCCAATTTATGATGCGAACCCCAACGAAATTGGGTAGAATCGGCCAACTTGAATGAAATGCCGCCAGCTGCGGTATTTCTTATGTCCTAATTTGCAAAGAGTTTAGTCATCCCAAACCTATGAAGCACATTCGTAACTTTTCGATTATCGCCCACATTGACCATGGCAAATCGACCCTGTCTGACCGTTTGATCCAAGTGTGTGGTGGATTAACCGACCGTGAAATGGCCGAGCAAGTTCTGGATTCCATGGACCTTGAACGTGAGCGTGGCATCACCATCAAAGCGCAGAGTGTGACTCTCGACTACAAAGCAAAAGATGGCGAAACCTATCAACTGAACTTTATCGACACTCCGGGGCACGTTGACTTCTCGTATGAAGTCTCGCGTTCACTGGCCGCCTGTGAAGGTGCGCTGCTGGTGGTCGATGCCGGTCAGGGTGTCGAAGCCCAGACTCTGGCTAACTGTTACACCGCGATTGAGATGGATCTGGAAGTTGTCCCCATCCTGAACAAAATCGACCTGCCGGCGGCAGAGCCTGAGCGTGTAGCCGAAGAGATTGAAGACATCGTCGGTATCGATGCTATCGATGCGGTGCGCTGTTCGGCCAAAACCGGCCTCGGCGTTGACGATGTGCTGGAAAAAATCGTCTCTGATATTCCGGCGCCAGTCGGCGACCCGGATGCACCACTGCAAGCTTTGATCATTGACTCCTGGTTCGATAACTACCTGGGCGTGGTTTCTCTGGTCCGGATTAAAAACGGCAAGCTGAAGAAAAACGACAAGATCAAAGTGATGAGTACCGGCCAGGTATGGGGCGTTGACCGTCTCGGGATCTTTACTCCCAAACAAGTCGACGGCACTGAACTGGAAACCGGTGAAGTGGGCTGGGTGGTGTGCGGTATTAAAGACATCCTCGGCGCGCCAGTCGGTGATACGCTGACGCTGGCCAAAAACGGCTGTGAAAAAGCCCTGCCAGGCTTTAAGAAAGTCAAACCTCAGGTTTACGCGGGTCTGTTCCCGGTATCTTCTGATGATTATGAAGCATTTCGTGATGCGCTGGGCAAACTGAGCCTGAATGACGCGTCACTGTTCTACGAGCCAGAAACGTCTGCGGCACTGGGCTTTGGTTTCCGTTGTGGCTTCCTTGGTATGCTGCACATGGAGATCATCCAGGAGCGTCTTGAGCGCGAGTACGATCTGGATCTGATCACCACCGCACCGACGGTAGTGTATGAAGTACTGAAAACCGACAACGAGATCATGTACGTTGACAGCCCGGCGAAACTGCCTGCTATCAATGATATCGAAGAAATTCGTGAGCCGATTGCCCGTTGTAACATCCTGGTACCGACAGAATACCTGGGTAACGTGATTACCCTGTGTGTGGAAAAACGCGGTACACAGGTCGACATGGTGTATCACGGTAATCAGGTCGCCCTGACTTACGATGTCCCTATGGCTGAAGTGGTCCTGGACTTCTTCGATCGTCTGAAATCGACTTCGCGCGGTTATGCGTCTCTGGATTACGGCTTCCAGCGCTTTGAAGCGTCAAGCATGGTTCGGGTTGACGTGTTGCTCAACGGCGACAAAGTAGACGCGCTGGCGATCATCACTCACAAAGATCAGTCCCAGACCCGTGGTCGTCTGCTGGTTGAGAAGATGAAAGAGTTCATTCCGCGCCAGATGTTTGATATCGCGATTCAGGCAGCGATCGGTAACCACATCATCGCCCGTTCAACCGTGAAACAGCTACGTAAGAACGTACTGGCGAAGTGTTACGGTGGTGACGTGAGTCGTAAGAAGAAGCTGTTGAAGAAACAGAAAGAAGGTAAGAAACGCATGAAGCAAATCGGTAACGTTGAGCTGCCGCAAGAAGCGTTCCTGGCCATTCTGCACGTTGGCAAAGACTAAACCTCGTCAGGGGATGTCTGGTAGATTGCATTAACTCTCAAGTGAAAGGGTCCCGGCTCTTTCACTTTCGTATTTTTTAGATAAGGGAAGTCAATGGCGAATACATTTTCACTCATTCTGGTCATCGTCACGCTTGTGACCGGTGTCATCTGGGCACTGGAGAAGTGGCTATGGGCGAAGAAACGGCACGCGAAAGTGGCGCAGCTGCAAAGTGAAACCAATGGTATTGATGCCAGTCTGACTGCCAAAATCCATCCGCAGCCATGGTGGGTAGAGAACTCGGTTTCTATCTTCCCGGTTATCGCTTTTGTCTTGGTGTTGCGCTCATTTATTTTTGAACCGTTTCAGATCCCGTCCGGTTCTATGATGCCAACCCTGCTGGTCGGCGATTTTATCCTGGTTGAGAAGTATGCCTACGGCCTGAAAGATCCGGTCTGGCGTACTCAGCTGCTGGAAACCGGCAAACCAGAGCGTGGCGATGTGGTGGTATTTAAATATCCGAAAAATCCGAGCATTGATTACATCAAGCGTGTGGTTGGTATGCCGGGCGATACGGTACGTTACAGCAGCACCAAAGAGGTGTGTATCCAGCCGCAGGGTCAGTCGCAATGTAAGCCGGTCAAGTTGTCGAACGTGGTGGAAAGTGAATTTATTCAGAATAATGTACCGCTGATCAAGCTCGACGAGCAGTTGGGTGACGTACAGCACAACATTCTGATTAACCCGCTGCGCATTGATAACGTCAACGAATATGAACCGCGTCACGGCGTGAATGAGTGGGTGGTTCCGCAGGGGCACTATTTTGTTATGGGTGATAACCGTGACAACAGTGCTGACAGCCGTTACTGGGGCTTTGTGCCAGAGCAGAACTTAGTCGGTAAAGCGGTGGCAATCTGGATCAGTTTTGAGTTCGAACGCTCAGCTGACAGTGTATTACCAGCGTGGATCCCAACCGGTGTGCGTTTTAATCGCATCGGAGCTATTAACTAGGTCGGCGCGCGCCGGCCACAACACATCGAGAGAGCATGAATTCTCCAATTAGTAGATTAGAAACTAAGCTCGGGTATCAGTTTAATGATCCCGAGTTTATCGCCCTGGCGCTGACTCACCGCAGCGCCAACGGTAAACACAATGAACGTCTTGAGTTTCTGGGCGATTCAATTTTAAGTTTTGTCATTGCTGACGATCTTTACCATCGTTTCCCGAAAGTAAACGAAGGCGACATGAGCCGTATGCGTGCCACTCTGGTGCGTGGTAATACGCTGGCAGAACTGGGTCGTGAATTCGACTTAGGAGATTACTTAAAATTAGGTCCAGGCGAGTTGAAGAGTGGCGGTTTCCGTCGTGATTCAATTCTGGCCGATGCCGTAGAAGCCATCATAGGCGCGATTTACCTCGATAGTGATATCGAAGTTGTGCGCGGTATTGTGCTGAGCTGGTATCAGTCGCGCCTGGACGCCATCAAACCGGGGGTTTCACAGAAAGACCCGAAAACGCGTCTGCAAGAGTTCCTGCAGGGCAGAAGAAAACCGCTGCCTGTCTACACAGTGACTAATATTAAAGGTGAAGCACACAACCAGGAGTTTACTGTGGCGTGTGACGTAGCAGGCATCGGACAGCCTGTGATCGGTAAAGGAACCAGCCGCCGCAAGGCAGAACAAGCGGCTGCGGAAACGGCACTAGAGCAATTAAGCAATGGCTGAGCAAGAATTTGATATTGATGCGTTCTTCGCATCCAGTGGTGAGCCAACCAGTTCACCAGACAACCAACACTGTGGCTTTATCGCCATCGTTGGCCGCCCGAACGTGGGCAAATCGACCCTGCTGAATAACCTGCTGGGCCAGAAGATTTCTATCACGTCGCGTAAGCCGCAGACGACGCGTCACCGTATCATGGGTGTTGAGACGGAAGGTGACTACCAGGCGATTTTCGTTGACACGCCGGGGCTGCACATCGAAGAGAAACGCGCCATCAACCGCCTGATGAACCGTGCTGCCAGCAGCTCACTGAGTGACGTGAACCTGGTGCTGTTTGTGGTGGAAGGGACGCACTGGACTGACGATGACGAAATGGTACTGACCAAGCTGAGAAATGCTAATTTCCCAGTGGTGCTGTGTGTCAATAAAGTCGATAACGTCAAAGACCGTAATGAAGTGATGCTGCACATGCAGGAGCTGTCTAAGCTGATGGATTTTGTTGATGTGGTGCCGATTTCGGCTAAGCACAGTAAAAACATTGATGTGCTGCGCAAACATGTGCGCGCGCACCTGCCAAAAGCGGTGCACCACTTCCCGGAAGAGTATGTGACCGACCGTTCACAGCGTTTCATGGCATCAGAGATCATTCGTGAGAAACTGATGCGCTTTACCGGTGACGAACTGCCGTATTCGGTCACGGTGGAAATCGAACGTTTCGATTACAACCCGGACAACGACGGTTTCCATATCAACGCCCTGATCCTGGTCGAACGTATCGGTCAGAAGAAAATGGTGATTGGTAACAAGGGTGAAAAGATCAAAACCATCGGCCGTGAAGCCCGCCTCGATATGGAAGAGCTGTTCGGACGTAAGGTGTATCTGGAAACCTGGGTGAAAGTCAAATCCGGCTGGGCCGACGATGAACGTGCGCTGCGTTCACTCGGTTACATCGACGACCTGTAATCGTTTCTGCACTGGCTCCTTTGGGAGCCAGTGTGCTCTTATCCCGTCTTATTCATAAGCTCCCGCGCATCTGTTCGCGCTTTCAGAGGGTTGACCACCAATGTCAGAGGGTTTACAACGCTGTTTTGTCCTTCATCGACGTCCTTACAGTGAGTCGAGCCTGATTCTGGATGTGTTCAGCGAAGAATATGGTCGCCTGACCCTGATCGCCAAAGGCGCGCGCAGCAAACGTTCCAATCTAAAAGGTGCGCTGCAGCCGTTTACTCCCTTACTGCTCAAATGGTCCGGCAACAGCTCGATGAAAACCCTGCGCCAGGCCGAAGCCATCAGTCTTGGCCTGCCGCTGCATGGTATCCATCTCTATTCAGCCATGTATGTTAACGAGCTGATCGGGCGAGTATTGGCGCCGGAAGTGCCGTTTCCCGGCCTGTTTCATGACTATCTACTGGTCCTGACTGAGCTGGCACAGAGTGACAATCCCGAGCCGGCGCTGCGCCGCTTTGAACTCGCCTTGTTGTCCAATATGGGCTACGGCGTCGATTTCCTGCATTGCGCCGGTAGCGGTGAGCCGGTCGACCCAGATATGACTTATCGTTATCGTGAGCAAAAAGGCTTTATTGCTTCGGTGCGGCGCGATAATCTGACTTTTGCCGGTAATGAGCTGATTGCCATCAGTGAACGGCGCTTTACCACCAAAGAGCAGCTGCAGGCGGCAAAACGCTTTACACGCATTGCCTTAAAGCCGTATCTTGGCGGCAAACCTTTAAAAAGCCGGGAGTTGTTTCGGCAAGTCCTTCAACCCAGAGCACGGAGTATAGGAAAATGAGCTCAATTCTTTTAGGTGTGAATATCGACCACGTGGCCACTTTGCGTAACGCGCGCGGCACCAAGTATCCGGATCCTGTCCATGCCGCCGAGATCGCAGAGCGCGCTGGCGCTGATGGCATCACCATTCACCTGCGAGAAGATCGTCGCCATATCCTTGACCGTGATGTACGCATTCTGCGTGAAACGATTCAGACCCGTATGAACCTGGAGATGGCCGTCACAGATGAAATGGTTGAAATTGCGTTGCAAACCCAGCCGGAGTTTGTCTGTCTGGTGCCGGAGAAGCGGGAAGAACTGACCACAGAAGGTGGCCTGAACGTTGTGGGTCAGCTGGAAAAAGTTAAAGCCGCGACTCACAAGTTGAGCCAGGCAGGAATTAAAGTGTCGCTGTTTATCGATGCTGATCGCGAACAGATTGATGCCGCAAAAGCCTGTGGCGCGCCGTTTATCGAGCTGCACACCGGCCATTATGCCGATGCTGAAAACGAAGCTGAGCAGCAGAGTGAACTGAAGAAAATCGCAGCAGCAGCGAGCTATGCTGCCGATCAGGGCATCACGGTGAATGCCGGTCACGGTCTGACTTACCACAACGTAGCCGCGATCGCTGCGATCCCGGAAATTTATGAACTCAACATCGGTCACTCGATCATCGGGCGTGCGGTGTTTGATGGCCTGGCAAAAGCTGTCGCGGATATGAAAGCCGTGATGGAAGCGGCACGCCGTTAATTCCGGTATTTAGCATGATTGTTGGTTTAGGGACGGATATTGCGGAAATCGCGCGCATCGAGCAGGTGTTGGCCCGCAGCGGGACGGCATTTGCGGCGCGCATTCTGACGCCGCAGGAGCTGGCGTTGTTCGCGGCGCGCAAACAGCAGAGCCGTTTTCTCGCTAAGCGTTTTGCCGCCAAAGAAGCCGCATCAAAAGCGCTCGGTACCGGGATTGCTGGCGGGGTCAGTTTTCAGGATTTCATCATCAGTAATGATGAGCTGGGTAAACCTGTGCTGAGCCTGCAGGGTAAAGCCGCCGAGCTGGCTGCAGGCGCAGGTGTCACCGCGCTGCATCTGTCGATTTCTGATGAACGTCATTACGCGGTGGCGACCGTTATTCTTGAATCCTGAGCTGAACGCGGCTGAGCGGTGAATAAAAAGAGGTGCCTTTGTGGCACCTCTTTTTATTTGTTAGCCCTGCTGCAGATACGGCTGGGCAGTGACAATCACTTTTTCCATCTCGTCCTGCAACTCGAACAGCTCGGGTTCGACGTCACTGATGCTGGCACCGGAGCGCAGAGTCTGTTCCAGCGTCGCACATACTTTCTTGAGGCGTGGCACGCCGCTGTAGGAGCAACTGCCGTGCAGTTTGTGCACGTGATGCAACAGGTCGGCAATCGGGTACTCGTCATCCTGCAACGCCATATCGATCACCTGGTTGATTTCCGGAATCGAGTCAACCAGCATGCCTAACATCTCACGCGCCAGATCTTCTTTGTTGGCGGCTTGTTTGAGCGCGGCCTGCCAGTCGACAATGATGTTATTGTGCTGCGGTTCGCCTGTGGCAGGCTGAGTCACCTGTTCAAACGCCGTCGGATCCGGCAGATCGAGCTTATGTACGTTTTGCAGCAGTGAATCCGGGCTCCAGTGCACCAGCACCTGCTGCAGGATATGTTCCTCAATTGGTTTGGTCAGGTAGTCGTCCATGCCCGCTTTGAGCAGGCGATCACGCTCACCAGGCATGGCATGCGCTGTGACTGCGATGACAGGTGTGGTCTGGTTGAGCTCAATTTTTTTGATCTCTTTACACGCGGTGACCCCGTCCATGTGCGGCATCTGAATGTCCATCAGGATAATATCGAAATGACGCTGGCGCGCCTGGTCAATGGCACTCTGGCCATTATCACAGGCGACCACACTGTCGACCCGCTCCTGCAGCAGGGCGGTGATCAGTTTCAGGTTGGCCGGGTTATCATCGACCGCCATCACGGTCAGCGGCAGCTTGTCTTCATGCACTACCGGCAATGGCAGCGGTGCTTCAATGACGGCAGGCTGATGGGCAATCAGGGTCTGCAGCAGTTTCTTACGCGACAGCGGCTTGGTAATACATTGCACCGGATACTGCTTCATCAGTTGATCGGCCAGCGCCAGCTCGGTACTCGGTGTCCCTATGATCACGTGGGACGTCATCGCCGTGGCACGTTGTACCCACTGATGAACCAGTTCCAGATTGGTCTCTGTGCTTGGTGACAGGTTGAGCAGGACATAATCGAAATGATCCGACTCTTCCGGCATGGCTGAGCGGTAGGTCACCGCAACCCCGGCCTGAACCAGTTGTTGCTGCACAATCGAGGCGGCCTGCATGTTCGGCTCGACCAGCAGCAGCTGTTTGGTGCTCAGCACTTGCGGATCCAGCCAGTCGCTCATCGGCATATCCGTGATGTGCAGGCGCAGGGTGAACCAGAAGGTGGACCCCTGGTGCAGACGACTGGTGAGACTGATCTCGCCGCCCATCTGGCTGACCAGCTTCTGGGTGATGACCAGCCCCAGGCCGGTACCGCCATAACGACGTGAAATGCTGGCGTCAGCCTGACTGAACGCCTGGAACAGCTGGGCCTGCTGGCGCTCGGAAATACCGATACCGGTATCGCGCACCATAAACTGCAGCTCGACCAGATCGTCACGCTGAGAGCGCATCTCGACGCTGATATCGATATTGCCGCGCTCGGTAAATTTGATGGAGTTACCGACCAGGTTGGTCAGGACCTGCTGGATCCGCAGCGGGTCACCGACCAGACCGGCCGGGATCTTAGGATCTACTTTGAGGGTGATTTCCAGCCCTTTTTCATGGGCGCTGGTGGCCTGCAGGTTGACCACTTCTTCCAGAGTTTCCTGGAACTCGAACGGAATGTTCTCCAGGGCCAGTTTACCGGCTTCCAGTTTGGAGAAGTCGAGAATGTCGTTGATGATTTTCAGCAGGTTGTTGGCCGATTTCTCAATCGTTTGCAAGTAGTCAGCCTGGCTGTTGGTGAGCTGGGTTTTCAGCATCTGACGGGTAAAGCCGATCACGCCGTTGAGCGGGGTACGCAGTTCATGGGACATATTGGCCAGGAACTCAGACTTGACCCGCGCCGCTTCCTGGGCGCGTTTTTTGGCGATATCCAGTTCGACGTTCTGGATTTCGAGCTGCTCCAGGGTTTCGCGCAGGTCCGACGTTGCCTGGTCGATACTGTGCTGCATCTCGACATGGTATTCCGACAGCGACACGGCCATCGCGTTGATGCCTTTTTTCAGCGAATCGAGTTCGCCGTGCATGGTGCCTTCAATCCGCACATCGAGGTGACCGCGGCGGATACGGTCGACCATGTTTTTCATATGCGTGATTGGCCGGGTGACGTCATGCATCAGGCGGAATGCGAATACTCCGGACAGGATCAGGCCCATGATCAGCACCAGACAGGCCGAAAAAATTTCCTGATACTGCTGCAGTCGCAATGAGGAGAGATCGAGCTCAATCGCGATATAGCCAAGCACTGGTGTGGACTGGGCGTTGAGCGAATCTTCCACCAGGCGGCTTTCGGCCAGAATCGGCGTTCGCAGGATCAGGGTGTTGTCGTCCAGTTCCGCACTGCTCAGCACCGGGATCGGTTCATTTTTCGGATACATCAGTGCTTCGAAATTGGGATGAAAGTTGGAGGTGACAAACAGTTCATGCCGGGCATCAAACACGGCAATACTGCGCACAAACTTAGAGTTTTTGCGATGGGCATAGCTGATGATGCGGCGCACCGATTCGCGGCTCTGGTTTTTCAGCGCCTCTTCACTGGCGATCGCCAGCGGTTCGATGATGCTGGCACCGGCATTTTGTACCTGGGTCTCCAAATCGTGATAACGGTTAAAGGAGAATAATGCGCTGAGCAGCAGCCCGATTATCAGCGTCGGGGCTAAAGTAAGAGTAATTACGCGCGCACGTAAGCCATATCTGGTCATTATTGTCTAAACATCGTGGTGTGGATATGGGAAAATACCCGGCAAACATGATTGGCGGATTTTTCAGAATAGCGGTTAGCTTAATTCAAGTACGGCAGCTTCGACAATCTTCCCCGGGCAGAATAGTGATTCCGGGGTAAAAACCTTCTTATAAATCACACTTGGGCACAGAGCATGGCACGTTTTTTCCAACCGAAGAAAAAGACCACACTTAATCAGAAACATCAGGCGGTCAGTGTGACTAAGCTGGATCACCAGGGCGCAGGGATCGCTTTTCAGGATAACAAGCCGGTGTTTATCGACGGGGCTTTGCCGGGGGAAGAGGTGCTGATGCAGCTCACGGAGAGCAAAAGTAAATTTGCCCGGGCCAAGCTGATTAAAGTGCTTAAACCGAGTGGTGAGCGGGTGGAGCCTTTCTGCCCGCACTATGGCGAATGCGGCGGCTGCGATTTGCAGCATCTGGCGCACAGCGCGCAAATTGAACATAAACAGCAAGCGCTGAGTCAACTGATGGCAAAGTTTGCCGGTCAGACCCTTGCACTCTCCGCGCCGGTTTGTTGTGATGATCAGGGCTACCGCCGCCGTGCGCGCCTCAGCCTGCTGTGGGATAAAAAGTCCTCCCAGCTGCAGTTTGGTTTCCGCCGCAAACAGAGCAAAAATATTGTCACTGTCACTGACTGTGCAGTGCTTGAGCCGAGCCTGAATGCTCTGCTGCCTGAACTGAAAACCCTGTTGAGTGATTTTGCCCGCCCGGATCAGCTCGGTCACGTTGAACTGGTGAAAGGTGACAACACCCGCGTGCTGGTGCTGCGTCATCTTGCGCCACTGGCGAAGGCCGATATGGCTGCGTTGAGCGGCTTTGCCGAGCAGCACGCTCTGACCCTGTATCTGATGCCGGCCAGTGATGAGCTGAAATTGATCTGCGGCCCTGAGGCTGAATATCTCGAAGCCGGGGTGACGATTCCGTTCTTACCGAGTCATTTTATTCAGGTCAACCAGCAGGTTAACCAGGCGATGGTCAAGCAGGCGCTGAGCTGGCTGGATGTGCAGCCGCAAGACCGGGTGCTGGATCTGTTCTGTGGTCTGGGCAACTTCAGCCTGCCGCTGGCCAAGCTTGCCAAAGAAGTGGTCGGGGTTGAAGGTGTGGATGATATGGTGCGTCATGCGCAGAGTAATGCCGCACGCAACCAGATTAGTAATACTGACTTTTATCAGGCTAATTTGGAACAAGATATGACGAATGAGGCGTGGGCAGGGGAAAAATTTGCTAAAGTACTGCTCGACCCGGCACGAGCGGGGGCTGCCGGCATTGTCGAACAGTTGGCCCGACTTGGCGCCCAGCGTGTGGTTTACGTCTCGTGTAATCCTGCTACGCTTGCTCGTGACAGTCAAAGCTTGCTGAGTCAGGGATACCAGTTGGTTAAACTGGGCATGCTGGATATGTTTCCGCATACCAGTCACCTCGAATCCATGGCTTTGTTTGTAAAAAATCGGTAAGTGGTGTTCTTGCAATAGCGTCAGAACACCCGACCACAAAATATAACTATTAGGATAATCTCATGGTTGCGGTACGTAGCGCACACTTAAACCCAGACGAACAGTTTGAGCTAGAAAAATGGATTTCTAGTTTACAACAAGAGCCCAAAACAGCGGCCAGACTGACCGAAGTGTATCGCCAGTGCGAACACCTGCTGGTGGGTAATCCGCGCGGGCATCTGCTGTTGTGGCGTGGTCGCGAAATGATCGAAATACTGAGCACGCTGTCGATGGACCGACCGACGCTGATAGCGGCTCTGTTATTCCCTATCGCGACCAGCGGCTTACTGGATCGCGAAGAGCTGGAAGAGCATGCCGGTAAAGAGATCGTCAAGCTGATTCACGGTGTGGAAGAGATGGCGGCGATTGGCCAGCTCAATATCACCATGCAAGGCAGTGAGGCTTCGGCCCAGGTCGATAACGTGCGGCGCATGTTGCTGGCTATGGTGGATGACTTCCGCTGCGTGGTCATCAAGCTGGCTGAACGTATCTGCAACCTGCGGGAAGTGAAAGATCAGCCGGACGAGGTGCGCCGCACCGCCGCAAAAAGAGTGTGCCAATATCTACGCACCGCTGGCCAACCGGTTGGGTATCGGTCAGCTGAAGTGGGAAATTGAAGACTACGCTTTCCGCTACCAGCAACCGGATACCTATAAGCAGATTGCGAAACAGCTTTCTGAGCGCCGCATCGTGCGTGAGCAGTATATCCGTGATTTCGTTGATGACCTGCGTCAGGAGATGAAAGCGTCCAGCATCAACGCCGAAGTGAGCGGTCGTCCTAAACATATCTACAGCATCTGGCGCAAGATGCAGAAGAAAAACCTGGCGTTTGATGAACTGTTTGATGTACGCGCGGTGCGCATCATCGCCGACAAACTGCAGGACTGCTACGCCGCACTGGGCGTGGTGCACACTAAATACAAACACCTGCCGAGCGAGTTTGATGACTATGTCGCCAACCCGAAACCGAATGGCTACCAGTCGATCCACACGGTGATTCTGGGCCCGGAAGGCAAAACCATCGAAATCCAGATCCGTACCAAGCAGATGCACGAAGAGTCAGAGCTTGGCGTGGCGGCACACTGGAAATACAAAGAAGGCAGCGGCGGTGGTCGCAGCGGCTACGATGAGAAAATCACCTGGCTGCGTAAGCTGCTTGACTGGCAGGAAGAGATGTCCGATTCCGGTGAAATGCTGGATGAACTGCGCAGTCAGGTGTTTGATGATCGCGTGTACGCCTTTACTCCGCGTGGTGATGTGGTCGATCTGCCGATGGGAGCCACTCCGCTCGATTTTGCTTACCACATTCACTCGGAAGTGGGCCATCGCTGCATCGGTGCCAAAGTGGCCGGTCGTATTGTGCCGTTTACCCATAAACTGCACATGGGCGATCAGGTGGAAATCATCACGGCCAAAGAGCCGAACCCGTCCCGTGACTGGCTGAACCCGTCACTGGGCTTTGTCCACTCCGGCCGAGCGCGGGCGAAGATCAACGCCTGGTTCCGTAAGCAGAGCCGCGAGAAGAACCTCGAAGCCGGGCGCGAGATCCTCGAGACCGAACTGGCCAAGATCGGTGCGACCTTAAAAGATGCTGAAGCCTATGCGCTGAAACGTTTTAACGTCAACACGGCGGATGAGCTGTACGTCGGGGTTGGCAGCGGTGACCTGCGGATTAACCAGATTGTTAACCACATTAATGCGCTGGTAAACAAACCGACCGCGGAAGAAGAAGACAAGCTGGCGCTGGAAAAACTGCAGGTTGGGGAAAGCAAAGTCGCTCACGCTCACCATCGCCCGCATAAAGATGCCGTCGTGGTGGAAGGGGTCGATAACCTGATGACCCATCTGGCGCGGTGCTGTCAGCCGATCCCGGGCGATGTCATCAAGGGATATATCACCCAGGGGCGCGGTATTTCCGTGCACCGCAGTGATTGTGAGCAGCTCGAAGAGCTCAGCCATCACGCCCCGGAGCGCATCATAGATACGGTATGGGGGCGCGGCTTTGTCGGCACTTATTACCTAACTCTGCGCGTCGAAGCGATGGAGCGCAGCGGTCTTTTGAAAGACATCACGACCTTGCTGACCAACGAGAAAGTGAAAGTGACCACCATGAAAAGCCGCAGCGATTACAAGCGTCAGATGGTGGTGATGGACTTTGAGCTCGAACTGAACAGTGTTGAAGTGCTGGATCGGGTCTCGAAGCGGATTGAACAGATCAAAGATGTGATGCTGGTGAAACGCCTCGGCTAACAGGCTGATGAGATAAATCAGTTTCAGACATTGAAGGCGAGTGGTGATGCTGCTCGCCTTTATTATTTGGTCAGGGAAATAGTTGGTCAAGGAAATCGTTGATCAGGAAAATATTTTATCAAGGAAATGCCTCATATGAGCCATCCAATCGAACAGCTTGAACGTATCATGGCCAGCCTGCGCGACCCGCACAGTGGCTGCCCGTGGGATAAGGAACAGACTTTTGACAGTGTTGTGCCGCACACCATTGAAGAGACTTTTGAAGTGGTGGATGCGATTCACCAGCAGGACTGGCCCAACCTCAAAGAAGAGCTAGGCGATCTGCTGTTTCAGGTGATTTTTTACAGCCAGCTCGCCAAAGAGCAGGGCTTGTTTGAGTTTCATGACGTGGTGGACGGTGTGAACGAAAAGCTGACCCGCCGCCATCCGCATGTGTTCGGCGATGCCCGCTTCACGACAGAACAAGAGCTGAATGCCAACTGGGACGCGCAGAAAGCGCAGGAAAAAGCCCGGGCGGGCAAAAGTGAGCAAAGTATTCTAGACTCAATACCACAATCGCTGCCGGCCCTGTCTCAGGCCAATAAAATTCAGAAAAAATGCGCCAAATATGGCTTTGACTGGCCGACGCTCGGTCCGGTGGTGGCCAAGGTGCATGAAGAGATTGATGAAGTGATGGCGGAAGCGCTGCATGTCGATATTGATGAGCAGAAAGTGGAAGAAGAGCTGGGCGATCTGCTGTTTGCTACCGTCAATCTGGTGCGCCATTTGGGTAAGGATCCGGAAGTGGCTCTGCGCAAAGCCAACCATAAGTTTGTGCGCCGTTTTAAGGGCGTAGAAGCTCAGGTGGCCGGGCAGGGGAAACAGCTGCAACAGTGTTCACTGCAAGAGCTGGACGCGATGTGGGATGAAGTAAAAAAGCAGGAAAAAACGACTGACGGGCGATGATTCAGTCAATTTACAGCGAGGAAATTGCCACGAAACGAAATCCTGTTCAGTCAGTTTGATTTGAAGCAAAAAATAAAAAACTGAGTGTGATAGATTTCACGTTGTGGCGATAAATGGGTTCTGGTATAGTTTCGTCCCGTCCAGAAGAAATCCATTTCCCTCATTCAACCAATTTCAGGTTAAACATGACGACAAATTATATTTTTGTTACTGGCGGGGTTGTATCCTCTCTAGGTAAAGGTATTGCGGCAGCATCCCTTGCGGCGATTTTAGAAGCTCGTGGTCTTAAAGTGACCATGATGAAGCTTGACCCTTACATCAACGTTGACCCAGGCACAATGAGCCCAACTCAACACGGTGAAGTGTTCGTCACGGAAGATGGCGCAGAAACTGACCTAGACCTTGGTCACTACGAACGTTTTATTCGTACCAAAATGACCAAGCGCAATAACTTCACCGCAGGTCGTGTTTACGCCGACGTTCTTCGTAAAGAACGCCGTGGCGACTACCTGGGTGCAACCATTCAGGTTATCCCTCATATTACTAACGCGATTAAAGATCGTGTGATTGCCGGCTCTGAAGGCCACGATGTTGCGATCGTCGAGGTAGGCGGTACCGTTGGTGATATCGAATCGCTGCCATTCATGGAAGCGATCCGTCAGCTGGCGATCGAAGTGGGTCGTGAACACGCGATGTTCATGCACCTGACTCTGGTTCCTTACCTGGCAGCGGCTGGCGAAGTGAAAACCAAGCCGACCCAACACTCTGTGAAAGAACTTCTGTCGATTGGTATCCAGCCAGACATTCTGGTGTGCCGCAGCGATCGCATGATCCCGGCCAACGAGCGTAAGAAGATTGCTCTGTTCTGTAACGTATCAGAAAAAGCCGTTATCTCAATGAAGGACGTAGATTCGATCTACAAGATCCCTCAGCTGATCCGTGCTCAGGGGCTGGATGATCTGGTTTGTAACCGTTTCGGTATCAATGCGCCGGAAGCTGACCTGTCTGAATGGGAACAGGTGATTTACGAAGAAGCAAATCCGACTGACGAAGTCACCATCGGTATGGTAGGTAAATACACTGAGCTGCCAGATGCGTACAAGTCTGTTAACGAAGCGCTTAAGCATGCCGGCCTGAAGAACCGTCTGAGCGTCAGCATCAAATACGTTGATTCACAAGACATCGAAACCAAAGGTGTTGAGATCCTAGAAGGCCTTGACGCTATCCTGGTACCAGGTGGTTTCGGTGACCGTGGTATTGAAGGCAAGATCCGTGCGGCGCAGTACGCACGTGAAAACGAAATTCCGTACCTGGGCATCTGTCTGGGTATGCAGGTTGCACTGATCGAATACGCGCGTAACGTTGCGGGTATGGAAGGTGCACACTCGACCGAATTTAACCAAGACACCAAATACCCAGTGGTTGGCCTGATCACTGAATGGGTAGACAGCGAAGGTAACGTCGAAGAGCGTACTGAAGCGTCAGATTTGGGTGGTACGATGCGTCTGGGTTCACAACTGTGTCACCTGGCGGAAGGTTCTAAAGCGTACGAGATGTACGGTAGCGCGACGATTCACGAACGTCACCGTCACCGTTACGAAGTGAACAACAACCTTCGTCCACAAATTGAAAAAGCAGGTCTGAAAGTGTCTGGCTTGTCTGCGGACAAGAAACTGGTAGAAGTAATTGAGAACCCGGCGCACCCATGGTTCGTAGCGGCTCAGTTCCACCCAGAATTCACCTCAACGCCTCGCGATGGTCACCCATTGTTTGAAGGCTTTGTAAAAGCTGCAGGTCAGTTCCAGCGCGGTGAATTGAAGTAAAAGGATACGGGTAGCGGCGTAAGTTGTGCGGCTACCCTTTTAGTTTTGACATTTAAATTCAATGAGAGGAAACATTAATGTCTAAGATCGTTAAAGTTCTAGGTCGTGAAATCATCGACTCACGTGGTAACCCAACTGTTGAAGCTGAAGTACACCTGGAAGGCGGTTTCGTAGGTATGGCAGCTGCTCCATCTGGTGCATCTACTGGTTCTCGTGAAGCTCTTGAGCTACGTGATGGCGACAAATCTCGTTTCCTGGGTAAAGGCGTTCTTAAAGCAGTTGGCGCAGTAAACGGCGCAATCGCTGACGCACTAGTTGGTAAAGATGCTAAAGATCAAGCAGCTATCGACCAAGTGATGATCGACCTGGACGGCACTGAAAACAAATCTAACTTCGGTGCGAACGCTATCCTGGCTGTTTCTCTGGCGAACGCGAAAGCAGCTGCTGCAGCGAAAGGCATGCCTCTGTACGAGCACATCGCTGAACTGAACGGCACTCCTGGTCAATTCTCTATGCCTCTGCCTATGATGAACATCATCAACGGTGGTGAGCACGCAGACAACAACGTTGATATCCAAGAATTCATGATTCAACCAGTTGGCGCGAAAACTCTGAAAGAAGCACTGCGTATCGGTGCTGAAGTGTTCCACAACCTGGCTAAAGTACTGAAAGCTAAAGGTCTGAACACTGCAGTTGGTGATGAAGGCGGTTTCGCTCCTAACCTGGAGTCTAACGCAGCAGCACTAGCAGCAATCAAAGAAGCGGTTGAGCAAGCGGGCTACGTTCTGGGTAAAGACGTGACTCTGGCTATGGACTGTGCAGCTTCTGAGTTCTACAACAAAGAACAAGGTATCTACGACCTGAAAGGCGAAGGTAAAACCTTCACTTCAGAAGAGTTCTCTAAGTACCTGGAAAGCCTGGTTGCAGAATACCCAATCGTTTCTATCGAAGACGGTCTGGACGAGTCTGACTGGGACGGCTTCAAGTTCCAAACTGAACTGCTGGGCGGCAAAATCCAGCTGGTTGGTGACGATCTGTTCGTAACTAACACTAAGATCCTAAAAGAAGGTATCGAGAAAGGCGTAGCGAACTCTATCCTGATCAAGTTCAACCAGATCGGTTCTCTGACTGAAACTCTGGCTGCTATCAAGATGGCTAAAGATGCAGGCTACACTGCCGTTATCTCTCACCGCAGCGGTGAAACTGAAGATGCCACTATCGCTGACCTGGCGGTAGGTACTGCAGCAGGCCAAATCAAAACTGGTTCTATGAGCCGTTCTGACCGCGTTGCTAAGTACAACCAACTGATCCGTATCGAAGAAGCGCTGGGTGAACGTGCTCCTTTCAACGGTCTGAAAGAAGTGAAAGGCCAAGCTTAATCTTAAGCTGAGCTCAAACGCTTAATAAAGCCCCGCAGTGCGGGGCTTTTTGCGTTGTATGGGGTGGTTATTCTTGGTTGAGAGCAAGACAAGAGAGCGATTGTGCGGAATAAGAACGCTATTCGGCAGAATAACAAAACAGTTCGTCGGTAGAATAACAAACCAATTCGTCGGTAGGATAAGCAAGTAAGCCGGCAGCTCGTTCTAACCAACCGCTCGACACCAGAGCTGACCTTAACGCTGGTTAGCCGGCATTCTGAATTGCAATCACCCGCCGTTTATCCAGTTCGTCACGAATTGCTGGCCCTTTATGGCCATCCCGAATCACCTGCTGCACATCCACCGCTTTGGCGGCCACATAGGCGCGCAGTAAAATATCGCGCTGCGGATACGGTTTGTCTTCCAGTCCGAGACGGCCGCGATGATCCGCTTCACAGCACAGCAACACCTCATCCAGGCGATCCGGTTTACGCCAGACATCGAGACGATTGAAAATTTTCAGTTTAGTCGCGGCTTTGAGCTCGGCGGCACGATGGACATTGGAGTGCTGGGCACATACCGCCAGCGCCAGATCGCGGTAGTCGTTCGGCACCCTTACCCGGGCACATAACTGCTCGATCAGTTTCAGGCCGGTGTGACAATGCAGCTTATGGCTCGGCCACTCTTTTTGTGGTGTCACCCCTTTACCCAAATCATGCACCTGGGCGGCAAAGCGCACCGGCAACGCTTCTGACAGACGTGCTGCCTGCTCGGCGACCATCAGGGTATGAACACCGGTATCAATTTCCGGATGCCATTTTTCCGGTTGCGGCACGCCAAACAGGGCATCGAGTTCCGGCAGTACCACAGCCAGAGCTCCGCAGTCACGCAGTACCTGAAGAAAGACCTGCGGGCTTTGGGTCGACAGGGATTTATGCCACTCCTGCCACACCCGCTCCGGAGTCAGGTGAGTGAGCTCACCGCTGGCGCTGATGGTCTGCATCAAAGCCAGTGTCTCGGGCGCCACCTGAAAACCAAGGTGAGCCAGTTTGGCCGCAAAGCGAGCCACGCGCAACACGCGCAGCGGATCCTCGACAAACGCCGCTGAGACATGCCGCAGCAGGCGCTGCTCAATATCGCGCTGGCCGCCATAGGGATCAATGATGGTGCCGTCTGTATCCTGAGCCATGGCATTGATGGTCAGATCGCGGCGCTGCAGATCCTCTTCCAGCGTCACATCCGGCGCATAGTGGCAGGCAAAACCGGTATAGCCGCGGCCGGTTTTACGTTCGGTACGCGCCAGCGCATGTTCTTGTTTGGTCCGCGGATGCAGAAAGACCGGGAAGTCTTTGCCGACCGCCTGAAACCCGGCTTGTTGCATTTGTTGCGGGCTGCTGCCCACCACCACCCAGTCTTTGTCATATACTGGAAGCTGAAGCAGCTGATCGCGGACAGCGCCGCCAACGAGATAAATTTGCACCACCAGACCTCAATATTTACGTTTATTGCGTTGGATAATCATAGTCATAATGATACTTTGCGCCTAACCACATTCAAAGAGACGACATCATGTATCCAGAATTTTTTGGCCTGATCGAACATCCTTTTTCCATCGTGCCTAATTCTCGGTATCTGTACCTCAGCCAGCGCCATAAAGAGGCCATGGCTCATCTGCAGTCAGGGCTGGGGGATGGCGGTGGTTTTGCCATGCTGACCGGTGAAGTGGGGACGGGTAAAACCACAGTCGCGAAGGCGATTCTGGCCGGCTTACCCGCCCATACCCGGGCCGGATTTATTCTCAACCCGACCTTCTCAGAGCGTGAACTGCTGGAAGCCATTTGTGATGAATTTGCTATTCAGTATCCGGCTCAGGCGACGCTGAAACAGCTCAGCCAGGTGTTGTATCAGTTTCTGCTCAATGAATATGCCAACGGCATTCAGGTTCTGCTGGTGATTGATGAGGCGCAGCACCTGGCACCGGATGTGCTGGAGCAGTTGCGCCTGCTCACTAACCTGGAGACCGAGAGCCGTAAGCTGCTTAAAGTACTGCTGATTGGCCAGCCAGAGCTGCAGTTTAAATTGCAACTGCCGCAGTTGCGCCAGCTCGCGCAGCGTATCACCGGGCGCTATCATCTGCTGCCACTCGATGAGAGTGAAACGGCGCACTACATTCGTTTTCGCCTCCAGCAGGCCGGAGGGGACGGTAATCTGTTTTCTGCGCGCGGGGCGAAATGGATAGCCCAGCAAACCCATGGTATTCCGCGTCTGATTAACCTCGCCTGCGATGCGGCATTAAAGAATGCCTACCAGGCTGGCGAGCGCAATATCAATCTGGAGCGGGTCAAACAGGCCTGTACCCAGGTGATGAGTTTCCAGTCGACCGTTTACCAGCCGCAGAGTGCACCTCAGGCGCGCCGTTTCCCTCTCGCTGGTGTGATGTCAGCTCTGGTCGGTATCGGGGCCGCGGCCGCGATTGCTTACTGGCTGCCGCCACTGATTAGCCAGCAGATAGAGCAGCAGTGGCCGTTACCGGCACCTGCTGAGGCCGCTCAGCAGGCCGTTTTTCCACAGACAGTTGAAGATGCGTTACGCCAGTCCACAGACCGTGAGCAGGCGGTGAGAGCGTTATACGCAGTGTGGGGTTATGAAGCATCGGTGATCGAAAGTTTCTGTCAACGCTCGGCGTCTTCACTACTGGAATGTGAGCAGAATATGGGCGACTGGAGCACTCTGGAGCAGCTCGATTTGCCGGTGGTGCTGACCTTAAGTCTGCGCGGTTTGCGCACTTATGCCGTGCTGTATCATCTGCAGGGCCAGCAGGTTGATCTGCTTATCAATCAGCAGCGCGTGCGCCTGGATCGCAAATGGATTGAGCCGCTGTGGCAGGGCGAATATCGGGTGGTGTGGCAGCCGTCTTTCTATCAGACGCTGCGCAGCGGGATGCGCGGCGATGATATCACCTTACTGGACCAGAAGTTATCTCGCCTGCTCGGCGAGCCGCAGCGCCGCAATGTGGTACTGTTTGATAAAGAGGTAAAACGCAAAGTGGAAGTATTTCAGCGCTGGCAAAATATGCAGGTGGACGGGATTGCCGGACGACAGACTCTGCGTCAGCTTGATTTGATGACGCAGCAGGACGGGCCGCGGCTGATGGAGGCGCAGTAATGTCACAAGTGATGAAAGCGCTACAGCGCTCAGAGGCCAGCCATCAGCAATACAGCGCCCAGGCCGCGCAGATGATGTTGCCGGATACCGCCCATCGGCAGCGTGGTTTTCGCTGGTATCATGCTTTGTGGCTGCTGGTACCGGGCATTGTCACTGCTGTGGTGGTCGCGGTGCAGAGTTATCAGCATCAGCAGGCGCGAATCGCGGCGCTTGGGGATGTCGGCCCAAGTGTGGTCCAGGTGCCAGCCAGTGTCGAACAGCTTGATTATCCGGATTTCGGTCCGCTGGCACGCAGCGAAGTTGAAGTGCCCGAGTTTGACCAATCAGCCGCTGACGAACTGATGGCAAGTGAGTCCGTAGGAGCCAATCAGCCGGCAGAGGCTGTGCCGGTTGCCTTAGCGTCTGCTGCTAATCAGGTTCCGCTTGCCAGCAATAGTCGTCGTCTGACTGCGGCGCAAAGTGAGGCTGAGATGGACCGTCAGAACCAGCAGGCGCTGCGTTCACTCGACCTCAGTCAGTTATCGCCGCAGATGGCAGCACGGGTTGAATCGGTTCTGCAGCAGGACGACACAGCCGCAGCGCAGCAAAACGAGCATCATGACGAAGATGCGATTGCCCTGGTTCAGCACAGCAATGAGTTCAGTGGTTATCTGCCGGCGATGAACTTCCAGACTCATGTTTATGCCAGTAACGCGGTTAAACGCTGGATTAAAGTTAACGGGGTGGAATATCAGGAAGGGGATAAGATTTTCGATAATGTGCAGCTGGTGGCGATTAAGCCGCAAAGCACGATTATCCTGTTTGGCCAGCAACCCATAGAGATCCCGGCACTGTACGACTGGCGCGGTTGATGGCGCGCCTATACCAACAGTATAAAAATACACGGTCAAGATAAAAAAACGGTCACTGCAGAGTGACCGTTTTTTATCTCATGATGTTGGCACTTAAGCCCAGCCAGCCGGGTTGCGTTTACGGCGCGGAATAATGTGTGGCAGGATAAGACCCAGCAGCAGGCCGATACCAGCGACACCACCACCGTACATAAAGTACTTCAGCAGCAGGTCTTCTTTCTGGGTATCCAGTTTGGCGCGCAGTTCACGGACTTCGCTCTGCGAGGTGGTCAGCTGTTTGCTGATGTCGCTGTAGTTCTTTTCCAGCTCCGCAATTTGTTTATTGCGAATTTCCAGTGAATCGACCAGGCCGGCTTTTTCACTGTCGGCGGTCTGACGTGCGTTAGCCAGCTTGCTTTTCACTTCAGTCAGCTCTTTTTCCAGCTGAGGCAGGCGAACCGCCATACTGACATCACGAGTAATAAAGCGGCTTTCTACCCAGCCGGTACGTCCACGCTCGTCGACGATTTGGCTGAACTCAGTCTCTTTATTCTGGCTAACTAATTTCACTTTCTCACCGGCATCGACACTACCGATAATTCGATACTGGTTACTAGGACCTGAATGCATGTAGGTAAATAGTTTGTCCGCGATATAGCGGTCTTGTGCAAACGTTGGTGCGGCCAACATGGAAAATAGCACCATGCAGATCAGTTTTTTCACGGTAAATCCCTTGTTATGACGAGTTTGGCGTGGGTAGCCATTGTGTTTAACTGTCGATAGTAAGAATTTTCATTAAGCGGTGCAACAAAGAAGGGAGGCAAAGCCTCCCTTTCTGTGCGTTTGAGTCAATAATGACAAAGCGCTTACAAACGTCTGACTGGCGTTTAGCCGAACACGCCCTGAATCGCGTAGAAGAAGACGACTGCCAGCAGGGCGCCTGCCGGTAGCGTTACGATCCAAGATGCTACAATGTTGCGAACCACACCCAGGTTCAGAGCAGCGATACCACGGGCAAAACCGACCCCGAGAACTGCACCCACCAGAGTCTGAGTGGTTGAGATGGGTAAGCCGGTACCTGAAGCCAGAACCACAGTCGAAGCGGTTGCCAGCTGTGCGGCAAAGCCGCGGCTAGGAGTCAGTTCTGTGATGCCTGTTCCCACAGTTGCCATCACTTTATGGCCCAGAGTTGCCAGACCCACCACGATACCAAAACCACCCAGCGGTAGAATCCACCATGCAATCGTGCTTTTCGCCCCCACTTCACCCAGGCTGGTGACGGTGGTGACTACCGCAGATAGCGGACCAATCGCGTTGGCGACATCGTTAGAGCCGTGCGCGAATGCCATCGCACAGGCAGTGATAACCATCAGAACGCTGAAGATACTCTCTACGCCGGCAAAACTATGGTCGTCATCACGGTTGGCAAAGCGTTTCTTGATGTAAAAATAGCCGCCGACCATGACGATAGCCGAAACCGCCGCCGCAGATAACCAGGCTTCAGTGCCGGTCAGGTGCAGGCCAACGTGTTTGAGGCCCTTTTTGATGGTCACCAGTGCAATCACCATAGTAGTGATAAACATGTATACCGGCACAAAACGTTTCGCATTAATCAGCGGATCTTCGGTATCGAAAATCAGGCGTTGGGCGCTGACAAAAATAATATAAGCAAACACCCCGGCGATAATCGGTGTAATGATCCAGCTACCGACAATGCCTTGCACTGAGTGCCAGTCAACCGCTTCTGTACCCACAGACACACAGGCAAAACCAATGATGGCACCGATAATTGAGTGGGTGGTGGATACTGGCCAGCCCATGTACGAGGCAAGCAGCAGCCAGGTACCGGCGGCCAGCAGTGCTGACATCATGCCGTAGACCAGAACTTCTGGCTGACTGGCAAACAGAGAAGTTTCGATAACGCCCTTACGGATCGTTTCGGTCACTTCACCACCCGCCAGGTACGCACCGGCGAATTCAAAGATCATCGCGATAATGATGGCTTGTTTTACCGTTAGCGCTTTGGAGCCAACGGAGGTGCCCATTGCATTCGCAACGTCATTTGCACCAATACCTATCGCCATTAAAAAACCGAAGATCGCCGCAACAATAATCAGGATAGTGCCGTAGTTCGCAAGGATATCCATCGTAATACCTAGTTGTTTATAACAAGCGGAGCGGATTCGAATCGCGCTTTTCAGGCACGAGTTGACCCCTTCAGCGAGGAAATACTCTACGCCTAATCCATGGTGTTCGAATACTGCTCTTAGTTATGTGTTTACTTTATGATTTAAGAACGAGATAGCATCAGTTCCAGACGAGCGCCTACACGCTGAGCCTGGTCGGCGATGCCGCCTACCCATTCAAAGATTTTGTACAAGAACATGACATCGATAGGGTTCATACCAGATTCGAGCGCGAGCAGTTGCTGACGCAGACGGATCTGCATGGCATCGGTATCATCTTCAATCACATCCAGTTGGTGGATCATTTCAGCCACTAGCGTGACTTCACGACCTTTAAAGCCGGTTTCCAACAACTCATCGAGCTCATTGATGACCTTTTGTGCCTGGTTTGCAGCATCAAGACAGCGGCGCACGTAAGCAATAAAGTTTTCTTGAAGAGGCTCTGGAATTTGGAGTTGACGACCGTAGACACGGCCTGCGATGTCCTTCGCAAGGTTGGCCAGTTTGTCTTGTTGAGTCAAAAGCTCCAGCATGTCGGTACGATCGACAGGCAAAAACAAACCGCGAGGAAGTTTAAGGCGAATTTCGCGTTTTAACACATCAGCTTCTTTCTCAAGATGAGAAATCTGTGCACGGATTTCACCGGCTTTCTCCCAGTCACCTTTCGCACAAACTTCGAAGAAGTTGACCAGATGAGAGCAGCATTCATTCACACACACGACGTGGCGTTGCAAAGGCTTAATAGGGGACTTTGCAAATAACCCCATGATTGTATTTAGTGGCATGGTCATTCAACCTAATAGCTATAACCTATAAAGAACATACACCATTGTATGGCGAAATGTTGAACGTTGGCTATAAAGGCGCGCATGGTAACCCATTAAGTTATGCATTTAAACTGTTTTAGATCATGTGATGGCGGATATTTGTCACTTGCTCAGTCGCCGATTAGGCAATATCCTGTCGCTATCTGCTGCGAAAGGTATAACTATGGAAACCGAGATAGAACTGAAGTTTTTTGTTTCTCCAGAATTTTCAGAGGTTTTACTAGAAAAAATTTCTGAAACCAAAGTACTTCAGCATCGTTGTCGTGAGTTAGGAAACACCTATTTTGACTCGCCTGACAACTGGTTGCGTCAACACGATATTGGACTTCGTATCCGCCGTTTTGATGATGTGTATGTGCAAACGGTAAAAACCGCCGGGCGTGTGGTGGCCGGTTTGCACCAGCGTCCAGAATACAACGCTGAACATAACAGCAATGACCCCGATTTATCCCTTCACCCTGCTGATATCTGGCCAGAGAATCGTGATATTGCGACGTTGCAGTCGCAACTGGTGGCTCTGTTCTCCACTAATTTTAACCGCGAACAATGGTTGATCGGCATGCCGGATGGCAGCCAGATTGAAGTGGCGTTTGACCAGGGGCTGGTAATTGCCGGTGACAGTGAAGACCCGATTTGTGAGGTGGAACTGGAGCTGAAATCCGGTCAGACCGATGCGCTGTTTACTCTGGCCCGTCAGCTGTGTGACCAGGGCGGTATGCGCCTTGGCAACCTGAGTAAAGCGGCGCGTGGTTACCGTCTGGCCGCGGGCTACCAGGGCGATGAAGTTAAACCGCTCAGCCTGGTCAACACTCAGGCACAAGACACGGTTGAGACCTGCTTTATCCAGTCCCTCGAGCATGCGTTATCGCACTGGCATTACCATGAACAGATCTACACTGAACGGGACTCGGTCGAGGCGCTGCATGAAATCAGCCACGCGATCAGCTTTATTCGCCAGGTGCTGGCAGTGTTCGGCGGGATTGTGCCGCGCCGTGCCAGTGCTATCCTGCGCCAGGAATTAAAATGGCTGGAAGGTGAGCTGAGCTGGCTCAAACAATACGACTACCTCGAGGAGCTGCTGGAAGATAAAGGTTATGCTTTGCGTAAGCTTGATGCACGCAAGTTCCTGATAAGCGAACTCAAACAGTTGCAGCAGGCTCTGCCGCAACGGGACGAGATCCTTAAGCTGCTCAATTCTGCCCGTTACACCGGTGTATTACTCGACTTAAGCCGCTGGATTCTGACCCGAGGCTGGCAGCCATTCCTGGACGAAAAAGCGCGCGACAAAATGGCGCTCAATGTCCATCACTTCTCAGTCAAGCAACTGGAACGTACCTGGGTCGAGCTGCTGGAAGCGTTTCCGCCTGAGCGTCAGCTGTCGAGCCAGGAATATATCGATCAGCAATATCGTCTGATGCGCAGTCTGTATACCGGCATCAGTTTTGCCGCACTGTTCGATGAAGAAGAGCGTCAGGCATTTCGGATGCCATGGGCTGACTTGCTGCATGGTATTGATGACCTGCTGACCCTCAAGCCGCTTGAGGGATTGGTTGAAAAACTGGCCCAGGAAGAGCGTGAGCAATTGCAGCGCTGGCTGATCCGGCAGGAAAACTCGATTCTGCACGCCATGGAACAGACCCGGATTATCGGGGTTGAAACGCCACCATACTGGCGTGATTAAGCGGATGTGAACCTCATCAGCAAAAACAAGAAGGGATGCCTATGGCATCCCTTCTTGTTTTGTGTATCTGAGCAGAGTTTTACGCGTCTGAGCCGGTTATTGTTACTACAGTTGGTCTGTTGTCAGCCGATAGAGTGTTCAGGGCGGGATAAAATCGTGTGCGATCACAATACACAGATAAAAGCGTGAATACGCGACTGTAAGCACATGCGAAGTGTATCATTTTTGATACTATCCCATTCATACGAAGCACGAAATAAATCAATTGGCGGTGTTTTTGCATCGCCGGCTTGTTGAGAACGATGATAACACCGAGTGGAGAACTGAGAATGGCGAAAATGGCTTTTAAGCCTTGGGAGCGTTTGATCACCGATGTCCGTCTGGTCCCCAAGATGGTGATGCTGATGGTCTTCAGTACGATTTTGATTATTGCCAAGCAGTTGTGGGATGCCAGTACGTTTTATAATGCCCTGTTGGCGGCAACCCAGAACGTTGATGTGGCCCAGCGCCACTATGATGATTATCTGGTGCAGGTTGCCTGGCAGACCGGCCTGATGATCATGGTCTTTGTGGTCTTACTGCTGTTTGCTGCGCGCACTATGCTGCGCCAGACCCTGTATCTGAGTGAGTCAATTAAACAGATGGCGAGCCGCGATCTGTCTGAGCCGATCGAGATGAACTGTAAAGATGAATATGGCGATGTGGCGCGTGAACTGGAGAAAACCCGGCGTCAGTTGCAGGAACTGATTAAAACTCAGGTCAGTGCCTCACAGGAACTGACCTCTCTGACCGAAATCATGACGCTGAGTATGGCGGAGACCAAGGAATCGGCCGAAGAAGAGTTTAATGAAATCGATCAACTGGCTACCGCGATGAGTGAAATGTCCTCGACGGTTCAGACCGTCGCTGAACACGCGCAGAGTGCCTCGTCACTGACCGAGAATGCGTCGCACCAGGCGGGATCCGGCCAGCAATATGTTACCGAGACAATCGGTAAAATGCGGGCCCTGTCGCAAGACATCGCGGCGTCAGCCGATGCGGTTAATCAGGTCGAAGAGCGTGTGGTGTCGATTGGCAGTGTGGTTGGCACGATTCAGGGCATCTCGGAACAGACTAACCTGCTGGCGCTCAATGCGGCGATTGAAGCTGCTCGTGCCGGAGAAGCGGGACGGGGTTTTGCTGTGGTGGCCGATGAAGTGCGCAATCTGGCGCAGCGCACCCAGACCGCGACTGTTGAAATTCAGGAGATGATTTCCCAGTTGCAGAACAGCGCGAACTCGGCGGTGAATCTGATGGAAAAAAGCGTGGTTGAAGCGGCGGAAGGGGTCGAGCTGATTACCAACGCTGGTGGTGAGCTGGACGGTATCGTGCTGCAGGTGCAGCAGATCAACGACATGAATTTCCAGATTGCGACGGCTGCCGGGCAGCAGAGCAGCGTGGCTGAAGAGATGAATCAGAATCTGACCAATGTCCGTGAGCTGGTGGAAGCCTCGGTGACTGTGGTCAGTGAGCTGCTGGAAACCTCGGAGCTGATGCAAAATAATGCCGAGGCACTGGATCGCAAAATCACGGTGTTTAAAGTGTAAACCGCTACCTTGCCGGAGTATGAAAGAGCGCTCACTATTGATTAGTGGGCGTTTTTTATTGGCCTAACTCTGTTATAACTAGTCGCATCGATTCAAACGAATCACATAGATCACGACGAATCACATCGTTGATAATCGTTCACACAGGTTTCAGGTCAACCAGCGCCGCTTCTTGCCCGCCCAGACATGCGTTATCGGACCTGCATCATCGCCGCCGACTGCGTTCGGCCTGTGTTTGACCATCAGATATCACAAGGATGAATCATGCAATTGCCGCCCAAACTTGAGGCTCATGCCGAGCACCAGTATCAACAGCTGCTTCAGCAAACGCCGGAAGTGTCCGAGTGGAGCCCTGAGTTGACTCAACAGCTTAAAGCCGTGCTCGGCTTCAGCCAGTTTGTGGCTGATACCCTGCTGCGTGATAGTGCGTTATGCCTGCAACTGCCCACGCTGCTCAGTGAAGCGCAGCGGGCTGAGCATTACCGGCCCCGTTTGCAGGCGCTGCTCAGTGAGTGCCATGATGAGACCGGCGGCCAGCGCGTACTGCGTCAGTTTCGTAACCGGGAAATGGTGGTGATTGCCTGGCGCGATTTTCTCAGCCAATGGAGCCTGGATCAGAGTCTGGCGCATCTGTCGCAGTTAGCTGAAGCGCTGATTTTTGAAACTTATCAGTGGCAGTACGCTATTTGTTGTCGCGAGTGGGGCACTCCGTGTAATGCCGCCGGTGAAGCGCAGCCGATGCTGATTATCGGCATGGGTAAACTGGGCGGCAAAGAGCTCAACTTCTCTTCTGATATCGACTTGATCTTTACTTATCCGGAAAACGGTGAGACCCAGGGCACGCGTCGTTCGATTGCTAATGCCCAGTTTTTCACCCGCCTTGGCCAGCGTATTATCAAGATGCTTGATCAGCAGACTTTTGACGGTTTCTGTTACCGGGTCGACATGCGTTTACGTCCGTTTGGCGAAAGTGGCCCGCTGGTGATGAGCTACGCTGCTCTGGAAGACTACTATCAGGAGCAGGGACGTGACTGGGAACGCTATGCCATGGTCAAAGCCCGGGTGATGGGGTGTGAAATGTATTCCCAGTACCAGGAACTGCGCCAGATGCTGCGTCCGTTTGTGTTTCGTCGTTACATCGACTTCAGTGCGATTCAGTCATTGCGCCGTATGAAGTCGATGATCAAAAGCGAGGTGCGCCGTCGCGGACTGAGTAACAACATCAAGCTGGGTGCTGGTGGTATCCGCGAAGTGGAGTTTATTGCTCAGGTCTTTCAGCTTATCCGTGGCGGCCGTGAGCCGGCGCTGCGTCATCGTGGTTTGTTGGACACACTGCAGGCCATTGGTGAATTGCAGCTGCTCGGTGAACCGGAAGTACAGCAGCTGACCGAAGCCTACCGTTTTCTGCGTCGGCTGGAGAACCTGCTCCAGGCCCTGGCGGATAAACAGACTCAGACGCTGCCGGATAAGGCCGATGATCAGCTGCGCCTCGCTGTAGCCATGGGCTTTGCCTCCTGGCAACTGCTGCTGGATGAAGTGCAGCTGCAGATGAGCCGTGTCCATGCGGTGTTCAGCGACTTGATCGGTGAAGAAGAGGACGAAGAGGATAACTTAGCCGCTCATTTCCATGAATTGTGGGATATGGCCAATCATCCGGACATGATCACGCTGATTGTCGAGCAGGAGCTCGCTCAGGCCGATCCAGCTGGTGTCGCTGCTACACTGATGCAGTTTAAACAGGACCTGGATAAGCGCACCCTGGGACCACGTGGCCGTGAAGTGCTCAACCGGCTGATGCCGAAAGTTTACCAGGCAATATTTGTGCACCCGGATGCGGAATTCGGCCTGGCGCGGGTGCTGACTCTGCTGCGCAGTATTGCGACCCGTACCACTTATCTGGAACTGCTCGATGAGCATCCGGCAGCACTGACCCAACTGGTGCGGCTGTGTACCGCCAGTCCGATGATTTCCGAGCAACTGGCGCGATATCCGATTCTGCTTGATGAGCTGATTGACCCGCAGCATCTGTATAACCCGATTGCACTCGATGCCTATAAAACAGAGCTGCGTGATTTCCTCGCCCGGATTCCGGAAGACGATATGGAACAGCAGATGGAAGCGCTGCGCCAGTTCAAGCAGATTTGTATTCTGAAAATTGCCGCGGCTGATATTGCCGATGTGCTGCCGGTGATGAAAGTGAGTGATCACTTAACCTATCTGGCCGAAGCGATTGTTGAGGCGGTGATTCATCAGGCCTGGCTTCAGGTCAGCGCGAAGTATGGCGAACCGACTCATCTTAGTGAGCGTGACGGTAAAGGATTTGCTGTGGTCGGTTACGGTAAGGTCGGTGGCTGGGAGCTGGGCTACAACTCAGATCTCGATATTGTGTTTTTGCATGACTGTCCGGTTGATGTTTACACCGACGGGGTCAAAGAGATCGACGGTCGTCAGTTCTACCTGCGCCTCGCGCAGCGCGTCATTCATATTTTTTCCACCCGCACTGCGTCCGGCATTCTGTATGAAGTCGATACCCGTTTACGTCCTTCCGGTGCTTCCGGCCTGTTGGTCAGCCCGGTCGATGCGTTTGAAGAGTACCAGCGTCAGGATGCCTGGACCTGGGAGCATCAGGCTTTGGTCAGAGCGCGGATGATTTACGGCGACACACCGTTGCAGCAGGCGTTCGCGGCGACACGGCATGCGATATTGTCGCTGCCGCGTGATGAAGCGACCCTGAAGCAGCAGGTGGTGGAGATGCGCCAGAAAATGCGCGATCACCTCGGGGGGAAGAAGCCGGGCCGTTTTATGCTCAAACAGGATAGCGGCGGCATCACTGACATTGAGTTCCTGGCCCAGTATTTGGTGCTGCGTTACAGCCATGATAAGCCTAAGCTGACCCGTTGGTCGGACAATGTGCGTATTTTTGAATCTCTGCTCAATGAAGGTGTGCTGGATGAAAGTCAGGCTCAGGCGCTGACTCAGGCTTATACCAGCATGCGCGATCAGATCCATCATCGTAACCTGCTCAATCAGGATGCGGATGTCAGTGAAAGTAAATTTGTGGCAGAGCGCGATTGGGTAACACGGGTTTGGGCGCAGTGGCTTCTTTAGTTGGCACAGTGTGATAAACTTCGCCCAGTGATAAATATTGGAGATCCATAATGAAACCAATCCTACCTGACTACAGTGATGCTGGGGTATTAATCATTGGTGATGTGATGCTGGACCGCTATTGGCATGGTCCGGCTGGTCGCATCTCACCAGAGGCGCCAGTGCCGGTAGTAAAAGTAGAACATAACGAAGAGCGTCCGGGTGGGGCAGCAAACGTGGCGATGAATATCGCATCACTCGGCGGTCAGGCGCATATTATTGGTTTAACAGGCATGGATGAACCGGCTCAGGTGCTGG
Source organism: Vibrio ostreae (assembly GCF_019226825.1). Classification (NCBI taxonomy): domain Bacteria; kingdom Pseudomonadati; phylum Pseudomonadota; class Gammaproteobacteria; order Vibrionales; family Vibrionaceae; genus Vibrio; species Vibrio ostreae. The sequence continues at coordinate 3,235,068 of NZ_CP076643.1, forward strand.
CAGATAAACTGACCGCCCTGAAAGTGAACTGTGATTTTGTTGCATTGCCGGACTATCCGACCATCACCAAGCTGCGTGTTCTGAGTCGTGGTCAGCAGCTGATTCGTCTCGACTTTGAAGACAAATTTGAAAATACCGATGCGGATCTGATCCTGTCGCGTATGGATAAAACGTTGGCCAGCGTCAATGCCGTGATCTTATCCGATTACGCCAAAGGTGCTCTTGAGCATGTGCAACTGTTTATCCAGCGCGCCCGTGCTGCTGGTGTGCCGGTGTTTATCGATCCGAAGGGCGCCGATTTTGAGCGTTACCGCGGTGCGACTCTTTTGACCCCTAACATGGCCGAATTCGAGCAGGTGGTGGGTAAAGTCAAATCGAATGAAGATCTGGTGCAAAAAGGCTTAGGTCTGATCGAACAGTTTGATCTCGATGCATTGCTGGTCACGCGCAGTGAACATGGCATGACACTGCTGCGTCGCGGCATGGCGCCGTTCCATCTGCCGACTCAGGCCAAAGAAGTGTATGACGTGACGGGTGCCGGTGATACGGTCATCTCCGTTCTGGCCGCATCAGTGGCCGCCGGTAAGGCGCTGGATGAAGCGTGTGCTCTGGCCAACGCGGCAGCCGGTGTGGTGGTCGGTAAACTGGGTACTTCCACCGTTTCTACCATTGAACTGGCCGAAGCCGTGCATGGCAGCAAAGATACTGACTACGGCGTCATTGAAGAAAACGCGCTGATCGCGGCAGTGAAAAAAAGCCCAGGCGCGCGGTGAAAAAGTGGTGATGACCAATGGCTGCTTTGACATTCTGCATGCAGGTCATGTCTCTTATCTTAACCATGCTGCTGAACTTGGCGATCGCCTGATTGTGGCCGTCAACACCGATGAATCGGTCAAACGTCTCAAAGGCCCGGCTCGTCCGGTCAACCCGACTGAACGTCGTATGGCGGTACTGGCTGGTTTAGGTGCGGTCGACTGGGTGGTGCCGTTTAGCGAAGATACTCCGCAGCGTCTGATTTCTCAGGTATTGCCGGATCTGCTGGTTAAAGGCGGGGATTACCAGCCGGAAGAGATTGCCGGTGGTAAAGAAGTGATCGCGGCGGGCGGTGAAGTGAAAGTGCTCAACTTTGAAGATGGCTGTTCCACTTCCGAAATCATCGCAGCGATCAAAGGCGGACGCGGCTAACGGCCGAATTTGCCATATTGGTATTGATCGCTGTAAGGTTGGCCCGGCATGCCGGGCCAAAATAAAAAGGGCTCTGATGAGCCCTTTTTGATCGTCTGGATACCGGCTCAGTGGGCCGGTAAGCCTGCTTATTTGATGGCTTTCAGACCAGCGTTGATGTCAATCACGTCTTGCTCGCTCAGTACACCGACAGCCTGGCGCAGTTGCAGTACGCTCAGGATGTAGTTGTAACGCGCATCTGACAGGTTACGTTTCACGTTGTACAGAGTACGGGTCGCATCTAGCACGTCCACAATAGTACGGGTACCGACATCAAAACCGGCTTCGGTCGCATCCAGAGCAGACTGAGCCGAAATCACTGACTGCTCATACGCGCGAATCGATCCAATCGCCGCGTTGATGTTGTTGTTTGATGCACGTACATCGGTCACAACACCACGGTAAGTGGCTTCCAGATCCTGACTGGCTGAGACGTACTGGTATTCGGCCTGTTTAGTCAGTGAGGTGGTGTTACCACCGGTGTACAGCGGTACGTTGAGGTTAACGCCGATATTGAAATCGTTGTTCTCGTGGTACATATCGTAGCTGCTGGCATTATCGTTGTATTCGCGGCCATAGTTATAACCACCGTCCAGAGTCAGCGTCGGCAGATGGCCGGCGCTGGCAAGGTCGATGTTATCTTTCGCCACGTCCTGAGCAATACGCGCTGACAGCAGTGACAGGTTTTTCTCCTGCGCCTGCTCAAGCAGAGTATTCATTGATTCTGCCGTACGGCTGGTTGAGAAACGCGCAGTGTCCAGGATGCTCAGGTTGGTGTGCTCCTGACCGGTGATTTCACGCAGTGCTTCGTAGCTGTTGATCAGGTCATTGTTTGCCAGCACTTCATCGGCCAGCACGGTGTCATATTGTGCCTGAGCGTCATGGACGTCGGTAATTGCCGACAAGCCCACTTCAAAACGTTGTTTGGTTTGTTCGAGCTGACGACCAACCGCGGCTTTCTCGGCGCGTACAAACTCCAGGGTATCCTGAGCGCTGAGAACGGCGAAGTAAGCTTGTGCCACCCGCAGAATCAGGCTTTGCTGTGCGTCTGCATACTGAGCGTCGGCCTGACGGGCTTGCTTCTCAGTCGTGTCCAGAGAAATCCAGCTGGAACGGTTGTACAGTTGTTGTGAAAAACCGACGCCAGCGGTCAGGCTGTCGCTGTCACGTGCATCAACATCGCTGCGGTTCAGGTTGTAACCCGCGGTCAGATTAATCTGAGGTAGCAGTGAGCTACGACTGGAGTTAATCGCTTCAAAGGCTGAATCACGTTGTGCCGCTGCACTCAGCAGTTGAGGATCGTTCTGTTTTGCTTGGTCGTAAATTTGCGCAAGGTCGTCAGCGAGTACTGAGGTACTCAGGCTGCCTAAAGTTGCACTAATCAAAAAAGGAAGCAGTTTTTTCATTGGTCCTATTCCTGCCTGAATATGAAAGGAGTTACGCTCACGAGAGTGTAACCCAAATTGCTGGTATTTCACTCGAAACTTTGCACTTTTTACACTTAGCTGTCCAATTGTGCAATAAAAATCGCTTATCGACTTAACTATGAGTACAATTTTTGTATAAAAAGTTGAGCAATGTCCTTGGAAGTAAGAAAAATTCATGAGTAAACTATAAGATTGCTTAAGAGAGGTTACTAATGCAACAGTCTGACCAGCCACAGGGAGCATTTTCGCCCGATGACGTTGACGTTGTCTCACGTGAGACACTGTTCCAAGGATTTTTCCGAATGGTGAAGTATCGGTTCAAGCATCGGTTATTTCAAGGCGGATGGAGTCCGGTCATTGAAAGGGAAATGTTTGAGCGTGGCCATGCGGCTGCTATGTTACCGTATGATCCGGTGCGCGACCAGGTGGTCATTATTGAGCAGATCCGGGTTGGCGCATTAGAACATTCCCAGCCATGGCAACTGGAAATCGTCGCCGGCATCATTGATCGCGACGAGAGCGCCGAACAGGTCGTGCGGCGCGAAGCAGAGGAAGAAGCTGGGATCTTGGTCAAAAGAATGGAAACTATTACGTCGTACTATCCGTCAGCCGGGGGATGTTCTGAGAAACTGGATGTCTACGTAGGTGAGGTCGACGCTTCACTGGCCGGTGGCGTACATGGGTTAGACTATGAAGGTGAAGACATCAAAGTGCATGTGATGAGCCGCACACAGGCGTACCAGCTGGTACGTGAGGGCCGGATTGAAAACGGCGCCTCGATCATCGCACTGCAATGGCTGGAGTTAAACTACGAGCAGTTACAAACGAAATGGCACAATTGACAGCATTAAAGAAGACGTATCATGTTGATTTACCGGAACTGATGCGGACTTATGAAACGAACTACGCCAAGTTGAACGCTTTGCTGCCCGCGCAGCCGGGCGTCGGTGACGTGCGCTGCTACCAGGCCGCACACCAGGCTTACCAGTTGCAAGTGCTGGAAGTCACAAAGTACACAACTTTGGTGGAGATCTGTCAAAGTGATGATATCTCAATATTTCCATTGCCAACCATGTCTGTCAGGCTGTACCACGATGCTCGCGTCGCAGAAGTGCTGACCACAGATAAACTTGTCCGGGTTCAGGCCAAATATGACTACCCGAACGAGCAAATGTTGCAAAAAGATGAGAAAGCACAAATTAACCGTTTTCTGGGCGATTGGCTGACCTTTTGTCTCAAGCGAGGTATCAGCCGTGCTCCCATCAACATTAATCAATAGCATTAGGTTTATAGACTTTGAACGTGTCGCCCAGTTTAGATAATTCCGACAGCATAAAGCTGGTTCAGATTACAGATACGCACCTTTTTGCGCCCGATGATGGCAGCCTGTTGAGTGTTAATACCGCCGACAGCTTTCGTGCTGTGGTGGCGGAAATCATGGCACAAAAGGTCGAGTTTGATGCCATTCTGGCAACCGGGGATATTTCCCAGGATCACAGCACCGAATCCTACCTGCGTTTTACTCAGGGCGTCGCGCCACTGGGTAAAACCTGTTTCTGGCTGCCGGGTAATCATGATTACAAACCGAACATGAATACGGTTCCACCTATATCACAGGTGCATGCAGTAGAACATGTGTTGCTGGGGCATCACTGGCAGATGATTTTGCTGGATTCACAGGTGGTGGGTGTGCCGCATGGCCGTCTCAGCGATCAGCAGCTGGCGTTGCTGGACAGTAAACTGAGCGCTCATCCGGATCGTTTTACTCTGGTTTTACTTCATCATCATCCGTTACTGGTTGGTAGTGCCTGGCTGGATCAACATACCCTGAAAGACAGCCACCTGTTCTGGCAGGTGGTTGAGCGCCACCGCAATGTGAAAGCGGTGTTGTGCGGACATGTCCATCAGGATATGGATCGCCAGCATCTGGGCGTGCGGGTGATGGCGACACCGTCTACTTGTGTGCAGTTCAAACCGAACTCGGATGATTTTGCCGTTGATCAGCGCCCGCCGGGCTGGCGTGAGCTGGAGCTGCATGGTAACGGTGAAGTGACGACTCAGGTGAAACGACTGGCGCAGGGCGTATTTTTGCCGGACTTCACTTCAGGTGGTTACTGATATGAGCCAACGTCCATCATTGCTGATGTACATCCACGGTTTTAACAGCTCACCGCTGTCGCATAAAGCGCAGGTAATGGTACAGTATTGTGCGACGCAGCGGCCTGACATCAAAGTAGTGGTGCCTGAGCTGCCATGCTTTCCGCATCAGGCGGCGCAGCATCTGCTGCAAGTGGTGGAGCAGTATCGTCACGACTATCAGATTGGCCTGGTCGGCAGCTCTCTGGGCGGCTATTTTTCTACCTGGCTCAATCAGCAGTTCGGGTTTCGTGCCGTGCTGGTTAATCCGGCGGTACGGCCGTATGAGCTGCTGGTGGATTTTCTTGGTGAGCAGGAGAATATGTACACCAAGCAGCGCTACGTGCTGACCGAAGCCCACATTGATGAACTGAAAGCTCTGGACGTAGCGACACTGGGTCAGCCGCAGGATTTCTGGCTGCTGCAGCAAACCGAAGATGAAGTGCTGGATTATCGCCAGGCCGTGGAAAAATTCCAGGCCGCCAAACAGACCGTGGAGCCGGGCGGCAACCATAGTTTTGTTGATTTTGAGCGTTATCCGGCGCAAATCCTCCAATTCTTAAATCTCTGATCTTTTCATTGAGGGAAGAGTCATAATTTTACTTGATACTTACTGATGTCGCTTGACATCAGTGAGCCTCTTCCAGACTATGTTTCCTTTGGACTTTTCTTATTTATAACGCTGGAAAATGCGGCAAATAGCCGGTCATTTCATCAAAAATCCAGCGTTCACAAATGAGTTGTAAAGTTACGAATCATTTATCGATAAAAGCATTCCGTATTATGACTGAACAATATAATGCTGGAGCCATTGAGGTTCTTAATGGCTTAGAACCAGTACGTCGCAGACCTGGGATGTATACGGAGACCACGCGCCCGAACCACCTTGGGCAGGAAGTCATTGACAACAGTGTTGATGAAGCGTTGGCCGGATATGCCTCTAAGGTACAAGTGATCCTGCATGCCGATCAATCGCTGGAAGTGATTGATGACGGTCGTGGTATGCCGGTGGATATTCACCCGGAAGAGAAAGTGTCCGGGGTTGAGCTCATCATGAGCAAACTTCACGCCGGTGGTAAGTTTTCCAACAAAAGCTATCAGTTCTCCGGTGGTCTACACGGGGTGGGGATCTCGGTCGTAAACGCCCTGTCCAAACGGGTGGAAGTCACCGTGCGCCGTGACGGCCAGGTGTATGAAATTGCCTTTGAACATGGTGATAAAGTCTCTGATCTGACGGTCACCGGCACCTGTGGCCGCCGCAACCGTGGTACCAGTGTCCACTTCTGGCCGGATGCCAAGTATTTTGACTCGGCCAATTTTTCCGTCACCCGCCTGATTAATAATTTGCGCGCTAAAGCGGTACTGTGTCCCGGGCTGGAGATTACCTTCAGCGATAAGGTTAACAACAATGAACACCGCTGGTTTTATGAAGATGGCCTGAAGGATTATCTGGCGGATGCGGTGAAAGGTTATCCGCTGATGCCGGAGCAGCCGTTTACCGGCGAATTCAAAGCGGAAACCGAAGCGGCGACCTGGGCGGTGATCTGGCTGCCGGAAGGTGGCGAACTGACCACGGAAAGTTACGTTAACCTGATCCCGACCGCACAGGGTGGTACGCATGTGAACGGCCTGCGTCAGGGCCTGCTGGATGCGATGCGCGAATTCTGTGAATTCCGCAATCTGCTGCCGCGCGGCGTTAAGCTGACTGGTGAGGATGTGTTTGATCGCTGTGCTTATGTATTGTCGATCAAAATGCAGGATCCGCAGTTTGCCGGCCAGACCAAAGAGCGTCTTTCATCGCGCCAAAGTGCTTCGTTTGTCTCCGGGGTCGTGAAAGATGCGTTCAGCTTGTGGCTGAACGAGAAGCCGCAACTGGCAGAGCAGTTGGCGGAAGTGTGTATTGCTAATGCTCACCGCCGCATGCGTGCCAGTAAGAAAGTGGTGCGTAAGAAAGTCGCCTCAGGCCCGGCCTTGCCAGGTAAACTGACCGACTGCTCACAGCAGGATCTCAGCCGTACCGAACTGTTCCTGGTGGAAGGTGACTCGGCAGGCGGCAGTGCCAAACAGGCACGTGACCGTGAGTTCCAGGCCATCATGCCATTGCGCGGTAAGATCCTTAATACTTGGGAAGTGTCTGCCGATCAGGTGCTGGCCTCGCAGGAAGTACACGATATTTCAGTGGCGCTGGGGATTGATCCGGACAACGACAATCTGGAAGCGCTGCGTTACGGTAAAGTGTGTATCCTGGCCGATGCGGACTCGGACGGTCTGCATATCGCGACCCTGCTGTGCGCGCTGTTTACCCGTCATTTCCCTGCGCTGGTGCGTGCCGGCCATGTCTATGTGGCGATGCCGCCGCTGTACCGGATTGACTGTGGTAAAGAGGTGTTTTACGCCCTGGATGATGATGAGAAAAACGCCATTCTCGAGCGGCTTAAAAACAAAAAAGCCAAGATCAACGTGCAGCGCTTTAAAGGTCTGGGTGAGATGAACCCGCTGCAGCTGCGTGAAACCACCATGGATCCGAACACACGCCGTCTGGTGCAACTGACCATAGACGATGACAAAGCGACAGAAGAGATGATGGACATGTTACTGGGCAAGAAGCGCGCGGATGACCGCCGTAACTGGCTGCAGAACTATGGCGATCAGGCTGAGGTCGAGGTTTAACCATGTCGAACGAAATTACTTACGATGGCGTTGAGCAGCTGCCGCTGCGCAAATTTACTGAAGACGCATATCTGAACTACTCCATGTATGTAATCATGGACCGGGCGTTGCCGTACATCGGTGACGGCCTCAAGCCGGTGCAGCGCCGTATTATTTATGCGATGTCTGAGCTAGGCTTATCCGCTGCGGCGAAATACAAGAAATCGGCGCGTACCGTCGGTGACGTGCTGGGTAAATATCACCCGCACGGTGACTCAGCCTGTTATGAAGCCATGGTACTGATGGCGCAGCCGTTCTCTTACCGTTACCCGCTGGTTGACGGTCAGGGCAACTGGGGTGCGCCGGATGATCCCAAGTCGTTCGCGGCGATGCGTTATACCGAAGCGAAGTTATCAAAGTTTGCCGAAGTTCTGCTCAGTGAACTGGGGCAGGGCACGGTCGAGTGGCAGCCGAACTTTGACGGCACCATGAAAGAACCGAAAATGCTGCCGGCGCGCCTGCCGCATATTCTGCTCAATGGCGTGACTGGTATCGCGGTCGGTATGGCAACCGATATCCCGCCGCACAACGTACGTGAGGTGGCGGATGCCACCATTCATCTGATTGATAATCCGAAAGCCTCGCTGCCGGATCTGATGCAGTATGTCAAAGGGCCGGATTATCCGACCGAAGCGGAGATCATCTCGCCGCTGGCGGATCTGGAAAAAGTGTACCGCACTGGTCGTGGCAGTATCAAAATGCGTGCGGTGTGGCACAAAGAGAGCTCGGATATTGTGATTACCGCGCTGCCGCACCAGGTTTCCGGCGCTAAGCTGCTTGAGCAGATTGCCAACCAGATGCGCGCTAAGAAACTGCCGATGGTGGAAGATCTGCGTGACGAGTCGGATCATGAAAACCCGACCCGGATCGTGATCGTGCCGCGCTCTAACCGGGTCGACTGCGATACGCTGATGAACCACCTGTTTGCGTCGACCGATCTGGAAAGAAGCTACCGGGTTAACCTGAACATGATTGGCCTCGACAGCCGTCCACAGGTCAAGGGGCTGGTGACGATTCTGAATGAATGGATTCAGTTTCGTCGCGAAACGGTGCGTGCCCGTCTGCAACACCGTCTTGATAAAGTACTGGCCCGTCTGCACATCCTGGAAGGTTTGCTGGTGGCTTACCTCAATCTGGATGAAGTGATTGAAATCATTCGCAATGAGGATGATCCGAAAGCCGTGCTAATGGCGCGTTTTGGCATTACCGAGATTCAGGCTGATGCGATTCTTGATACCAAACTGCGTCATCTGGCCAAGCTGGAAGAGATGAAAATCCGCGGCGAACAGGATGAGCTGGAAAAAGAGCGTAACAAGCTCGAAGAGCTGCTCGGTTCCGAGCGTCGTCTCAACACTTTGCTCAAGAAAGAACTCAAAGCCGATGCGGAGAAATACGGTGATGACCGTCGCTCGCCGCTGGTGGAACGTGAAGAAGCCAAAGCGCTGACTGAACGTGACCTGATGCCAAGTGAAGCCATCACGGTCATCTTGTCAGAAAAAGGCTGGATTCGCCACGCCAAAGGGCATGATGTTGCTGGCGAAAGCCTCAACTATAAAGCGGGCGACAACTACCTGGCGCAAGCCAGTGGTAAGAGTAACCAGCCGGCGGTCTTCCTTGGCAGTGACGGGCGCAGCTATTCGCTTGAGTCGCATACCTTGCCATCAGCACGCGGCCAGGGCGAACCGATCACCGGCCGCCTGAATGTGGCACCGGGCACCACGATCCGACAGGTGATCATGAGTGAAGAAGATCAGCTGTGGCTGGTCGGTTCCGATGCCGGTTACGGTTTCGTGTGTAAAGGGACCGATCTGTTGTCAAAGAACCGCAGTGGTAAAGCACTGGTTAATCTGCCGGAGAACTCGGAGATCATGGCACCGCAGGTGGTCAACGATCTCGATAATGATGAGATCCTAGCGATCACCAATCAGGGCCGGATGTTGCTGTTCCCGATTAGAGATCTGCCGCAACTGAGCAAAGGTAAGGGCAACAAGATCATCAATATTCCGGCCGCGAAAGCTAAGGCTCGGGAAGAGGTGGTCTCACATCTGATGGCCTTGCCGAAAGATGTCACTATTACCCTGTATGCCGGTAAGCGTAAGCTGGGACTCAAGCCTGCTGATCTGGAAAATTACCGCGGTGAACGTGGTCGTCGTGGTGGTCTGTTGCCACGCGGTTTGCAGCGCGTGACCCGGATCGACCTGGACTCCGGCACGGCAGACAGCTCGGAAGAAGAGTAATCTTAACCCGGCCGTTCGTTCAGCCCTTGTGGCTGAAGGCCGGGTGAGTTTGACAAAGAGTTGCTGATAAAAAACAAGCCCCGCATCGCGGGGCTTGTTTTTATACTGTATTAACCATGGCTCTGGTTTAGTACTGGTCTTCGGACCAGCCGTCACTGTCGGACATGTCCGGTGCGCCGGGAATGGATTTTTCCTCATCTGCCCATTCACCAAAATCAATCATCTGGCATTTCTTGCTGCAGAACGGACGGTGCGGGCTTTGCTCTCCCCACTCAACACTTTCGCCACATTGCGGGCACTTTACCACGGTGGGTTTCTTTGACATCTTGTATCCTGTTTACTGCTTGGGTCGCAGGGCAGATTAACTGCACACCGCGAGATCAAATTCGATATTCTGGGTACTGGCCTGTCCGGAGCTGAATTCAATAAACTTGATCGCAAAGCGATTTTTATGTCCCGAAATCATCGGGTACACGCCGTATTCAAGCGGAATAGACAGACGCAGAATATTGGCTTCTTCCGCATCACTTTGGTAGAAACCGGCTTTGGCTTCACGATTGCGGAAGCTACCGGTTTCGCGGGTCAGTTTTAACCACAGTTTCAGCGCATCGGCCAGGGGTTGTAACGGTTTGATCCATTGTCTGGCATCCTGGATTTTCTGCTCGAGTGGCAGATGCAGCCAATAATGCAGCGCCGGAAGATCAAAACAGCATGAGCCGCCAGGCAGGTTAAAACGCTGACGAATCGCACTCAGGAAGCGGTCTTCCTTAAGTGACTGGCCGAAACGTTCTGCGCCCATCAGGCTGCGATGCGCATGGTCGACTTCACTGAGCAGACTCTGCAGCATCTCCTGATCGACCCCTTCGACATTAAGCCAGTTGCGGTAGACCTGACGCTGTTTTTCAACGTCTTTGGCCAGTTCACTTTTGAGCTGAATCTGCTCAAAAATTTCCAGCAGATCAAACAAAGAGCGGAAGAATAGCTGATGTTGAATATCGTCACCGAATTGCGACGCCTGCTCCATCTGACTCAGCAGGGCCTCGACACGCAGATAAATGCGCGTTTTTTCGTTGAGTGGATGTTCAAACTTATGTGTGGTCATCAAACTAGCCTTGGATTATTTGGACTTATTCTCACAGATTTGTACGGCTTATGGCTAGATACTTTTGGTGCAATTCTGTGATTTGAGGCAAAAGTTTCTGGTTTTTTGCGTCATTTTTAATCACATCATCGGCGCAGGCTAAACGTTGTTCACGGCTGGCCTGTGACGCCAGGATAGCGCGCACCTGCTGCTCGGAAACCTCGTCGCGTGCCATGGTGCGCTGGATTTGTGTCGCTTGGTCGACATCCACCACCAATATTCGGTCTGCCATAGACTGTAGCTGGTTTTCCACTAACAGTGGAACCACAAGTAAGGCATAAGGAGAGTGCACTTGTCGTAAATCCTGTGTCATTTTTTCACGGATCAGCGGGTGGAGCAGGTTATTTAGCCACATCTTCTCATTTTCGTTACTGAAAATGCGCTCGCGCAGGGCGGCACGGTTGAGGGTTGCGTCCGGATTTAGCACTGCCGCGCCGAAATGATCGCGAATCGCAGCCAGGCCGGGGGTGCCTTTTTCCACCACCTGACGCGCCACGATATCGGCATCAACGATATCAATACCAAACTGCTCGGCAAACAGATTGGCAACGGTGCTTTTTCCACTGGCGATACCACCAGTTAAACCGATGACTAACGGCATAGTTACCATCCTAATACTGAGTGTAAATACCAAGCGATAATCGACTGACCATAGATCATGCATAACCAGCCGGAGAGGGCCAGATAAGGGCCAAACGGAAATGCCTTATCGATACCGCGTTTTTGCAGGCGCAGTTGAATCAGGCCAAAAATCAGGCCGATGACGGATGAGAGCAGAATGATGACCGGCAGCTGTTGCCAGCCGAGCCAGGCACCGAGCGCCGCCAGCAGCTTAAAATCGCCGTAGCCCATGCCTTCTTTACCGGTCAATAGTTTAAACAGCCAGTACACCGACCACAGACACAGATAGCCGGCGATGGCGCCGATTACCGCACTTTGCAAGCTGACAGGGCTAACGCCAAACAGCGCCAGGCTAATCCCGGCCCACATCAGTGGCAGGGTCAGCTGATCCGGCAGCAGCATGGTATCGGAATCGATAAAGGTGGCAGCAATCAGGACGTAGGTAAAGCCAAGCAGAGCTATGCTATAGACGCTGAAACCAAGCTGCAGGGCTATAAAGCCACTGCTCAGGGCGGTGAGCAGCTCAATCAGCGGATAACGGGCACTGATCGACTGGCGACAGTGAGCACATTTGCCGCGCAGCAACAGCCAGCTCAGCAGCGGGACATTATCACGGATCCGAATCGGGGTCTGGCAATGCGGGCAGGTCGAGCGCGGAGTACTGAGCGTCAGGGTTCCCTGTGGGGGATCAATCCCATATTCCGGAAAAGACTCTGCGCACTCCTGGCGCCATTCACGTTCCATGATTTGCGGCAGTCGATAGATCACGACATTGAGAAAGCTGCCGATGATCAGCCCCAACAGTGTGGCCAGGGCCGGAAACAGCCAGGGGTAATAGTTAAAAATATCCATTGGGGATGCGGTAAGCCTTTGTGACGGTGAGTCAATAATGTAGAACCATACTACCCTAATACACTCATCAAGTTAAAGATTGGCAGATACATTGCGACCACCAGGCTGCCAATCACCCCACCGAGCAGTAAAATAAGCAGCGGTTCGAGGATTTTCCCCAGATTATCAACGCTGTTGTCGACCTCATTTTCATAACTCAATGCAATTCTGGCCAGCATCTCATCCAGAGTGCCGGACTCTTCACCTATCATCACCAGTTGTAGCATCAGCGCAGGAAAAATGCGGCAGTGACGCATCGCCAGATGCAAGGCCATCCCCGAGGCCGTATCACGTGCGATCTGGTCAAGAGCATGGGACAGGTGGGCATTCCCACAGGTTTTAGCTGCAGAGTGCAGGCTGGTCAGTAGCGGTAGCCCCGAACTGAGGCTGGTCGACAGAGTACGGCTGAAACGGGCCAGAGCGGCTTTATACAGCAGTGGCCCGAGCACCGGCAGACGAGTACTATGGCGGCTGAGCCAGAGCCGCAGCCCGGGGTAAGCCTGGCGCGCTTTACAGACGCCGGCAGCGCCCAGTGCCGCGGCGGTGACCATCCAGGGCCCCAATGTCTGCAGTGAGTGAGAGGCCGCGACGACCTGGCGGGTAAACCAGGGCAACTCGCTGCCCAAATTGGCGAACAGGCGTTCAAACTCCGGAATCACTAAGGTCAGCATCAGATAAGTGACCGCGAAGGCGACGTTGATCACTATGGTTGGGTAGAGCAGCGCCTTGATAACCTTGGCGCGCAGTTGTTCGCTGGTTTCACGATATTGCGCCAGGCGTTCCAGAATTTGTGCCAGGTTTCCGGATAATTCGCCGCTGCGCAGCAGATCGATATACAGGCGATCAAAGTTGTGACCGCTGGCCTGCATCGCAGCTGAGAGCGGCATGCCGCTCTCCAGACTGCGTAGCATAGAGCGCAGCAAGGCTGATACCGCTGCTTTGTTATGGTTGGTCGCAATCAGCTGCAGCGCCGGTAAGAGCGCCACGCCACTGGCGAGCATAGTGGCCAACTGGCGGGTTAATAACGTGATATCACGTGAGTTCAGACGTTGGCGATAGCGGCTGAGCAGTGAAACGGGACGCGGGGTAATCGAGCGAATTCGGATCGACTGACGTTGCAAGCTGTCACGGACTTCGTGTTCGCTTAGAGCCAGCATGCTGCCGCGCCGTATCCGGCCCTGATTGTCTCTGCCGTGCCAACGATAGTGTTGTAATCTGCTGTTCGACATCGGCTGCCGCTCACCAGGTCGCCAGACCCAGTACCCGCTGCAGCTCCGCCAGGCTGGTCTGCCCAGCGAGCAGTTTTTCACAGCCGGCTTGCTGCAAAGTCTGCATGCCCTGCTGACAAGCCAGCGACTCCAGCTGCTTCACAGGTGCGCGCTGTAGCAGTGCATCGGCAATGACAGGTTCAACATTCAGCATTTCATAGATACCGGTGCGTCCGGCGTAGCCACGATTACAGTGGGGACAGCCGTCCGGGTTGGCGGCAAAGATCACCGTGTCTGTTACCGACTTGCGCTGCTCAGTTGTCTGTTGCTGCTGCTCTTGTGCTGAATGAGCCGGCGCGCTTGCGGCAGGAGAGTGGGTTAGAGGACGGCTTTCTATATGAAGGCTTTCTATATGAAGTAAGTCGGCCTGCGCCCGGGTCAGTTGGGTGGCGATTTTACACTGCGGGCATAAGCGGCGTACCAGACGCTGAGCCACGATAAGATTCAGCGACGATGCCAGATTAAAAGGTTCAATGCCCATATTCAGTAAACGAATCAAAGTCTCTGCGGCTGAATTGGTATGCAGAGTGGATAGGACCAGATGCCCGGTCTGAGCGGCTTTGAGTGCAACGTCTGCGGTCTCGCGATCGCGGATCTCACCCACCATGAGTACATCCGGATCCTGACGCAGAAATGTACGCAGGGCCTGGGCAAAGCCAAATCCGATCGCCGGCTGGACTTGGACCTGGTTAATCCCGTTGAGGTTGATCTCGACCGGATCTTCTGCGGTAGCAATATTGAGGTGTTCACGATTGAGCTGCTGCAGCCCGCAGTATAACGAAATGGTCTTACCGCTGCCGGTTGGTCCGGTGATCAGGATCATGCCCTGTGGTTTGTGTAGAGCCTGCAGGTAGCACTGTTTTTGCTGCTTGCTGTAACCAAGCTGGTCCAGTTCAAGCGGCAGAGCCTGATTATCGAGCAGGCGCAGGACGATCTTTTCGCCCCATAAGGTCGGCAGAGTGGATACACGCAGGTCAATGGCGCTGTCATTATTGAGGCGCAGTTTGATCCGACCATCTTGCGGCAGACGGCGCTGGGCGATATCCAGCCGGGCAAGAATTTTCAGACGCGCTGCCAGGCGGCGACTGAGGTGCGGAGCCGGTTGCTGGGTCTGAATCAAGATGCCGTCACAGCGAATGCGGATGCGATAACTCGACTCGTAAGGTTCAAAATGGATATCCGAGGCCCGTTTGCGTACCGCATCGAGTAACACCTGATGAATGAATCGGCTGACCGGTGCTTCGTCCTGGCTGACATCCAACTGATAATTGGCTTCATCTTCGGCAACCTGTACCGCATCGGCGAGCTGTTCCTGGCTGATCTCTTCGCGGCGCTCGGCATGATAGCTGGGGAGTGTCTCGCCATACAGACGTCGTATCGCTGCTTGCAGGCTGGGCTGATCAGTCAGCACCGGTTTAACCATCAGACCGGTGGCAAAACAGAACTCTTCTTCCGCTTGGGGCCAGCCGGGATCCGATACGGCCAGGGTTAACTCCCGACTGTCACGCTGCAGGGGCAGCGCCTGATAACGAATGATCAGCTCGCTCAGGCCCAGTTGCTGACACAAAGCCGGGTAGTCAAAGTCGTCGAGTTCAATCAGCGGCAGGCTGAACAGACGACTCAGTTGCTGGCTGAGCTCGGCCGGGGTCAGCACGCCTTGTTCAAGGATCGCTTGTGGCGCACTGATATGGCGGCTCAGCGTCTGGCGCTGCAGCGCTGTCTCCTGCTCGCCATCAAGGACGCCGGCCTGACGCAACTGGCGGAGTAATTGGGTGCTCATTATTGGTTGTCCGCACAGCTTTGCGGAGTCTCAAAATTCAGGTCTGAGGCCAGGTTGACGGTGCATCGCCAGCCACTATCCTGGCGGGTATACAAGATAGAAGAGCCGTTGAGTGAACCTTGCTCAAAGGTAAACTGCAGGGTATTGGTTTGTGGTGCAGTCACTTTTCCGAGCGGGGAGTTGTCCTGGTATTGAGTGAAGTCGGCCAGCGAGCCATTTTCCTGCCAGTAAAGCTCGGCCGGAGTGAGCAGAGATTTAAGGGTCGCCAGACCGGTGGCCAGTTCACTTTTGGCGACATAATTCTGATAGGCCGGAACACCGATGGCAGAAAGGACGCCGATAATAGCCACCACGATCATCAGTTCGATCAGGGTAAAGCCGGAAGGTTTAACGCTCAATTTACGCTGCATAACACTCTCTGGGTATGAATGGATGAGCGCTGAGTGTAGATGGGGCGAAGTGGCTAGCCGAGCAGGATAGAGACAGGTTACGAGCCGGACGGCAAAGGGACATACCCGCTCAACAAACGGTGTGCATCCGGTTTGCGAGCGGGGTTAAGTTTTACAACCTGGATTCTTGATGTCTAGTTAAAACGCATTGAAAGATCCATCGCGCGCACATGCTTGGTCAGGGCGCCGACCGAAATGTAATCCACACCAGTTTCGGCGTATTCGCGCAGGGTTTGCATGGTCACATTGCCTGAGTTTTCCAGCGCCGCACGGCCTGCATTAATCGCCACAGCTTCACGCATCATTGGCACGGTGAAGTTGTCGAGCATGATGATGTCAGCACCGGCCTCAATGGCCAGGCGCAGTTCATCGAGGTTTTCTGTTTCCACTTCGACCGGTTTGCCCGGGTTAAGCTGCTTGGCGGTGGTGATGGCCTGAGTGATACCGCCACAGGCGATAATGTGGTTCTCTTTAATCAGGTAAGCGTCAAACACGCCGATACGATGGTTGAAACCACCGCCGCAGGCGACGGCATATTTCAGTGCGCTGCGCAGACCCGGTACCGTTTTACGGGTGTCGAGCAGACGGCAGTCGGTACCCTGCAGAGCCTTAACATACTCGGCAGTAATGGTGGCACAACCGGACAAGGTTTGGATAAAGTTCATCGCACTGCGCTCACCGGTCAGCAGAATGCGCGCCGGGCCGCTCAGTGAGCAGAGTTTCTGGTTCGGTTCAACTTTATCACCATCCTGGACGTGCCAGTCGATCTTGACCTCACCACCAAGCTGGCGAAAGACTTCATCAGCCCAGGCCTGGCCACAAAAGACACCATGCTCGCGGGTAATAATGGTGGCGCTGCCCTGAGCGTCGGCCGGAATCAGGCTGGCAGTAATGTCGGCATTCGGATCCAGTGTGCCACCCAGATCTTCTTTCAGGGTATCGCTAACCGAACGGGTAATTTCCAGTGGCAGGTGCTGTTTGAGGTAATCAAGGCGTTGTTGGCTGTTATGAGTATCTTTCATCGCAAATCATTCGGGTGAGTTGAACCGGGATGGGGATGATACGATGTGTGCGGCTGAAATTCAGCCCTTAATCTCGCATTTTGTCGTGACAGGGTTAAGATAGATGGCAGCAACCCGGCTTTTTCAGACAAAAGGTAGAATCATGATTGATGACCAGGGCTGGTACGCCGATGCGCGTCATGTCCCGTCGCCGTTTTTTGATCAGCGTAGTGATGCGCAGGATATTTCGCTGCTGGTGGTGCATAACATCAGTTTGCCGCCCGGCCAGTTTGGCGGACCTTATATTGAGCAGTTTTTTACCGGCTGCCTCGATCCGCAGGCGCATCCGTTCTTTGCCGTGATCCATAACATGGGGGTGTCCGCACACTGCCTTATCCGACGTGACGGTGAAGTGGTGCAGTTTGTGCCATTCAGCGCGCGTGCTTGGCATGCCGGGCAATCGAGCTTTGCCGGACGGACGCGTTGCAATGATTATTCGATCGGGATTGAACTGGAAGGGTGCGACTATGTGGCATACAGTGAGGCGCAGTATCAGGCACTGACCCGCTTAACTCAGGTGCTGATGCAGACTTATCCGGCCATCACGCTGCCACGCATTACCGGCCATCAGTATATTGCCCCGGCACGCAAAACCGATCCGGGGCTGGTGTTTGACTGGCAAAAGTTTCGCCGTCTGCTGAACGGCCAATAACCGACGTTAAAGCGGCAGGTGCCCAGTGATTACAGTGCCTGCTGATACTCAACCAGGATTTGCTCGATCCAGGTTGCGATGCGTTCGTCACTCAGTTCATATTGTGAATCTTCGTCCAGCGCCAGGCCGACAAACTGACTGCCGTCTGCCGTGAGTGCTTTTGAGGCGTCAAACTGATAGCTGTCATCATTCGGCCAGTAGCCGATCAGGTTCGCCCCGGTCTTCTTGATCTCGTCGTGCAGCATGCCCATCGCATCGAGATACCATTCGCCATAGCCTTCTTGATCGCCTAAGCCGAACAAGGCGACGTACTTGCCGGTTAGCGAAACGCCAGCGATGTGATCCCATATTTCACTCCAGTCTTCCTGGATTTCGCCGAAATCCCATGTGGAGATGCCCAGTATTAACAAATCATAGTCGCTCATGAAGCTGAGCGGGGTCTCTTTCACATTGTGAATGTCGAGCAGATCTTCACCCAAAATAGCGCGCATTTTTTCCGCCGCCATTTCGGTGTAACAGGTGGTGGAGCCGTAGAACAGACCGATCTTCATAATTACACGTTCATTTTTACTCTGGAATGGGGAATTCTAACCATAAAATAACCAAGAGTGCAGCGAATATCCTGCTATCGCCGGACATTTATGGTATTAAGCTTAGGTTTAGACAAAGAAAAAAGATGAGAAGGACAATGTCAGAGCCTTTTTCTCCCGATCAGGGGCTGGTGGAACAATTCCTTGATGCAATGTGGATGGAGCGCGGTTTATCTGAGAATACTCTCGCCTCATACCGCAATGATTTAACCAAACTGCTGCAGTGGATGGAAGCGCACAATTATCGCCTCGATTTCATCAGTATATCCGGGCTGCAGGAGTATCAGGGCTGGCTGGCGGATAAAGATTATAAACAGACCTCGCGCGCGCGCATGCTGTCGGCGATCCGGCGCCTGTTCCAGTATCTGCATCGTGAAAAAATCCGCAGCGATGATCCCAGCGCTTTGCTGGTCAGTCCTAAGTTGCCCAAACGGCTGCCCAAAGATCTGAGCGAAGAGCAGGTGGAGGCGCTGCTCAGTGCGCCTAATCCGGAGGATCCGATTGAGCTGCGTGACAAAGCAATGCTCGAGCTGCTGTATGCCACCGGGCTGCGTGTGACTGAACTGGTGTCGCTGACGATGGAAAACATCAGCTTACGTCAGGGCGTCGTGCGGGTTATTGGTAAAGGCGGCAAAGAGCGTCTGGTGCCGATGGGTGAGAATGCCATTGAGTGGATCGAAACTTTTATCTCACAGGGGCGGTCTTATCTGTTGGGCGAGCAGACTTCAGATGTGGTGTTTCCCAGTAAGCGTGCGCAGCAGATGACGCGGCAGACGTTCTGGCACCGGATTAAACATTACGCCATCATTGCCGGTATCGACGTAGAACTGTTATCTCCGCACGTATTGCGTCACGCTTTTGCGACCCATTTGCTCAACTACGGTGCCGACTTGCGTGTGGTACAGATGTTACTCGGTCATAGTGACTTATCGACCACGCAAATTTATACTCATGTGGCGACCGAACGATTGAAACAACTACATAGCGAGCACCACCCAAGGGCTTGATAGAAAGGATTTTTTATGAATTTACTACACCGGTTTTCACTGCTGCTGATGTCCCTGCTGGCAGTGTTTAGTCTGACAGGTCAGGCGTTGGCGGCGGACAGCCAGAGCTCAATTGATAAAAGCTTGTTTGAACAGCGTTTTGCTAAGCTGGGGCTGCAAGTGATGGACGTAGTGCCGTCCGATGTCGCTGGTCTGGTTGAAGTGCAGACCGGCAACGGTGTGCTGTTTGCCTCGCCGGATGCGAAACATTTTATTGCCGGCACCTTATATGCGCTGGATGATAACGGCGGTTACCGCGATGTACTGGCCGAGCGTCAGGCGCCAATCAATGCCAAGAAGATCGCCCGGTTTGAAGACAGCATGATTGAGTTTAAGGCTGATAATGAAAAGTATGTGGTGACCGTATTTACCGACATCACCTGTGGCTACTGTGTGCGTCTGCACAGCCAGTTGAAAGAGTATAATGATGCTGGAATTACCATTCGTTATCTGGCGTTTCCGCGTCAGGGGGCTGATGGTCAGGTGGCTGAGCAGATGGCCGCGATCTGGTGCAGCGACGATCCGAAACAGGCGATCCACAACGCGAAACTCAAACGTGAAATGCTGGATGTGTCCGGCAAGGATCTCGCTCAGTGTAAGCAGACCATCAAGCAACATTACAATCTGGGACGCGAGCTCGGTATCAGCGGGACACCGGCTATTTTCCTGCCGAACGGTGAAATGGTGGGTGGCTATCTGCCGGCTGACCAGCTGCTGCAACGTCTGCAACAAATCTAATCAAGAACAACCAAGGATACAGGCCTGATTTATCAGGCCTGACTGCATATGATCGAAATTCAACCAAGACCAGAACCGGACCTGTCGCTGCTGCCTGACACGATTCCGGCACTGCTGCGCCGTATCTATCTTAACCGCGGCATCAGCGATGTCGCTCAGCTGGAAAAAGCGGCAAAGGCGTTGCACTCTTATCAGCACTTGCACGGAATTGATAAAGCCGTTGAGCTGCTGTTTAACGCCATCCGTCAGCAGAAGCGTATCATTATCGTCGGTGATTTCGATGCCGATGGCGCAACCAGCTCGGCACTATCTGTGCTGGCACTGCGTATGCTGGGCAGCCACAATGTCGATTATCTGGTGCCGAACCGGTTTGAGGATGGGTACGGACTCAGCCCGGAAGTGGTCGAGCAGGCGCTGGCCATGAACGCCGAAATGATCATGACGGTGGATAATGGTGTCTCCTCGATTGAAGGGGTGCGTTTTGCCAAGCAGCATGGCCTGCAGGTGTTGGTAACGGATCACCATTTACCGGGCCAGACCTTGCCAGAGGCCGATGCCATGGTGAACCCGAACCTGCAAAGCTGCGCCTTTCCGTCCAAGGCATTAGCCGGGGTGGGCGTGGCGTTTTATCTGATGATGGCGCTGTGTGTGCAGATGCGTAAAAGCGGCTGGTTTGCCCAGCAGGGGATGGCAGAGCCTAAACTGATGGAGCTGATTGACCTGGTGGCACTTGGCACTGTGGCTGACGTGGTGCCGCTTGATGACAATAACCGCATTCTGGTCCATCAGGGACTGCAGCGCATCCGTGCCGGAAAAGCCCGGCCCGGTATTCAGGCTCTGATTGAAGTCGCCAAGCGCGATGCCCGTAAACTGGTTGCTGCAGACTTCGGCTTTGCCCTTGGGCCGCGCATAAACGCCGCCGGTCGTCTGGATGATATGTCGTTCGGGGTTGAACTGCTGCTGAGTAACAACATTCATGCCGCGCGCCGCATGGCGAGTGAGCTGGACGGGCTCA
This sequence comes from Vibrio ostreae, assembly GCF_019226825.1. Taxonomy (NCBI): domain Bacteria; kingdom Pseudomonadati; phylum Pseudomonadota; class Gammaproteobacteria; order Vibrionales; family Vibrionaceae; genus Vibrio; species Vibrio ostreae. The sequence continues at coordinate 3,256,053 of NZ_CP076643.1, forward strand.
ATCAGACCCGTAAAGAGATCGAAGAGGGCATGAAGCAGGAGGCGATGGCGTTCTGTGAGCGGCTCCAGTTCAGTAAAGACAGTGAACTGCCGCATGGTCTGGTCATGTTTCAGCGTGACTGGCACCAGGGCGTGATAGGCATTCTGGCATCGCGGATTAAAGAGCAGTTCCATCGTCCGGTGATCGCGTTTGCCGATGGCGGCGATGGGTTGATCAAAGGTTCGTGTCGTTCGATTCCCGGCCTGCATATGCGCGACGCGCTGGATAAAATTGATACCCAGAATCCGGGCGTCATTCTTAAATTTGGTGGCCATGCGATGGCGGCGGGCCTGACCATTGAAGAGAAGAATTTTGAGCGTTTCAGTCGCCTGTTTGACCAGGTCGTGCGTCAGGATCTCGATGAAGCATTGCTGAAAGGGGTGATCCTGACTGACGGCGAACTGACGCCGGAAGAGTTCTCGATGCACACGGCTGAGATGTTGCGAGCTGGCGGGCCATGGGGTCAGGCATTTCCGGAGCCGGTATTTGAAGGTGAGTTTAAAGTCCTGCACCAGAAACTGGTGGGTGACAAGCACCTTAAGCTGATGCTAGAGCCGCTCTATAAAGGCCATCCGACCAACATCATGATCGATGGTATTGCGTTTAACGTCGATCTGCGCCGCTGGCCGGATGCCTCAGTCAAGACAGTACGCCTGGCCTACAAGCTGGATATCAATGAATTTCGCGGTAACCAGTCGTTACAACTGATGGTGGACCACCTCGAAGCCAGATAGAGCGAAAAGGGTGATTTACCGGGTAATAACTGGTTAAGAAATAAACAAAAGAGCGGCCAAATTGTGTGTCGCTCTTTTTTTATCCATTTTTTGTGAACTAAACCGGATTTTTGCTGAAAATATCGACTTTGTGAATGGTTGTAACTTACGGTTAATTTCTGCGCTGTATGTTTTTTGTAATTGGTATGACCAATGTTATTGCGGTTATAGCGCGCCCTTGTTAGCAAAGTGTTGGCGGGCGATGGCTTCTATGACTTAGGTCAATTTTTGACTGGACAGTCACGTTTTAATTATGTTAATTTCTGCCCCAACTTGAAATTGGTATTACCAATTGCCAGCAAGAATATAAAGAGTAGAAGAACAATAAATTATGGCTTATCAAAGGATTCGTCAGCCGAAGCTATCTGATGTGATAGAGCAAGAGTTAGAACGGCTGATCGTGGAAGGAACATTGGCCCCCGGGCAACAACTGCCTCCGGAGCGTGAACTGGCTAAACAGTTTGATGTTTCCCGCCCCTCAGTCAGAGAAGCCATTCAGCGCCTGGAAGCAAAACGTCTGCTTACCCGTCGTCAGGGTGGCGGCACTTTTGTCAGCGAAAACATCTGGAAGAGCTTTTCTGATCCTCTGCTAAATTTATTGTCTGTCCATTCGGAAACCCAACTGGACCTGCTGGAAGCGCGTCACGCGCTGGAAGGCATTTCTGCCTATTTTGCGGCATTGCGTGGTACGGAAGAAGATTTTGCCCGGATTCAGGCCTGTGTGGCACGAATCGGTGAACTTCAGGATGCCAAGGACGTTGAACAGGAATCGGCCACGGTGATGGAGTTTCTGATAGCAATTACAGAAGCTGCCCATAACGTGGTGTTGCTCCATATCGTTCGCAGCCTGGCTCCCCTGCTCGAGCAAAATATTCTGCAGAATTTTAAATTATTACGCCGCCGCCCCGAGGCGGTGGAAAAAGTAAGTAAACACCGAGCTAATATCGTGGATGCGATCGTGTGCGGTCAGCCGGAAAAGGCGCGTGAAATGTCTCATTCCCATTTAGCTTATATTGAAGAAACATTGTTGGATCTGACCCGGGAAGAGTCTCGTCGTGAGCGTTCCCTGCGCCGTATCCAGCAGGGTAATGATTCGCAGTAAAGCTGCGGTTCATTGCGATTCAAAATAAAATCCAACCAACAGAAGGATAGATCGCCATGTCTGACATGAAGCATGACGTAGATGCACTGGAAACTCAGGAGTGGTTAGCCGCGCTTGAGTCAGTTGTACGTGAAGAAGGCGTAGAACGTGCCCAGTTCCTACTTGAAGAAGTTCTGGAAAAAGCACGTTTAGATGGCGTTGATATGCCAACTGGTATCACTACCAACTACATCAACACCATCCCTGCAGCACAAGAGCCTGCTTACCCGGGTGACACAACACTGGAGCGTCGTATCCGCTCTATCATCCGCTGGAACGCGATCATGATCGTGCTTCGTGCATCGAAGAAAGACCTTGAACTGGGTGGCCACATGGCATCATTCCAGTCATCAGCTGCTTTCTACGAAACATGTTTTAACCACTTCTTCCGCGCGCCGAACGAAACTGACGGTGGCGACCTGGTTTACTACCAAGGTCACATCTCACCGGGTATCTATGCACGTGCATTCGTTGAAGGTCGTCTGACTGCAGAACAGCTGGACAACTTCCGTCAGGAAGTGGATGGCAAAGGTATTCCTTCATACCCACACCCTAAACTCATGCCTGAATTCTGGCAGTTCCCGACCGTATCTATGGGTCTGGGTCCAATCGCTTCTATCTACCAAGCTCGCTTCCTGAAATACCTGGAAGGCCGTGGCATGAAAGATACTTCAGCTCAGCGCGTGTACGCATTCCTGGGCGACGGTGAGATGGATGAGCCGGAATCACGTGGTGCAATTTCTTTCGCTGCGCGTGAGAAACTGGACAACCTGTGCTTCCTGATCAACTGTAACCTGCAGCGTCTGGACGGCCCGGTAATGGGTAACGGCAAGATCATCCAGGAACTGGAAGGTCTGTTCAAAGGTGCTGGCTGGAACGTAGTTAAAGTTATCTGGGGCAACAACTGGGATTCACTGCTGGCGAAAGATACCACAGGTAAACTGCTGCAGCTGATGAACGAAACCATCGATGGCGACTACCAGACATTCAAGTCTAAAGACGGCGCTTACGTACGTGAGCACTTCTTCGGTAAATACCCAGAAACAGCCGCTCTGGTTGCAGACATGACTGACGACGAGATCTTCGCGCTGAAACGCGGTGGTCACGAGTCTTCTAAACTGTACGCAGCGTTCAAGAACGCGCAAGACACCAAAGGCAAACCAACCGTAATCCTGGCTAAGACTGTTAAAGGTTACGGCATGGGTGATGCGGCGGAAGGTAAGAACATTGCGCACCAGGTTAAGAAGATGGATATGACGCACGTTGTTGCGATGCGTAACCGTCTGGGTCTGCAGGATCTGATTTCTGATGAAGAAGTGAACAACCTGCCTTACCTGCAACTGGAAGAAGGTTCGAAAGAATTCGAATACCTGCACGCTCGTCGTAAAGCGCTGCACGGTTACACACCTCAGCGTCTGCCTAACTTCACTCAAGAGTTCATCGCTCCTGAGCTGGAAGAGTTCAAACCACTGCTGGAAGAGCAGAAGCGTGAAATCTCTTCAACTATGGCTTACGTTCGTGCACTGAACATCCTGCTGAAGAACAAGAACATTGGTAAGAACATCGTTCCTATCATTGCTGACGAAGCGCGTACTTTCGGTATGGAAGGTCTGTTCCGTCAAATCGGTATCTACAACCCACACGGTCAGACTTACACCCCTGAAGACCGTGGCGTTGTGTCTTACTACAAAGAAGACACTGCGGGTCAGGTACTGCAGGAAGGTATCAACGAACTGGGTGCAATGTCATCTTGGGTTGCGGCTGCGACGTCTTACAGCACCAACAACCTGCCAATGATCCCGTTCTACATCTACTACTCTATGTTCGGTTTCCAACGTGTTGGCGACATGGCGTGGATGGCGGGCGACCAACAAGCACGTGGTTTCCTGCTGGGTGCAACGGCAGGTCGTACAACTCTGAACGGTGAAGGTCTGCAGCACGAAGATGGCCACTCACACATTCAGGCTAACACGATTCCAAACTGTATCTCTTACGACCCGACTTTCGCATACGAAGTTGCGGTAATCATGCAAGACGGTATCCGTCGCATGTACGGTGAACAGCAGAACGTGTTCTACTACCTGACTCTGATGAACGAAAACTACGCGCATCCGGCAATGCCTGAAGGCGCGGAAGAAGGTATCCGTAAGGGTATCTACAAGCTGGAAACTCTGGCTGGTTCGAAAGGTAAAGTTCAGTTGCTAAGCTCTGGTACTATCATGAACGAAGTACGTAAAGCGGCAGTCATCCTGAGCGAAGAGTACGGCATCGCTTCTGATGTTTACTCGGTCACCTCTTTCAACGAACTGACTCGTGATGGTCAGGACGCAGAGCGTTACAACATGCTGCACCCTGAAGCAGAAGCGAAAGTACCATACATTGCAAGCGTAATGGGTACTGAGCCTGCTATCGCAGCTACAGACTACATGAAGAACTACGCAGATCAGGTTCGTGCCTTCGTACCTGCTGAATCTTACAAAGTTCTGGGTACTGACGGCTTTGGCCGTTCAGACAGCCGCGAAAACCTACGTCGTCACTTCGAAGTGAACGCAGGTTACGTAGTTGTTGCAGCGCTGAGCGAACTGGCTAAACGTGGCGATGTTGAGAAATCTGTCGTAGCGGAAGCTATCAAGAAGTTCGACATCGACACTGAAAAAACAAACCCACTATACGCTTAATTAAGGTAGGAAAAGCAATGGCAATCGAAATTAATGTACCAGACATCGGTGCGGATGAGGTTGAAGTTACCGAGATTCTGGTAAGCGTTGGTGACAAGGTAGAAGAAGAACAGTCTTTGATCACGGTAGAAGGCGATAAGGCTTCTATGGAAGTACCTGCGTCTCAAGCGGGTATCGTAAAAGAGATCAAAGTAGTGGCTGGCGACAAAGTTTCTACTGGCTCTCTAATCATGCTTTTCGAAGCAGAAGGTGCAGCAGCAGCTGCTCCTGCGGCAGTTGCACCTGCAGCAGCGGCCCCTTCTGCTGCAAGTGAGTTGAAAGAAGTTCACGTACCTGATATCGGTGGTGATGAAGTTGAAGTCACTGAAATCATGGTTGCAGTTGGCGACAGCATCACTGAAGAACAGTCTCTGATCACTGTTGAAGGCGACAAAGCTTCAATGGAAGTACCAGCACCATTTGCCGGTACTCTGAAAGAGCTGAAAGTGGCTGCTGGCGATAAAGTATCGACTGGCTCACTGATCATGGTATTCGAAGTCGCGGGTTCTGGCGCTCCGGCAGCGGCTCCGGCTGCAGCGGCGGCACCAGTTGCAGCAGCACCAGCCGCTTCAGCAGCAAAAGAAGTGAATGTTCCGGATATCGGCGGTGACGAAGTTGAAGTGACCGAAATCATGGTTGCAGTTGGCGACACAGTGACAGAAGAGCAATCTCTGATCACCGTAGAAGGCGACAAAGCTTCAATGGAAGTACCAGCACCATTCGCAGGTACCGTTAAAGAAATCAAGATCGCAGCGGGTGACAAAGTGTCAACCGGCTCACTGATCATGGTGTTTGAAGTGGCCGGCACTCCGGTGGCAGGTGCAGCTCCGGCGGCAGCGCCAGCACAGGCCGCGGCTCCGGCAGCAGCGGCACCAAAAGCTGAAGCGCCAAAAGCAGCAGCTCCGGCAGCAACTGGCGATTTCCAGGAAAACAACGAGTACTCACACGCGTCTCCTGTTGTGCGTCGCCTGGCTCGTGAGTTCGGCGTTAACCTGGCGAAGGTTAAAGGTACTGGTCGTAAGAGCCGTATCCTGAAAGAAGACGTACAGAACTACGTGAAAGAAGCGCTGAAACGTCTGGAATCTGGCGCAGGTGCAGCAGCATCTGGCAAAGGTGACGGTGCAGCTCTTGGCCTGCTTCCTTGGCCAAAAGTGGACTTCAGCAAGTTCGGCGAAACAGAACTGCAACCACTGTCTCGTATTAAGAAGATTTCTGGTGCTAACCTACACCGTAACTGGGTAATGATCCCGCACGTTACTCAGTGGGATAACGCAGATATCACTGAACTGGAAGCTTTCCGTAAAGAGCAGAACGCAATCGAAGCGAAGAAAGACACTGGCATGAAGATCACGCCACTGGTGTTCATCATGAAAGCGGCTGCTAAAGCACTGGAAGCGTTCCCGGCGTTCAACTCTTCTCTGTCTGAAGACGGTGAGAGCCTGATCCTGAAGAAATACGTGAACATCGGTATCGCGGTAGATACACCAAACGGTCTGGTTGTTCCTGTATTCAAAGACGTGAACAAGAAAGGCATCTACGAGCTGTCTGAAGAGCTGGCTCAAGTGTCTAAGAAAGCACGTTCAGGTAAACTGACTGCGGCAGATATGCAAGGCGGCTGTTTCACCATCTCAAGTCTGGGTGGTATCGGCGGTACTGCGTTTACGCCAATCGTAAACGCGCCAGAAGTGGGTATTCTGGGTGTGTCTAAGTCAGAAATGAAGCCAGTATGGAACGGCAAAGAGTTCGCGCCACGTCTGCAACTGCCACTGTCTCTGTCTTACGATCACCGCGTGATCGATGGTGCAGAAGGTGCACGCTTCATCACTTACTTGAACGGTTGCCTGAGCGACATTCGTCGTCTGGTTCTGTAATCGCGTTCAAATAAAATAAGGCGGCTGTTATAGCCGCCTTGGTTTAAGCATTGTCTTGCAATTTAATGATGGAAAAATTTTTTCCCGTTGAATTGTCGTCTAGCTCACAGGCTACATGGATTTACTTTTCACACCTTTAACATCTCTGTAAACTGTTGCGGTCTGAAAAATAGTCGTTTAAGTCATTCGTTTAACAAACAAAACAAATAGATAAAACACCCATAGCCTGTTAGGGATATTGACTACAAGAGGTCGAAATGAGCAAAGAAATTAAAGCCCAGGTTGTAGTGCTAGGTGCCGGTCCTGCTGGTTACTCCGCTGCATTCCGTTGTGCAGACTTAGGTCTGGATACTGTACTTATCGAACGTTACAACACTCTGGGTGGTGTCTGTCTAAACGTGGGTTGTATCCCGTCGAAAGCGTTGCTGCACGTAGCGAAAGTTATCGAAGAAGCGAAAGCGCTGGCTGAGCACGGTATCGTGTTTGGCGAACCACAAACGGACATCGACAAGATCCGTCTGTGGAAAGAAAAAGTAATCAACCAGCTGACTGGCGGTCTTGGCGGTATGGCTAAGATGCGTAAAGTTAACGTAGTGAACGGCCTGGGTAAATTTACTGGTCCTAACTCTATCGAAGTGACCGGCGAAGACGGTACTACCGTTGTTAACTTCGACAACGCTATCGTAGCTGCAGGTTCTCGTCCTATCGAACTGCCTTTCATTCCACATGAAGACCCACGTATCTGGGACTCAACTGACGCACTGGAACTGAAAGAAGTACCACAAAAACTGCTGATCATGGGTGGCGGTATCATCGGCCTGGAAATGGGTACGGTTTACCACGCACTGGGTTCTCAAATCGACGTGGTTGAAATGTTCGACCAGGTTATCCCGGCGGCAGATAAAGACATCGTTAAAGTCTTCACTAAGCGTATCGCGAAGAAATTTAACCTGATGCTGGAAACTAAAGTTACTGCAGTTGAAGCGAAAGAAGACGGTATCTACGTTTCAATGGAAGGCAAGAAAGCGCCGGCTGAAGCTGAGCGTTACGACGCAGTACTTGTGGCAATCGGTCGTGTGCCAAACGGCAAACTACTGGAAGCTGAGAAAGCAGGTCTGGAAGTGGATGAGCGTGGTTTCATCAACGTTGATAAGCAAATGCGCACCAACGTACCACACATCTTCGCTATCGGTGATATCGTAGGTCAGCCAATGCTGGCGCACAAAGGTGTGCACGAAGGTCACGTAGCAGCAGAAGTGATTGCTGGTAAGAAACACTACTTCGATCCTAAAGTTATTCCTTCAATTGCTTACACTGAGCCAGAAGTGGCTTGGGTTGGTAAGACTGAGAAAGAAGCGAAAGCAGAAGGTCTGAACTACGAAGTAGCGACTTTCCCATGGGCTGCATCTGGCCGTGCTATCGCATCTGACTGCTCAGACGGTATGACCAAACTGATCTTCGATAAAGAGACTCACCGCGTTATCGGTGGTGCTATCGTAGGTACTAACGGTGGTGAACTGCTGGGTGAAATCGGTCTGGCGATCGAGATGGGTTGTGATGCTGAAGACATCGCTCTGACTATCCACGCTCACCCGACTCTGCATGAGTCTGTGGGTCTGGCATCAGAAGTGTTTGAAGGTACCATCACTGACCTGCCAAACGCAAAAGCGAAAAAGAAAAAGTAATTCTTTTGGCTTCGGCTGACGATATCTCGTCACGCAGATAGACAAAGCCGCTGATTCTGTCAGCGGCTTTTTTGTGTCTGTCGCGCTGCCTGGAGGGGAGCGGGTCAGCCGGAAAAACAGACAAAAAAATAGCGCCTGCAGGCGCTATTTTTTATCCGCTTATCGGCACAAGGTTACTGCTCTTTGTAGATACACAGCATGTCGAGATAGCTTTGCACCAGCTTAAGCACCTGACCTTCATCACGCACACGATTTGCCTGTACGAACAGTGAGTAGCAAACACCATGAAACAGGGTGGCCAGATCTTCAGAGTCATGCTGGTCACACACTTCACCACGCTCAATCGCCTTGGCAAACATGTTTTTCAGCAGCAGCTGGTTGGTGCGGTTGCTGGAGACAAACAGCGGCCACACTTCATCACGGGTCGAAGCACTCCACTCAAACCACACTTTCAGCCAGTGGCAATCATCGATTGCCAGTTTGACCATCTGCTCGGTGATGTTGCCAAGATTTTCTTTAGCGTGAGCATCGAGATCGATGTTGTCAGTGAGGAAGTTGGAAAACTGGCGTACTACATAAGTGAGCACGTCATCGACCAAATCTTCGCGAGTCGGGAAGTAGTTAAACACAGTAGCGACAGAAACCTGAGCGATTTCTGCGATATCGGCGTGACCGCCTCGACCAATCCCACGATTAGCAAAAACCTCCAGTGCAATTTCCATTAATTGCAGTTTACGTTTTTGCGGGGAAAGCCTGGTTCTGGGGCGTTTCTCGATAGATGCGTCCATAATTTTATTTCCTTGCCAATGGTTGTTAGCTGCGTTTTTTAGTAAACGCTAATGATTATATTGTTAATTGCTTGGTTAGCCCTATGAGTGTAATGGTGCATATGATTTAGGTCAACGTTTTGTGACTAAAAAATGTTCAAATCTATTAAATCTTTTTAAATTCAAGACGTTTAAATGGATTAAATTCTCACTAAAATGCAACTAATTGTATATTTGTGAGTCAGGTTGTGCGCTTTATGCACGCTAAGTGAGCGGGTTGTGAGTGGCTACGACCACGAACGGCTATCGCGCATAGGGTGGGGAAGTCGATACGGGTTGGCGCTGAGCAGAGGTTAACACCCACTGTCTGCGGTGTTACTATACGCAGCGAATGATTCAGCGACGCGGCAAATTGCCTTTCCAGATTGGGGTCGCATCAACAAAACGAGATTGGTATGAAACACACAGTTGAAGTAATGATTTCTGAACAAGAAGTTCAGGAACGTGTTCGCACGCTTGGTCAGCAGATCACTGAGCACTATCAGGGCAGCGAAGACCTGGTTCTGGTCGGCCTGCTACGTGGTTCTTTCGTATTTATGGCGGATCTGGCCCGTGCGATCAACTTGACCCATCAGGTCGACTTTATGACAGCGTCGAGCTATGGCAATACCATGGAAAGTTCACGCGATGTGCGTATCCTGAAAGATCTGGATGACGACATCAAAGGCAAGGATGTCCTGCTGGTCGAAGACATTATCGACACCGGTAATACGTTAAATAAAGTGAAAGAGATTTTGTCACTGCGCGCGCCGAAATCAATTCAGATCTGTACGCTGCTCGATAAGCCGTCACGCCGTGAAGTGAATGTTGATGTGAAGTGGATTGGTTTTGAGATCCCGGACGAGTTCGTGGTTGGTGTTGGTATCGACTACGCGCAGAAATATCGTCATCTGCCATTTATTGGCAAGGTCATTCCGCAGGAAGGCTGAATAAAGCGAACAATGCCCACTTTCAGTGGGCATTGTTGTCTCTGTGGTAGAAAGAACCCGTTCAGCGACACAGCAGCTTGTGCTGCGGATTCAAAATTTTCGCCATCGACTGATTGTAGCTGTCATCAATGCCTTCGCGACTGTGACAGCGCACGCCTAAGTATTCCAGCCGGCCATCGCCGATCCCGTATACCACGCCGTGCAGCTCGACATCCTGGCCACGTTGCCAGGCATTCTGTAAGATGGTCGAGTTACCCAGGTTATACACCTGTTCCGCGACGTTAATTTCAGCCAGTTTGTCTGAACGGTCTTCGGCAGGCATCTGGTCGAGGTAAGTGCGGTGCTTGAAATACAGATCGCGAATATGCAGTAGCCAGTTGTTGATAAGCCCCAGTTGCGGGTTGTCAATCGAAGCCGTTACGCCACCACAGCCGTAATGGCCACAGATGATGATGTGTTTGACTTTAAGTACGTCAACCGCATACTGAACCACTGACAGGCAGTTGAGGTCGGTATGAATGACCTGGTTGGCCACATTGCGGTGGACAAACAGTTCGCCGGAATACAGGCCGGTGAGTCGTTCAGCAGGGACGCGGCTGTCAGAGCAACCAATCCATAGAAAGTCGGGGTTTTGTCCTTCGGCTAACTGTCTGAAGTATTCAGGTCTTTCGGCTTTGATCGACTCTGACCACTTAGAGTTGTTGTCGAATAGTTGTTTAATCTCTGGCATTTTACTTCCCTTTATGAATTGCCCTGTTATCTCAGCACACCTGTTTTATTATAGGCACAACAACGCGTTCTGATATCAGATTGCAGGCTGGCCAACTATACACAAAGTCGCACAGGCAAGCTCTGACAAATTTCCCTCCAGAGTACTCATCTGAGCAGTGAAAGGAAGCGCAAATTTTGCAACGAATGATTGGTAAAACAGAAGATTACGTGGGATGTACTGCCAGTTTGCAGTGTAATGCCCGTAATCTATTTCCCGGGCAGGGTTGAAAATCATCCTGCTCAACAGCACATCTAGGATGTTCGAACACAAAGAGTTTTTAGTCTGCTATGTACGCATTAGAGATAGAAGAGCTGCGCAAAACCTATGCCGGTGGTTTTGAAGCACTCAAGGGCGTCAGTCTGAAAGTCAGTAAAGGTGACTTTTACGCCCTGCTCGGCCCAAACGGGGCGGGTAAATCGACCACTATCGGTATCATTTCCTCTCTGGTTAACAAGACCTCCGGTGGTGTGAAGGTGTTTGGTCACAATATTGATACCCATCTGGAGCAGGCCAAGCAGCATCTTGGTCTGGTACCGCAAGAATTTAACTTTAATCCGTTTGAAACGGTGGAGCAGATCGTGATGCAACAAGCCGGTTATTACGGCGTGTCACGCACTCTGGCCAAAGAGCGGGCGGAAAAGTACCTGACTCAGCTCGACCTGTGGGAAAAACGTAAAGAGCGGGCGCGTAATCTGTCGGGCGGGATGAAACGCCGTCTGATGATTGCCCGTGCGCTGATGCATGAGCCGCAACTGCTGATCCTTGATGAACCGACTGCCGGGGTGGATATTGAACTGCGCCGCTCAATGTGGGAGTTTCTCAAGAAAATCAACCAGCAGGGCATTACCATTATTCTGACCACTCACTACCTCGAAGAAGCGGAAATGCTGTGTCGCCACATCGGTATCATTAACCGCGGTGAACTGATTGAAAATACCACTATGAAAGCGTTACTGGGTAAGTTACAGGTTGAAACCTTCATTCTTGATATCGACGATGAAAGCAAACTGCAAACTCTGCAGGATGTGGTGTCGCAGCGTGTGGTTGAAGGTTCACTGGAGATTGAGTTGGCGAAAACCCAGGGCATGAATCACGTGTTTGCCCAGTTGTCGCAGATGGGCATCAATGTGATGTCGATGCGTAACAAGGCCAACCGTCTTGAAGAGCTGTTTGTCAGCATCGTACGCCAGCAGAGTGAGGGGTAATCATAGTATGTATCAGATTTACTGGACGGCGTTTCGCAGCCTGCTGCGCAAAGAGATCAAGCGTTTTACCCGTATCTGGGTGCAGACCCTGGTACCGCCGGCGATTACCATGAGCCTGTATTTCATCATTTTTGGCAATCTGATCGGCTCACGTATCGGTGAGATGAACGGCTTCACTTACATGGAATACATCGTGCCCGGTCTGATTATGATGTCGGTGATCACCAACTCGTATTCCAATGTTGCCTCGTCGTTTTTCAGCGCTAAGTTCCAGAAGAACATTGAAGAGTTGCTGGTTGCGCCGGTGCCTAACTACGTCATCATTGGTGGCTATGTGATGGGTGGAGTGGCGCGTGGCCTGCTGGTCGGTGCTATGGTGACCTTTGTATCGCTGTTTTTCGTTGATCTTAGTGTCGATCACTGGGGCATCATCACAGCGACCGTGTTCCTGACCTCTGTGGTGTTTGCTTTGGGCGGTCTGATCAATGCTGTGTTTGCCCGCTCGTTTGATGATATCTCCATCATTCCGACCTTTGTACTGACACCGCTGACCTATCTCGGTGGGGTGTTTTACTCCATCAGTCTGTTGCCTGATGTGTGGCAGGTGGTGTCGAAGATCAACCCGATTGTCTATATGGTCAACGCGTTCCGTTACGGCTTTTTGGGCGTCTCCGATGTGGATATTACCACCTCGTTCAGCGTGTTGGGCGTGTTTGTGGTACTGCTGTATGCGGTGGCTCATTACCTGGTCAGCAAAGGGCGCGGGTTACGCAGTTAAAGCGCACGTGTTTTGAGCAATAAAAAAGGTCAACCTCGGTTGACCTTTTTTGTATCCGGCGCAGCGTGTTACTCTTCTTCAGAGGAGGCTTTGGCTTCACTGAGATCCACCATCTGATTATCGATCAGACGTACTTTACCGAGGAAAGCCGACATCAGGATCACCGCCTGTTTGCTGTCGGCTGAGATTGGCAGCAGGGTACGGGCGTCGCGGATGAAAATTTCATCCGGCTCCAGATCCGCTGCGCGCAGCTGATCGATCGCATCTTCCACAATCGAGCTGTAATCAACCCGGCCGCCGCGAATCGCGCTGCTGATCCAGCGCATGGTGCGCGCCAGAACCGGTGCGCGCTGGCGCTCATCCAGAGTCAGCAGGTTATTGCGCGAACTCATTGCCAGGCCATCCATCTCACGTACGGTGGGTACACCAACGATCTCGAGATTGAGGCACAGATCGTCCACCATCTGGCGAATCACCGCCAACTGCTGATAATCTTTTTCGCCGAAGCAGGCCACATTCGGCTGCACGATGTTGAACAGCTTAGTGACGATCGTCGCCACGCCACGGAAGTGACCCGGACGCGAAGCGCCTTCCAGCATGTGCGATAAACCAGGTACTTCAACAAACGTCTGTTTATCCAGGCCGTACGGATACATGATGTCCGGCGTCGGGGTAAACACCAGATCGACTCCGGCAGCATTGAGTTTGCTCAGGTCGTCGTCCAGGGTACGAGGATAGTTGTTGAGATCATCGGCCCGTTCAAACTGCATCGGGTTGACAAAAATACTCACCACAACCACATCGGCCAGTTCACGTGCTTTGCGCACCAGCGTCAGGTGGCCTTCGTGCAAATTGCCCATCGTCGGAACAAATGCGATCCGGCGATCATCACGCTTATACTGTTTGATCTGCTCGCGCAGAGCGGAAATGTCAGCAAAAGTCTGCATGATTAACTCCTTTAGGCGATAGTATGTGCATCGTCAGGGAAAGCACCGCGCGTCACATCATCCATGTATTTCGCTACAGCCTTTCGCATATCCCCTGTTTCTGCGAGAAAGTTTTTCGAGAATTTCGGCATGTAGTTAGCCGAGATACCAAACATATCGTGCATGACCAGAATCTGGCCATCGGTAACATTACCTGCACCAATACCGATCACCGGCACATCAAGTAACTGGGTAATGCGTTGTGCCAGCGACGCCGGAACACATTCCAGCAGAATGATCTGGGCACCGGCTTCTTGCAGCGCCAGCGCATCTTTGACCATGCGATCGGCTTTATCCTGTTCACGGCCCTGAACCTTGTAGCCGCCAAAAATGTTCACCGATTGCGGAGTCAGGCCCAGATGGGCACAGACTGGAATCGCGCGCTCGGTCAACATTTTCACCGTGTCGACCAGCCAGTCACCACCTTCAATCTTCACCATGTTGGCCCCGGCACGAACGATTTTCGCCGCGTTTTCACACGCCTGCTCCGGCGTGGCGTAGCTCATAAAGGGCATGTCGGCCATCAGCAGGCAGTTCGGGCTGCCGGCTCGCACACAGCGGGTGTGATACACGATATCTTCTACTGTGACCGGCAAGGTGTCGCTTTGGCCTTGTAACACCATACCCAGAGAGTCACCGACCAACAGAACCGGCATCTCCTGGCTTTCAAACAGCTGGGCGAAACTGGCGTCGTAAGCGGTCGAGGTCGGGAATTTACGCCCTTCCTGTTTCCATTGCATCAGGTCATTAATGGTAATTTTTTTCATTTGTTGTCCTTACCAGGAGTTGGCGCATGCCAAATACTGAGCCCGTTACGCGGCACTGTGATTAACAGTTCGCTCAGCCCAGTCCCATCAGGGAGTTGTAAATTGGGTGCGATTTCTGCGAGCGGGTAAAGTACAAATTCACGCACTTTCATACCGTAATGAGGCACGATAAGTCGCTCGGACTCAATCACCTCATTGCCGTACAGCACGATATCCAGGTCGAGGGTACGTGGCCCCCAACGTTCGGCTTTACGAACTCGCCCGTGTTCCTGTTCGATTGCCTGGGTGCAATCTAACAGCTCCAGCGGGGTTAAGTCGGTTTCGATGGCGACGACCGCATTAATGTAATCCGGTTGGTCCTGTGGCCCCATCGGGGTGCTGCTATACAGCGACGAAGTCGCGATAAAACGCGACTTCGGGACAGATTTCAGTGCTTCAATGGCTTGTTTGGCCTGGGCCACCGGGTCACTTAGGTTACTGCCTACGGCGATATACGCTGTGATCATGACGAGGTTTTACTCTTTTTCTTACGTGGAGAGCGACGACGACGCGAACTCGGTTTGCCTGTGGCTGTTGTGCCATCGAGATCCGTCACCATCGCCTGGCGCATATTGCGCCCTGCTGTCTGGAAGGTTTCCCACCAGTCAGCCAGTTGTTTGGTTTCACCGCCTTCCACTTCGCCGCGCATCTCAAGAAAATCGAAGCCGGCGCGGAATTTATTCAGCTCCATCAGACGGAACGCGCGCTTACCGGTGCGGCGTGGCAGACGCAGTTGCAATTGCCAGATTTCACGGATTGTTGCCGTGTGGCGACGCGGAATCGCGATGCGTTTTACCACTTCATCTAGGATGCGGTTGCTGGCTTCCATCACCGCATCGTAATCGTTGAAGTTGTGGCTGTGCATCAGCTCTTTGGCCTGCTCCATCATCGGATACCACAGCATGGCGGCAAACATGAAGGCCGGATTGATCCGTTTGCCTTCTTCAATGCGCTGATCAGTGGAATCCAGCGCCAGATCCAGCATCAGCTCGGTCTGGGAGTCGTACTCTTCGCTAAAATACTGCGCTATGGTCGGAAACAGCTGCTGGAACAGGTCATATTCACGCATCAGGTGATACGTTTCCAGGCCGTATCCGGATTGCAGCATTTTCAGCGACTCTTCATACAGACGCGCAGCCGGAATATCGCGCAGCAGCGGAGCCAGATGTTCAATTGGCGCCGCGGTCTCTTCTTCGATGTCGAAATCGAGTTTGACGGCAAAGCGGATGGCACGCAGCATCCGCACCGGATCCTCGCGATAGCGGGTCTCCGGATCGCCAATCAGGCGCACCAGCTTGTCTTCCATGTCTTCCCGGCCACCCGCATAATCGTGAATGCTGTAATCGGCGATGTTGTAGTACATGGCATTGATGGTGAAATCTCGGCGCTCGGCATCTTCATCGATGGTGCCGTAGACGTTGTCACGCAGCAACATGCCGGCTTCAGACTGCGAAGCGAGCTGCTTGTTGTTTTCCTGGTGATGGCCACGGAAGGTCGCCACTTCAATGATGTCACGCCCGAACATAATGTGGGCGAGACGGAAGCGACGGCCAATCAGCCGGCAGTTGCGAAACAGCTGACGAATTTGCTCCGGCGTCGCATTGGTGGCGACATCGAAATCTTTGGGCTTACCGCCCAGCAGTAAGTCACGCACGCCGCCACCGACCAGATACGCCTCAAAGCCTGCACCATGAAGACGGTACAACACTTTTAGCGCATTCTCGCTGATCTGCTCACGCGAGACATTGTGATCCTGGCGCGTAATAATATTCAGAGCGAGCTCTGGGTATACGCGTTGTTTGCTTGGTTCTAAATCGTTGTTATTCATGTGCATCTGACATTGATTGGTGTTGCCTATTCAAGCGTTTTCTGCACCTGCGCTGGCTTAAACGGGCCGAATTTGCGGCTAATAATAGCTTACACAGCGCCATTTGAGAATCGCGCTGTGATCTGGGTCGCTGTGGGCAGTTGTGCAACCTGCCAGTGCTGACATCCCCAAAGGATGATCGCCTCGACACTGCTATCCATGAAATCTTCTGGAATATCAAAGCCTAAAAAACGCATTGCCGCCAAAAGTGCCGGTTTGGGTGCGGCCGGATCTATGGCGGGTGCGTGATTCTGCTTGGAGAGTTTATTCCCGTTGTCATCGAGTGCCAAAGGCAAATGTAAGTAACTGACCGGGTTTTGTTTTAAAGTGTGATACAAGCTGATTTGCCGTCCGGTCGGTTCAATCAGATCGGCACCGCGTACCACTTCGGTCACGCCTTGATCGATATCATCCAGTACCACGGCCAGATTGTAGGCGAACAGGCCGTCACGACGTTTGATGATGAAATCTTCCTGCGCCAATTCGGCTTGAATCGCAATCTCGCCGTGTTTGATATCATGAAATGCGAACACTGGACTATCCATACGTAGCCGGATGGCACACTCCGCGTTGATTGACAACGCTTTGTTACGACAGGTCCCGGGATAAAAACCGCCCGCCGCTTTGATTTGCTTACGGGTACACTGACAGGCATAGGCCTGGCCGCTAGTCAGCCAAGCGTCGATTTGCGCCTGATATAAGTCATGGCGCTGGCTTTGATAGACCACTTCGCCGTCCCAGTGCAGACCGTAGGCATCAAGTGCGTGCAGGATCCAGTCAGCGGCTCCCGGCATCTCACGTGGCGGGTCCAAATCCTCTATCCGTACCAGCCACTGTCCGTTGCGGGATTTGGCCTGGAAATAGCTCCCCAGCGCGGCAATCAGTGAGCCGAAGTGCAGGGGGGCCAGAGGGGGAAGGGGCAAAGCGACCGATATAACTCATAGTGTTGAATATCTTGGTAATAAAACCGGGGTAGTGTAACCCAAAGTGCAAGCGTAGCACCATTATGCGCACCGGGTGGGGGGCGTACAAATAAAAAGGGAGCAATCTGCTCCCTTTTTATCATTCGATGGGGATTAACCCAGCATCTGCTTTTCTTTGATTTCTGCAAGTGTCTTACAGTCAATACACAGGTCAGCGGTCGGGCGAGCTTCCAGGCGACGTACGCCGATTTCTACCCCACAAGATTCACAAAAGCCAAAATCTTCTTCTTTGATCTTGTCTAAGGTCTTCTCGATTTTCTTAATCAAACGACGCTCACGGTCACGGTTGCGCAGTTCAAGGCTGAATTCTTCTTCCTGAGAAGCGCGGTCAACCGGATCCGGGAAGTTGGCTGCTTCATCCTGCATATGGTGTACAGTACGATCAACTTCTGCCCGCAGCTGGTTACGCCAGGCTTCTAAAATTTTTGTAAAATGAGCGATCTGCTCAGGTGACATGTACTCTTCACCTGGTTTTTCCTGATACGGCTCAACACCTGCAATGGCTAGGATGCCTAGCGTTTTCTTTTTGGACTCTTGCATACAGCATCTCCTACTAACACCTAGTCAACTGCGAGAGCAGTCAATTTAAGGCGGGTATCTATAGCAAAAAGAAGTGAGCGAGGCAAACACTCAATTATAAACTTATCTTCAATATCTAGCCCGCATCAATATTTTGTTGAATCCTGGGCAAAATCTATCGAAGAAACCAGTTGAATGTGGTGCTGGCAAAGTTCCGCTTTGTAGCACAGTACTTCGACACCCGCTTCTTGCGCCATTTGTAACAATCGTGAATAGTTCGCGTCTATATGGTGAGCGGGAGCGACTTTTTCAATACCTGAATGTAAAACAGTGAACAAAAGTACCGCTCTGCTCCCATTTCTGGCCATTTCTGTTAGCTCTCGCAGATGTTTCTGGCCTCGTGTGGTAACAGCATCCGGGAAGTAGCCCTGACCCGCGACAGGGGACTCTCCGTCCGGGTTTAAGTCGCCTTGCTGCAGCAGCGTGACACTTTTCACCTCTATATAACAGTGTGGACCGGATTCTGAGTTGAGCAAGATATCGATGCGGCTATTTTCATTGCCATATTTGACTTCGGTGCGTAACTGATCATAACCCTGCAGCTCTTTGATCGTACCATTTTGAATGGCTTCCACGGCCAGTTGGTTGGCGCGTGCGGTGTTGACGCAGATGCGATGTCCGGCTGGCGTGTCGACCAGCTCCCAGCTGTGCGGATATTTGCGTTTCGGATTATCCGATGTCGAATACCATACCGTACTGCCGGGAATGGCGCAGCCGGTCATGGCACCAGTATTGGCGCAATGTATGGTCATGGTGTGATCATCGCCGGTGGTGACATCGGCCAGAAATCGTTTATAGCGCTGGATCAAAGTCGCAGGCTGAAGAGGCGGGGAAAACTGCATAACTGACTCGTTTCGCTTCCATTACTGTTTTTATGTACAATATCGGCGCCATTAAAACACAAGGATATCCTCTTGTCACAATTGCCCATCGAAGCTGTGATTCCCGAATTACTCGCCGGAGTTCAGCGCTCACCGCAGGTGATCCTCAAAGCGGCCCCCGGAGCCGGTAAGTCGACCCATTTCCCGCTCGCACTGCTTAAAGCAGGCATAGTGGCCGGCAAGATAGTCATGCTGGAGCCACGCCGTCTGGCGGCGCGTAATATTGCCCGCTATCTGGCGCAGCAACTGGGTGAAAATGTCGGAGAGACCGTGGGTTACCGGGTACGCGGTGACAGCAAAGTTGGACGTTATACCCGGCTGGAAATTGTCACTGAAGGCATTATGACCCGGATGATTCAACATGATCCCGAACTCGATGGTATCGATGCGCTGATTTTTGACGAGTTTCATGAGCGCAGTCTGCATGCCGATACTGCGCTGGCATTCAGCCTGGAAGTGCAGGCGGCGCTGCGTGACGATCTGAAAATCATCGTCATGTCGGCCACGCTGGATCAGCACGCATTGCAAAATCTGTTGCCGCAAGCCAGTTATGTGGAATCGCAAGGGCGCAGTTATCCGGTGCAGATACGTTATCAGCCGGGCACAGTTAATCAACCCTTAGTGGCGGCAATGGAGAAGCAGATCCGCACGTTAATGGCACAGGAAACGGGCTCACTGCTGGCGTTCTTGCCGGGCGCGGGCGCGATTGTACAACTGGCAAATAACCTGCGCGATCTGGCCGCTGATATTGATGTCTGTCCGCTGTATGGTCAGCTCAATTTTAGTGAGCAGCAGCAGGCAATAGCACCGGCAGTTGCCGGACGACGTAAAGTCGTGCTGGCCACCAATATTGCCGAAACCTCGCTCACCATCGAAGGCATTCGTCTGGTGCTCGACAGTGGCCTGGAGCGGCGCGCGCGTTTTGATCTCAAAACCGGTATTACCCGTCTGGAGCAGATGCGTATCGCCCAGTCTTCAGCCGAGCAGCGCGCTGGTCGTGCCGGTCGTCTCGAAGAGGGGATCTGCGTGCGCCTCTACAGTGAAGCGCAACTGAAGCAACAGCCGCAGGTACCGGTTGCGGAAATTATGCAAAGCGATCTGGCCCCTTTGGCGCTGGAGCTGGCTCAGTGGGGCGCGCAGGATGTCAGCGAATTGCAGTGGCTGGATGTTCCGCCCGCCGTGGCGCTGAGCCAGGCACGCAGCCTGCTGGCGGCACTCGATCTGATGGACAGCCGCCAGCAACTGACCGCATCGGGGAAAGAGGCGCATGCCTTGGGTGTGGAGCCTCGAATCGCGGCCATGTTGCTGGCTGCCCGCCAGCATGGTGAAGCCTGTCTGTACAGCGCATTAGCACTGGCGGCGCTGCTCGAAGAACCTGAACGTCAGGTGTTCGATGTCAGTCACAGTCTGCAGCGCTGGCAGCAGGGGCGCCATCCGCACAGCAAAGTGCTGCATCAGCGCGCGACAGCCCTGGCGTACAAACTCGATAGCGGCTTTGCACTGCGTGCGGTTAAGCCGTCTCAGCTGGCGCAAGTGGCGTGCCTGGCGTTTCCGGATCGAATCGCCCAGCAACGTGGTCAGCACGGTCAGTTCCTGCTCGCCAACGGCCACGGTGCGGTAATTGCAGACGATCAGCCTCTGGCGGGCAGTGACTATGTCATCGCTCTGGATGTGATGCGCAGCCAGCAGCAGTCAAGCCAGGTTTTCAGTGCCCTGGAGCTCGATATGACTGCGCTGCAGCAAACATTCGGCCTGCTGTTCAGCACTCAGGAGCGGGTCGACTGGGATGACAAAGCCGGACGTCTGGTGGCAGAGAAACAGCTCCGCATCGGGCAACTGGTGATTGAACGCGAGGCTTTGCCTGCCCCGGCACCGGAAAAAATGACACAAGCTTTGCTTAATTATGTCGAACGTAAAGGGCTGGCAGTATTACAGTGGGGCGAAACGACGACCGAATGGCTGACCCGGGTTCGTTGTGGCTGTGAATGGTTACCGGAAGAGGCGTGGCCGGATATGAGTGAGCAGGCGTTACTGCGTGACCTTAATCAGTGGTTAGAGCCTTATCTGAGCGGGATTCGCTCGGTTAAAGAGCTAAATAAAGTGCCAGTGCTGGACGCCTTAAAAGCTCGTTTAGGCTGGCCCTTGCACCAGCAGCTGGATGAATGGCTGCCGGTCGAGCACCGCTTGCCCACCGGTTCGAGCAAAAAGATCCGCTATCAGGTCGGGATGGACCCGGTCTTGTCGGTGCGCATGCAGGAAGTGTTTGGCGAGCAGAGTACGCCACTGGTCGCCAAAGGCCGCAAGGCCATCGTGATGGAACTGCTGTCTCCGGCTCAGCGCCCGCTGCAGGTCACCCGTGATTTGGCAGGCTTCTGGCGTGGGGCATATAAAGAAGTGCAGAAAGAGATGAAAGGGCGTTATCCCAAACATGTGTGGCCTGATGACCCGGCTAACCACACCGCGACGACCAAAACCAAGCGACAACTGAATTCATGAGTAGAAAAAGCGATACCTCAAAGGCGAAAGCCGCACAAATCAGGCGGCGAAAAGTGATGCTTCTAAAAGCAATGCTTCTAAAAGCAATGCATCTAAAAGTCGTGCGCCGAAAAAGCGTGCGGCGCGTAAACCCAGCGCAGGCAAAGCGTCTAATGGTGGCAAAAAACCGGGCAAGCCTTCGTGGAAGCGGCGTTTGTGGAGTCTGAGCTGGAAAGCGGGACTGGCTCTGGCCGCCGTTTTGCTGTTCACCGGGATCTATCTCGACAGCATGATCAAACAGCGTTTTGAAGGCCAGTTGTTCGAACTGCCGACCGTGGTGTACGCGCGCATTCTGACCCTGGAGCCGGGCAGTGAAATCAGCATTGCCGAAATGCGCAATGAACTGGACGTGCTGAATTATCGCAAAGTGAGTCAGCCGCGTTATCCGGGCGAGTATTCTGCGTCATCGACCCGGATCGAAATGATCCGCCGTCCGTTTGAATTTGCTGACGGTCCTGAGCCGGACCGGCATGTAATGCTGTTTTTTGACGGTAACCAACTGACCCGGATTCAGTCGCTGGAGAAAAGAGGCGATCTGGGTTACCTGCGGATTGAACCGAAAATGCTCGGCATGCTGGAAAAGAACACCGCAGAGCAGCGCTTGTTCCTGCGTCGCGAGCAGTTTCCTGAGGTAATGATTGATGCTCTGCTGACCACAGAAGATCGCAACTTTTATCAGCATGATGGGGTGTCGCCGATGGCGATTGCCCGCGCTATGCTGGCTAACCTTAAAGCTGGCCGCACTGTCCAGGGCGGCAGTACCCTGACTCAGCAGCTGGCCAAAAACATCTTCCTGTCGAGCGATCGTACGCTGTGGCGCAAGCTGCGCGAAGCCTATATGGCGCTGATCATTGATTATCGTTACAGCAAAGACCGAATCCTCGAAGCTTACCTCAATGAAGTGTATCTCGGCCAGAACGGCAACGAAGCGGTGCATGGTTTTGGTCTGGCATCGCGCCTGTACTTTGGTCAGCCGCTGCAAGAGCTGCGGCTTGACCAACTGGCGCTGCTGGTGGGCATGGTGAAAGGCCCGTCGTACTACAATCCGATGCGTTACCCTGAGCGGGCCAAAGAGCGCCGCGATCTGGTGCTTAAGCTCTTAATGGATCAGGACTTGCTCAACGCCAAGCAGTACGAGCAGGCAGTGAGTCGGCCGCTGGATGTGCAAAAGCATGCCCGTATTGCCAGCCGTCAGCCGGCTTATTTCCAACAGTTGTCGATTGAGCTGAAAGACAAGCTGGGTGATGTGTTTAAGTCGGATACCGGTTTACGGGTATTTACCTCACTGGATCCTGTGTCGCAGGATAAGCTCGAAGCGGCGGTGGAAAATCAGGTGCCGATTCTCGCCAAGCGCGCAGGGAAAGAGCTGGAAGCCGCCGCAATTGCTGTGGATCGTCACAGTGGTGAAATTCGTGCCATGGTTGGCGGAAGACGCACCGGTTATGACGGTTTTAATCGCGCGCTGAACGCCAGCCGCCCGATTGGTTCGCTGGTTAAGCCGGCGGTGTACATGACGGCCCTCGAACAACCGGAAAAATATTCTCTTGCGACCACTTTGCTCGATAAACCGATTACTTTGCAGGGCAGTGAAGGTACCACCTGGTCGCCGCGCAATTTTGATCGTCAGTATCGCGGTGAAGTGCCGCTCTATCTGGCGCTGGCCAAGTCACTCAATGTGCCGACAGTCAGGCTGGGTATGCAACTGGGTATCGACAACGTGTCGCAGACCCTGACCAAGCTGGGCGTGAACCGCGATGAAATTCGTCCGGTGCCATCGATGTTGCTCGGATCATTTTCCCTGACACCGTTCCAGGTCGCGCAGATGTACCAGACCGTGACCAACTCAGGTAAAAAAGCCAGGCTGTCGGCACTGCGTTCCGTGCTCGATCTACAGGGTAATGTGCTGTACCAGTCGATTCCGTCGGTGTCACAAGCGGTGGATCAGCAGGCGGCGTGGCTGACAACTTATGCGATGAAGCGCGGTGTGCTGGAAGGGACCGGACGTTATCTCAACAGCCAGTTTGGCTGGGCGGCACTGGCCGGTAAAACTGGCACCAGCAGTGACAGCCGCGATAGCTGGTTTGTCGGCGTAGACGGGCGTGAAGTGACCACTATCTGGCTGGGACGTGATGACAACAAACCAACCCAGCTGACCGGCGCGAGCGGGGCGCTGCGGGTGTATGCCGATTACCTGCGTTACCGTATTCCGCAGCAGTTGATACTGCCTTGGCCACAACAGATTGCGACCGTTGGTTTTGCCGCCAACGGTGACGGCGGTTTGCAGCTTGATTGTGATAACGACAATAAGCTGCCGGTTTGGGATGTGGCAGGGGAGTGGAAGAAGCAGTGTGAAAACCGCCCGGCCCAATGGCTGAAAAAACTCTTTCAGTGGTGATGCCACGCCGCTATAGTGTTTCGATTATCGGCACTTAGGACTTAAGGACACTGTGTGATTCGTTGCCTGCTCAGTATTGTTATTATTCATCTGCTCTGGCCCGGCACGAGTTTGGCACAAGCGCAAGACTCAAAAGCCATCGTTGAGCTGGGACATCCCCGGCCCAAGGTCGCTCTGGTGCTGGCCGGAGGCGGTGCCAAAGGTGCTGCTCATATGGGGGGTGCTGAAAGCGCTGGAAGAGCTGAAGGTTCCGGTAGATATCGTGCTTGGCACCAGCATGGGGGCTTATGTCGCTGGCCTTTATTCGACCGGTATGAGTGCCGATGAAGTCGAAAGTGTGATTTACAATGTCGACTGGAGCCAGGGCTACCGTGATCGGGTTAGCCGTAGTCAGCGCCGGGTGCGTGATAAAGAGTATGAAGACCGTTATCAGTTGACCACAGATCTCGGGGTCGGCGCCGATGGGGTGCGAGCGCCGCGTGGCGTGGTGCAGGGCCAGAATATGCTGCGCATTCTACGTGAAACTTCAGGTAACCTGCCGCCGTTTGACTCATTTGACGATCTGCCGGTACCGTTTCGGGCTGTCGCCACCGATATCATTAAACTGGATCAGGTAGTGCTGGATAAAGGTTATCTGGTCGATGCCATGATGGCCAGTATGTCGGTACCGGGCGCATTGCCGCCATACCAGATTGACGGCCGTCTGCTGGTCGATGGTGGCGTGACCAACAATATGCCGGTCGATGTGGCGCGTGCCATGGGGGCGGATGTGGTGATCGCGGTCGATATCAGCACCGATTACAAAAATGAAGAAGCTTTTACTACTTTCCTGACTGTGGCCGATCAGCTGTCTAACTATCTGGTCCGCCGCAGTACCGAACTTCAGGCGGAGACGCTCAGTGGTGACGATGTGCTGCTGCGCCCCCAGGTTGGTCTGATGGAAACGACCGACTTTGATAAAATGCCGCAGGCGTTTGCTAAAGGTTATCAGGCTGCAATGGAAAGCCGCGCACTGCTGGAAAAACTCGCGCTGTCGAGTGCCGATTACCAGCATTATATCGACCATAAAGAAGAGCGGCGTCGCGGTCTGACTTATGGTGATGAAATTAAAGTCGATAACATCATTATTAATAACTTCTCCCATTACTCGGACCAGATGCTGAAAAAACGGCTTGATTTGCCTCCTGGTGAGGTGCTGTCGAGCGAGCAGATTGAAGCCGGGGTACAAAACCTCTACGCACTGGATCGCTTTAAACTGATCCGTTACCAGTACGAAGAGCAGAACGGGGCTAATAATCTGGTCATTGATGTCAATGAGAAGCCCTGGGGGCCGAATTATCTTAATTTCCGTTTCTTTCTCGAAGATGATTTTAATACCGAGAGCCAGTACTCCGTTGGTGCTTCACTCAACTTCACCGATATCAGTGCCAACGGCGCTGAACTGGCGCTGAACTTTGATATCGGTACCGATAAGCTGGTCGAGGCTGAACTTTACTCGCCGTTATGGTCTGATCAGAAAGTGTTTGCGACCGCCAAAGTCCGTCTCACCGATGAACGGCGCAGTATGCCGGTGACCGGCTTTGACGACACCACACTGTCGGCAAGTCGTAACTTTCTGCCGGTCGATTATGAAGCCGTGATGGGTGAGCTGGGTATCGGCTATCAGGATACCTTGTGGCGCGGATTTAAAATCGGCGGGCGCTATACCGAAGGGTCAGCGAACTATTCTACCTTGCCGGATTATGCCGATATGGATTTTACCCGTCAGGGGGTGTTTTTTAACTATCGAGTTGATTCACTGGATGATTTCAGTCTGCCACGCGACGGTTTTTACATTAATCTGGAATATCTGATTTCCCATGATGATCTGAGTGCCAACGACATCGGCGTGGTTACCGATTCCTCGGATACCGTGTATGAGCTGAGCGCCAAAATGATCGCGGCGCACAGTTTTGATCGTCATACTTTGGTCGGCAACATAGATTATGGCGAAGTGCGCAGTAAAAACTCCTCAACTCCGATTGAACCGAAAAGCATTGGTGGCTTTCTCAATTTGTCCGGGATCGGGCGTAATAGTCTGATTGGTCAGAATAAAGCTTATGCCAATCTGGTTTATCGCTATCGTTGGTTCGACAACGATTTTGGCCTGTTTACCTCGCCGGTTTATCTTGGCGCTTCAATTGAATACGGTGGTGTCTGGTCGGATCCGGACATCGACATCGGAAATGCCCCTTTATATGCGGCAAGTTCACTATTTGCTGGAGTTGATTCTCCTATCGGCCCGATAATGTTCGGTTATGGGCGAACAGAGCAGAATTTTGATTCACTGTACCTGATTCTGGGTACTACATTTAAGTAACAATCGGTGGTGCGGGTGTGTGACTTCTACCCGCTGTGCTGTATTATTGCTAACCGGGCGCAGGGATTGCGGCAATGAACGTCAGCGTTTTGGCTAGGACTTTAGTCGTAAGTTGCTATGTTGGTCAAAATGATGAGATTTTAATTTATCGTTAATTTTGCTATCCTATCGCCCACAGTTTGGCCTCCTAGGGCGCTGTTTCTCAGTCAAATTTGAATGAAAACATGGGCAACGGAGAGCCAAGTTTCCAAGGATGTTCACTCACCTTTCAATAATAATTGGGTGAACCGCAATGAGAGGAAAAAGTCGTGCTTGAAGCCTACCGTAAACACGTCGAAGAGCGTGCTGCTGAAGGAGTTGTACCTAAACCCCTAGACGCTGAGCAAGTCGCTGGACTTGTTGAACTGCTAAAAAATCCGCCGCAGGGAGAAGAAGAGTTCATTCTTGATCTGCTGGAAAACCGAATTCCTCCAGGCGTTGATGAAGCAGCTTATGTCAAAGCGGGTTTCCTGACAGCAATCACTAAAGGCGAAGTATCATCTCCACTGGTTAGTCGTGAAAAAGCCGCTACCCTGCTGGGCACCATGCAAGGTGGTTACAACATCGAACCTCTGGTGTCTCTGCTTGATGACGCCGAGTTGGCACCTATCTCTGCAAAAGCGCTGTCTCAAACTCTGCTGATGTTCGACGCATTCTACGATGTCGAAGAAAAAGCCAAAGCAGGTAATGCTTATGCTAAACAGGTGATGGAATCCTGGGCGGAAGCCGAATGGTTCCTGAAAAAACCTAAGCTGGCAGAAAAAATCACTCTGACTGTATTCAAAGTCACCGGTGAAACCAACACTGACGACCTGTCTCCGGCACCGGATGCCTGGTCTCGTCCTGATATCCCGGTCCACGCTCTGGCGATGCTGAAAAACGAACGCGATGGCATCCAGCCTGATGAGCCGGGCAAAGTGGGTCCGATTAAACAGATTGAAGCGCTGAAAGAGAAAGGCCATCAACTGGTTTATGTGGGCGACGTTGTCGGTACCGGTTCTTCCCGTAAGTCCGCTACTAACTCTGTGCTGTGGTTCATGGGGGATGATATCCCGAATGTACCAAACAAACGCGCGGGTGGTTTTGTGCTGGGCGGTAAGATCGCGCCAATCTTCTACAACACGATGGAAGATGCCGGTGCGCTGCCGATTGAACTGGACGTCGCAAAACTGAACATGGGCGATGTCATCGATGTTTACCCATATGAAGGTAAAGTGTGTGCACACGGCAGCGATGAAGTCCTGTCGACCTTCAAACTGAAAACTGACGTGCTGCTGGACGAAGTTCGTGCCGGCGGTCGTATTCCGCTGATCATCGGCCGTGGCCTGACTGACAAAGCTCGTCAGTCGCTGGGTCTTGAATCAAGCGATGTATTCTCGAAACCAGTACCGGTTGCCGATTCAGGTAAAGGCTTTACGCTGGCACAGAAAATGGTCGGTAAAGCGTGTGGCGTGGAAGGCATCCGCCCTGGTACTTACTGTGAACCTAAGATGACTACTGTCGGTTCTCAGGATACCACTGGTCCTATGACGCGTGATGAACTGAAAGATCTGGCGTGTCTGGGCTTCTCCGCAGATTTGGTGATGCAGTCTTTCTGCCACACCTCTGCGTATCCGAAACCGGTTGACGTTCAGACGCACCACACTCTGCCAGATTTCATCATGAACCGTGGCGGTGTATCACTGCGCCCTGGCGACGGTATCATCCACTCATGGCTGAACCGCATGCTGCTGCCTGATACTGTGGGTACCGGTGGTGACTCGCACACCCGTTTCCCTCTGGGTATCTCTTTCCCGGCAGGTTCTGGCCTGGTCGCTTTCGCGGCGGCAACCGGTGTGATGCCACTGGATATGCCAGAGTCAGTCCTGGTGCGTTTTAAAGGTAAGATGAAACCAGGTATCACACTGCGTGATCTGGTCCATGCTATTCCTTACTACGGTATCAAACAGGGTCTGCTGACAGTAGAAAAAGCCGGTAAGATCAACGAATTCTCTGGTCGTGTTCTGGAGATCGAAGGTCTTGAGCACCTGACGGTTGAACAGGCATTCGAACTGTCGGATGCATCGGCAGAACGTTCTGCTGCGGGTTGTACTGTGAAACTGTCGCCAGAGTCTATCTCTGAGTACCTGCAATCCAACATCACCATGCTGAAATGGATGATATCGGAAGGCTATGGCAATCGCCGTACCATCGAGCGCCGCATTAAGTCGATGCAAGAGTGGCTGGAGAAGCCTGAACTAATGGAAGCAGATAAAGATGCTGACTACGCACACGTGATCGAAATCGATCTGGCGGAAATCGATCAGCCGATCCTTTGTGCGCCAAACGATCCGGATGATGCACGCCTGCTGTCTGATGTTCAGGGTACGGCAATCGATGAAGTGTTCATCGGTTCTTGTATGACCAACATCGGTCACTTCCGTGCTGCAGGTAAACTGCTGGATAAATACAACGGTCAGCTTGAAACCCGTCTGTGGGTGGCTCCGCCAACCAAGATGGATAAAGATCAACTGATTGAAGAAGGTTACTATGGTATCTTCGGCCGCGCTGGGGTACGCATCGAAACTCCGGGATGTTCACTGTGTATGGGTAACCAGG
Organism: Vibrio ostreae; assembly: GCF_019226825.1. Taxonomy (NCBI): domain Bacteria; kingdom Pseudomonadati; phylum Pseudomonadota; class Gammaproteobacteria; order Vibrionales; family Vibrionaceae; genus Vibrio; species Vibrio ostreae. The sequence continues at coordinate 3,284,818 of NZ_CP076643.1, forward strand.
CTCGCGTGGCAGATAAATCGACCGTCATGTCAACGTCTACCCGTAACTTCCCGAACCGTCTTGGTAACGGCGCGAATGTATTCCTGGCCTCGGCTGAACTGTCAGCGGTCGGTGCAATTCTGGGCCGCATTCCGACGAAGGAAGAGTACCTGCAGTATGCTGAGCAGATTGATGCGACGGCTGCCGATACTTACCGTTACCTGAACTTCCACCTGATGAGTGATTACACCCAGAAGGCGGATACGGTGATTTTCCAGGAACCGGCATAATGCTTCAGGCGTGACCTGATGGCATGACGAAAGCCGCTGCTCTGCAGCGGCTTTTTGTTATTTGCTTAAAAACATAAGCGGCTCCAAACACAAGCTGTTCGCGCTACCGGCTGAGAGGAAAGCTATATGCCACCGATCACTTACCAGGCGATTTTGGTGCGATATTGTGACTCGTCACTGCCGGGAACAGACGTTATACTGCCGCCATTGATTGCCAGGCATGAATCACGATGGAATTCGAATTTACTAAAAACACTATGTTAGGTGAGTATTACGTCACCTGCAGTATGGAGCATCAAATTGTGGCCCGTTGGCTGCAGGAAGAGATTAGTCAGGATCGCACAAAAATCGAGCAAGTGTTGCATTTGGTGAAGCAGGCGCACCAATTTCCAGCACAGGAGTGGCAATGGGCGGGTAAAGAGATCTCACTGAGCCTGCTTGGTGCTGAAGTGACGGTACAGGATAATGCCTTGTCCTATGGGCATGATATTGAGTTAGAAAGTGAATTCGAATTGTATGAAAGCGAGAGTGTCGCTCAGTGTGGTCTGGAAGATTTTGAGTCTCTGCTGATGCAATGGCAGGCATTTTTAGGCGGATATTAAGTTTACCGCCTTAACAGAGTGCACTTTGTTGGTGAATGGCGAACATTTCGCCTTATTTTGGGAAAGGGTTGCACCTAAACAGTGCAACCCTTTGTTGTTTTTGAAGCGAAATCTCACTATGTCATTGTAATTAAAGGTATTAAAAAGTTGGCACGTACCTTGGATTGTAGATATGTAAATGGACAACAGCTTCAGAGAGGACGCGATGAAACTCATTAACGCAATCATCAAACCATTTAAACTTGACGATGTACGTGAAGCCCTGGCTGATGTGGGCATCGAAGGGATGACCGTATCAGAAGTCAAAGGTTTTGGTCGCCAGAAAGGCCATACCGAGCTTTACCGTGGTGCGGAATACCAGGTAGATTTCCTGCCTAAGGTAAAAATCGAAATTGCTACACAAGCGGATAACGTTGATCGTGTTCTGGAAGCGATTATCAAAGCGGCACATACCGGTAAAATCGGTGACGGCAAAATTTTTGTTTATGACTTAAGCCACGCAGTTCGTATTCGTACCGGCGAAGCGGACGCGGAAGCACTTTAAGATTCAAAGGACTGGAGACGACTACTATGGAACTGTCGCTTACTGTAACGGAATTACGTTACGCACTGGATACATTCTTTTTCTTAATCTCGGGCGCACTGGTTATGTGGATGGCAGCGGGCTTTGCCATGCTGGAAGCTGGCCTGGTACGTTCGAAAAATACCACTGAAATTCTGACTAAAAACTTTGTTCTGTACGCAATTGCGTGCACCATGTACCTGATTGTCGGCTACAACATTATGTACGTTGATAATGCTGAAGCCGGTTGGCTGCCATCGTTCGGCGCTCTGATCGGCACTCAGGGTGAAGGTGCAGACCACTCTCTAGAGTCAGACTTCTTCTTTCAGGTAGTATTCGTTGCAACAGCGATGTCTGTCGTGTCGGGTGCGGTGGCTGAGCGTATGAAACTGTGGTCATTCCTGATTTTCTCTGTCATTCTGACGGCGTTCATCTACCCGATGGAAGGTTACTGGACTTGGGGCGGTGGCTTCCTGTCTGCAGCAGGTTTCAGCGACTTCGCAGGCTCTGGTATCGTACACATGGCCGGTGCGTCAGCCGCTTTGGCCGGTGTTCTTCTGCTGGGTGCCCGTAAAGGTAAATACGGTAAAAACGGTGAAATTTACCCGATTCCAGGTTCAAACATGCCGCTGGCAACCCTGGGTACCTTCATCTTGTGGTTAGGCTGGTTTGGTTTCAACGGCGGTTCTCAGCTGATGGTGTCTGACTTTGAAAACGCAACCGCGGTAGGCCAAATCTTCCTGAACACCAACGCAGCCGCCGCTGCAGGTGCAATTGCCGCACTGCTGGTATGTAAAACCACTTGGGGTAAAGCTGACCTGACTATGGTTCTGAACGGTGCGCTGGCTGGTCTGGTGGCTATCACGGCTGACCCGCTGTCACCATCTCCGCTGTACGCAGTGGCTATCGGTGTGGTTGCCGGTGCGCTGGTTGTGTTCAGCATCATTGCGCTGGATAAACTGAAGATCGATGATCCAGTGGGTGCGATTTCGGTACACGGCGTATGTGGTTTCTTTGGTCTGATGGTTGTGCCACTGAGCAACGGTGATGCTACATTCGGTGCACAGCTGATGGGTGCAGCAGTTATCTTTGCCTGGGTATTTGCAGCTAGCCTGATTGTCTGGGGTATCCTGAAAGCGACCGTTGGTATCCGTGTCTCTGAAGAAGAAGAGATGGAAGGTATGGACATGCACGACTGTGGCGTAGAATCTTACCCAGAATTCGTGACGGTTAAGTAATAACTCGTTACAAAAGCCTTTTATAAAACCTGCCACATGTGGCAGGTTTTTTATTTTTCATGATTGTTTTATTAATAGTCGTCAATATAATGATTGCAATTGATAAGTCTTATCATTAGCACTCTTAAAGGATTTAACACATGAAAAAACTGCTAACGCTTTCAGCGCTTGCAAGCAGCATGCTGGCACCAGCGGCCATAGCTGCAGAGGAAGTGAATGTTTACTCTTACCGTCAGCCTTTTCTGATTGACCCGATGTTTAAAGAGTTCACTGATGAGACTGGCATCAAGGTGAACGTCAAATTTGCCAAAGAAGGCATTGCCGAGAAACTGGCGCAGGAAGGCGAATACAGCCCGGCCGATTTGGTGCTCACCTCTGAGTTTAGCCGCCTGTTTGAACTGGCAGATAAAGGTCTGACCCAGCCGGTAGACAGTGCCGTGATTGACAGCAATATTCCGGCTCAGTACCGCGATAGTAAGGATGAATGGTTTGCGCTGACTATCCGTACACGCAGTGTTTACTCTTCGCGTGATCGTGTGGGTAAACTGAGTGATGATTTCGATTACCTTGATCTGGCTAAGCCAGAGTACAAAGGTAAAATCTGTACCCGTAGCGGTAAGCACCCCTACAACATTGCTCTGGTTGCCGCCATGATTGCCAACCACGGCGAAGCTGAAACCAAAACCTGGCTGCAGGGCGTAAAAGCTAACCTGGCACGTAAGCCGCAAGGTAACGACCGTGATCAGGTTCGTGCTATCAAAGAAGGTTTATGTGATCTGTCGCTGGGTAACAGCTACTATCTGGGAAAAATGCTGACGGATAAAGAGCAGAAGAGCTGGGCGGAATCAGTTTACATTAACTTCCCGGGTCAGAAGGTGCAGGGCACCCATGTGAACGTCAGTGGTATGGCGATGGCGAAATACGCGCCAAATCGTGATAATGCTTTGAAGTTGATGGAGTTTCTCACCGGCGACAAAGCACAGCACATGTATGCCGATGTAAACTTCGAATATCCGGTTAAACCTGGGGTTGCACGCTCTGAACTGGTGGCATCCTGGGGTGAGTTTAAGTCAGATTCGCTACCATTGGAAAAAATTGCCGACAATCATGAAGCGGCCATCAAGCTGATTGACGAAGTCAAATTTGACCTTTAATCAAATCCAAGGGTATAACTATACCCTTGATTTATGAAAGGGATATGAGATGTATTTGCCATCGCATCTATGCCTCAGCCTGCCTTATAGCTGTTAGGCAATGAAAGAAAAACACCTCATATGGAAAACCAGCAGCGTGGTTCTGGCCACGCTGCTGGTTTTGCCGATCTTAGCGATTTTTTATACCGCCGTTGGTGATACCGACGATGTGTTCCGTCATCTGCTCACCACAGTGATGCCAACCTATGTGTACAACACGGTTGTGCTGGCTGTGAGCGTGATGGCACTGACTCTGGTGTTTGGTGTGCCCAGCGCCTGGCTGATGGCGATGTGCCGGCTGCCGGGAGAAAAAGTTCTGCAGTGGGCCTTGGTTCTGCCACTGGCGATTCCTGGTTATATCGTCGGTTATATCTTTACCGGCTGGTTTGACTACGCCGGCCCGATTCAGGTCTGGCTGCGAGCGCAGACCGGCTGGCTGCCCGGCGAATACTGGTTTCCGGATATTCGCAGTCTGACCGGGGCCAGTCTGGTACTGGCGCTGGTGCTCTACCCTTATGTTTACCTGCTGTGCCGCACCGCATTTATGGAGCAGAATGTTTCCTTGTTACAGTCGGCACGCTTGCTGAAATGCTCGGCATGGGAGAGTTTTTGCCGTATTTCACTGCCCTTGGTACGCCCCTCGGTGGCGGTCGCCTTATCGCTGGTGGCGATGGAAACCGTCGGCGATTTTGGTACCGTCAGTTACTTTGCCGTTAATACCCTGACTACCGCGGTGTACGATACCTGGCTCAACTATTCCAGCCTGACCGCGGCAGCTAAGATTTCAGCCATTATGCTGATGATCGTAGTGCTGTTACTCAGCGCTGAGCGCTACAGCCGGCGCAAACAAAAGCTGTTCCAGAATCAGTTCAACAGTCATGAAGATTTTCGCTATCCGCTCAGCGGCTGGAAAAAATGGGCGGCGCTGCTGTGGTGCTGGGGGGCTGGTGTGTGTCGCGTTTATTTTCCCGCTGCTGCAACTGCTCAGCTACGCTTACACCTATTTTGCCGTCAGCTGGAGTGAGCAGTTCCGAGAATATGCCCTTAATAGCCTCCAGGTTTCACTCAGTGCTGCCGTGCTCGGTGTCCTGGTAGCGATGACGGTCTGCTTTTATATGCGTCTCAAACAGAATCGTTTCAGCGTGGCGCTAATGCGTCTCTCGTCTCTGGGCTATGCCGTCCCCGGTACGGTGCTGGCAATAGGCATTATGGTACCGGTGCTGACCATGGATCACGTCGTCAATGATGTAGCGAAAGCACTGCAGTGGGGCAGGCCGGGGCTGGTTTTCTCCGGCACCATGTTTGCGATTATTTTTGCTCTGGTGGTACGCTTTTCTGCCGTCGCTATCGGCAGTATCGAAAGTAGCCTGAATAAGATTTCCCCGTCTCTGGATATGGCCGCGCGTACCATGGGGTGTCAGCCCAACTGTATGCTGTGGCGCATCCATGTCCCGCTGGTGCGGCGTGGCGCGCTGATTGCCGCTTTGCTGGTGTTTATCGAATCAATGAAAGAACTCAACGCTGCTTTACTGCTGCGTCCGTTCAACTTCGAAACTCTGGCGACCTATGTGTATAATTATGCGTCTGATGAGCACCTTGAACTAGCCGCATTACCGGCGGTATTGCTGGTTGTGGTCGGTCTTGTTCCCCTTGTTGTTGTTAACCGTTCCCTGGAGCAAAGTCACTGATGAGCTGCGCATTATCGATTCAGAATCTGACCTGTCAGTATGAGACACAGACCGTACTGGAATCACTCTCGCTTGAGGTGGAACACGGTGAAATCGTCTGTCTGCTTGGAGCCAGCGGATGTGGTAAAACGACCTTGCTCAAGGCCATCGCCGGTTTATTGCCACTCGCTTCCGGAGTGATGAGCCTCAATGGCCTGACCATTGATGACGGGCAGCTATGGTTGCCGCCGGAGCAGCGTAATATTGGTATGATCTTTCAGGATTACGCCCTGTTTCCCCATCTGACTGTGGCGGAAAACGTGGCGTTCGGATTACGTGATTTATCGCTCGTGCAGCGCCAGAGCAAGGTAACTGAAATGCTGGATCTGGTTCATCTCAGCGGCTTGAGCGATCGTTATCCGCATCAGTTATCGGGTGGTCAGCAGCAGCGGGTGGCGATTGCCCGCTCGCTCGCTTATAAGCCGGATCTGCTGTTACTTGATGAGCCGTTTTCGAATATCGATACTCAGGTGCGCCACGATCTGATTGCCGAGATCCGTAAGATCTTTAAAAAGCAGGGGGTGACCGCGATTTTTGTCACTCACTCACGGGAAGAGGCTTTTGCCTTTGCCGATAAAATGGCGGTGATGCAACACGGAGTGATCGAGCAGTACGGCACCGCATCGCAACTTTATTTTCATCCATCGAGCAAATTCGTGGCCGATTTTCTCGGCGGCGGCAGTTACCTGCCAGCGACACGTGTCAGTGACAGCCAGTATCAGACCGAATTCGGCGTGCTGGAAGCGACAGCGCAACAGATGATTAACCATGGCGGGCAATGTGAATTGTTGCTGCGCCCGCAGCAAATCCGTATTCACAGCGATGCGGGGAGTCAGGTGACGGTACTGGAGCAGCAGTTTATGGGCGATCACTGCCGCTATGTGATTGAAACCCAGGGCGCTAAATTATTGGCGACGTCATCGCAGGCAATTCAGATCGGCGAGAAAGTCGCGGTCAGTATTGATACCCAGGGGGTACTGGCGTTCTGAGTGACTTATGTCAATTTTTGAATCGTTGCGAATAAAAACGGCAAACCTTGGTTTGCCGTTTTTATTGCTGTGAGAGGGATGGCTGAGCAGCCATATTCACCTCAGGCGCGAGATTTTTTTGCTTGGTAAATTGTGAACTTATTGGTTTTATTCACGGTTTCACACTGACCGAATGCCTGTTCGATGATGGGCGGGTATTTGAGGAAGCTATTGGCCACCACCAACAGTTCACCGCGGTTTTTCAGATGGGCGGGCGCTTTAGCCAGCAGCGTTTCGGTCGCACTGTAACTGGTATCCAGCCCGGAGTGGAAGGGCGGATTGGTGACGATAAAATCGTAGTCGCGCGCGCTGTCTGAATAAACGTCAGAAGCGAATACCCGGCCAGACAGATGATTGGCGGCCAGGGTTGCCTGGCTGGAACGAATCGCCAAAGCGCTGATGTCACACATCTCCAGTTCAATCCCCGGATTGAGGGTTGCCATCACGCTGCCCAGGACCCCGGCGCCGCAACCAAAATCGAGCACTTTGCCACGCAGTGGCGGCAGGCTGTCGAGCAGCAGACGGCTGCCGATATCAAACTCACCGTGACTGAATACGCCAGGCAGGCTGCGAATGGTCAGGCTGTGCTGCTGATATTCAACCTGATAGGATTTAAACCACTGCTCAAGCGTAAATGGTGCCGGTTGCTCAGTGCACTGGCCCCAGTAAAACGAGCAGCGCCGCGCTGAATCATACTTATTGATCGGGCCATAAGCGGCGAACATTTTCTCTATGCTTTTGACCCCGGAACGGTTTTCACCCACCACGACAATTTCGGTCCCGGTGCCAAATTTCGCCATCAGCATCGCCAGCAGATATTCTGCTTCCTGTTTGGCTTTTGGCCAATAGAGCAGGATCATATCCGCCACCAGGTTGTCAGTCAGTTCGGCACCAAAGTAGCTGGTTACGCCCTGATGCTGTTGCAGTTGACGGTGAAACCCATAATGGGTGGTGAATACCGCCACTGACTCACAATGTTTGGCCAGTTGGAGCGGAAACAGATCTTCGGCTTCTCCGGCCACCAGCACCTTTTTACCGGCAAAATAGGCCAGTTGGCGTTCGGCTATCTGACTGGGAGCGGTGTAATTGGACATAACAGACTCGATACAAATTAGGGGGGCAGATTTTCGCATAATCCGCCCCGGGCTTGAAGTGCTTTATCCGCGCCAGGCGGTGTCAGCTGTTGTCCTGCTTGTTGAGAAAACTCTGGAACTCCTCTTCGTACATATTAAAAAACACGATGGTAATGGCAAAGATCAGCGGGCCGTAAATCAGGCCAATCAGACCAAATAGCTGGATGCCGCCTAGCAGGGAGAAGAAAATCAGCAGGGTGTTCATCCCGGCACTGCCTTGCATCAGCAGCGGCCGCAGCAGGTTATCAATTGAGCCGACCAGCGCCACGCTCCAGATACCCAGGAAGACAGCCCAGCCGGTATCGCCGGTGACAAACAGGTAGATGGTGGCGGGTATCCACACCAGTGCGGTACCGACCACCGGGATGAATGAGGCAAAACCCATCATGGTGCCCCAGAACAAACCAGGGAAACCGGCCAGCCACATGCCGATACCGCCGGCAAAGCCTTGCGCTATCGCGGTCAGAAATGAGCCCATCACCGCAGACTTGGACACTTGTTCTATCTGTTGCAACAGACGGTCCTCCTGACTGCGTGACAGCGGAATAATGTGGCGCAGCGAGGCGATGATCTTGTCGTGGTCGCGCAGTAAAAAGAACAGCACAAACAGCATCAATAGAAAATCCATGATGAAAGAGGTGGCATCACCGAGAATTTTGGCGCTGATGCCAACCAGGTTGCTGCCGAACGTGGTGGCAAACTGGCCAACTTTCTGCGCGATTTGCTGCGGACTGATTTCATCAAACGGCAGATACTGATTGGTGATGGCCAATACTTTCACCACCAGTGGATGGTTGAATACGGTCTGAATGCCGCCGTGAGTGACCCATTGGTAAACATTCTGGGAAAACTTTGAGCCTTGCTGCACGATGGCGCCAAACACAAACAGCAGTGGAATGACTATGATGAAAGTGAGAATGACGCAGGACAGCAGTGAAGCCAGATTAGGATAAGATGGTAACTTAGATTCCATTTTCTCATGGATCGGAAACATGAGCAGCGAGATGATAAAGGCCATCATAATCGAGTTAACATAAGGCCTTATCAGCAGATAACAGGCAAATGCGGTGGCCAGCAGGGCAACAATTAATACCCAGTGGCTGGAGGAGATCTTCAGTTTATCAGGCACAGTCGTGGTCCAGTTTGCTTCTTAATTAGGGTTATAATGGCTGTATTTCATACTCTTAGCAATGAGGAGTGCAGTATGGGGTGTTGCGATAATGAAACCGGGTGTAAATCTCAGCGTGCGCGTCGTTCGTTTCCCTGGCTGGGCGTGGTGGCGATAGTCCTTATCGTGCTGGTGGTGATGAACTGGCATTAAGGTTTGGGTATGACGGCCGGCTCGCAAGATGTCATCTCGGCAAGACAATAAAAAAGGCTGCCCAAGCAGCCTTTCAATTTAGGATCGGATGGCGATAGCACCATCACGTGAAGCGAATCAGCCTTGCTGGGCTAGTTCAGCAAAGCTGCGGTCAGCCGCTTCCAGCGTCGCTTCGATTTCTTTCGAACCGTGCGCCAGAGAGGTAAAGCTGGCCTCGAACGCTGAAGGTGCCAGATAAACACCGTGTTGCAGCATCAGGTGGAAGAATTTACGGAAACGTTCCACATCGCACTTGGCCACGTCTTCGTAGCAGGTCACCTGCTCCTGATCGGTAAAGAAGAAACCGAACATCCCGCCGACCTGGTGCACCAGCAGCGGGATACCGTGCTGCTGAGCCAGCTCTTTAAAGCCGTCTGCCAGTTGTTTGGTTTTGGCCGCCAGGCGCTTCTCGTTGCCTTCTTCTTTCAGCAGAGACAGACAGGCATAGCCGGCTGCCATGGCAATTGGGTTACCGGATAAAGTACCTGCCTGGTAAACCGGACCGGTTGGTGCGACGTACTGCATCACCTCTTTACGACCACCAAATGCGCCCACCGGCATACCGCCGCCGATCACTTTACCCAGCGTCGTCAGGTCAGGTTTGATATTGTAGTGTGCCTGAGCTCCGCCCAGAGCAACACGGAAGCCGGTCATCACTTCGTCGAAAATCAGCAGCGCGCCTTCGTTGTCACAGATTTCGCGCAGGCCTTCATGGAAGCCTTCGACTGGCGGAATACAGTTCATGTTGCCCGCGACCGGTTCTACGATGATACAAGCGATTTCGCCCGGGTTGGCGGCAAACAGTTCACGCACTGAGTCCAGATCGTTGAAACGTGCTGTCAGGGTATATTTAGCAAAGTCTGCCGGAACACCCGGTGAGCTGGGCTGACCCAGTGTCAGAGCGCCTGAACCGGCTTTGACCAGCAGGCTGTCTGCGTGGCCGTGGTAGCAGCCTTCAAACTTAATGATCTTATCGCGACCGGTGTAACCACGAGCAAGGCGAATTGCACTCATGGTCGCTTCCGTCCCCGAGTTCACCATACGCAGTTGTTCCATCGACGGGACCAGTTCAGAAACCAGTTCAGCCATGGCAATTTCCATCTCAGTCGGCGCGCCGAAGCTGAGTCCGCGGTGGGCGGCATTGACCACTGCATCACGAATCACAGCGTGGTTGTGACCAAGAATCATCGGGCCCCATGAACCGACATAATCAATGTACGCTTTACCGTCAGCATCAAAGATAAACGCGCCATCTGCACGGTCGATAAACAGTGGTGAACCACCCACACCATTAAATGCGCGTACCGGCGAGTTTACGCCACCAGGAATTTTGCTTTGTGCCTTCTGATAAAGATCTTCTGATTTGGTCATGGATAGTTCCTCTTGATGATTGCTCGGACCAATTTGGTCTGCATTGTACGCCGATGAGACGCGAGACGAAATCTTTTCGCTTAATTTCTCTGGCACCGGCTTAGCTGACCTGGGCCGTTTGTGTACCTGAGTGGGGCGAAATGGCGGCTAATACTTGAACGGATAAGTCAGGTATTAGATAATCATCGCTATAGCTAAATTACACTGACCTGTCGCCAAGGTATTTTTTCCTGAGCGAACGGGCACTGACACGACTGAGAGAGGTCATCGTGAGCGAAGTAAATGTACCATTATCCTTTTCGGATGCGGCAGCAACACGAGTAAAAGCTCTGATTGCGGAAGAAGAAAACCCGGCGCTGAAACTGCGTGTCTACATCACTGGTGGCGGCTGCAGTGGTTTCCAGTACGGTTTTACCTTTGATGAAAACGTCAATGACGGTGATACCGAGATCGTTAACAGCGGTGTGACCCTGGTGGTAGACCCGATGAGCCTGCAATACCTGATTGGCGGCATTGTTGATTACACCGAAGGTCTGGAAGGCTCGCGTTTCTTTGTCAACAACCCAAATGCGACCACGACTTGTGGTTGTGGAGCCTCTTTCAGCGTCTGATCCTGACCGCACGTGTCTTACTGACCACAGCGTTTTCCCGAACGCATGGTGCTGGTGCGAATTGGTGCTTGGTGCGAATTTGGCGACAACCGATAATAAAAATCAGCCCGGCTAAGCCGCGGCTGATTTTTTATTTGCACTGCAAGCTGTTTTGCCCCGCATGAGCGTACCGCGTGGTTAGTTTTTGGCGTACAGCAACTCACTATAGCGGTTTAAATTTTTGAGGCGAATTTTGGCGTTAGCGATAAAGGTCTCTTTGGCTTTACCCTTCAGCGACTTGGATTGTGGCAAATCAACGGTACGCGGATTCTTATGCACGCCATTGACCAGGAACTCATAGTGTAAGTGAGGACCGGTAACCCGGCCGGTGCCACCCAGAGTTCCGATGACCTGACCCTGTTTGACTCGCTGACCGGTTTTGACGGTACGTCGTGTCAGGTGCAGATACTTGGTGATATAGGTGTTGCTGTGACGGATAAACACATAGTTACCGTTGAACTGGTTGTAGCTCGACTTCTCAACAATACCATCACCGGCGGCCCAAATCGGTGTGCCGACCGGAGCGGCGTAGTCGGTGCCGCGGTGTGGACGAACCTGACCGGTCACCGGATGCAGGCGACGCGGGTTGAAGTTGGAAGAGACGCGGCGAAAATCAAGTGGTGAGCGCAGGAAGGCTTTCTTCATCGCCCGTCCGGTCTCATCGTAGTAGTTACCGGTATTGTCATCGAGAATAGCGGTGAAAGTGGTGCCCTGGTTGGTGAACATGGCGGCAATAATGTTGCCCCGTCCAATCACTTCGCCTTCGACCACTTTTTCCTGAAACAGCAGCTTAAAGGTATCGCCGGCACGGATATCGAGGGCAAAGTCGATGTCCCAGCCAAAAATTCCGGCCAGTTCCATGATCTGGTTTGCCGTCAGGCCCGCTCCGACTGCCGCATTCCAGAAGTTGGAGCTGATCTCGGCCTGAGAATAGTTGTACTGATAAACAATCTCTTTTTTATCAAAGCTCGAGGTGTAATCAGTACCGGATTCCGTTTTGGTGACCACGAAAGTTTCTTCAGCACTGATGCGTCGCTTGAGCTGAATCAGTTCATTATTTTCATCAAAGCCAAATTGTAAGCGGTCGCCCGGACGCAGGCGAGACAACTGATTATTGATTTCATCGTTGCTGGAGGTCAGGGCATACAGTTGACGTGAAGACAGCCCCAGGCGCTGGAACAGCACGGCGGCGCTTTCGCCCGGATTGACCACATGGGTTTCCCAACGCAGTAAAGTGGTCGGCAGAATAGTCGCGCCAGGCGACAAGGCTTCGCTGTCGATCGCCAATGGGTAATGGCGGCCGACTTGCAGCCGTTCTGAATCGTCTCTCAGATCTTCCGGATTTGGCAAAAAAAACAGTGCAGTGACGATCAAGGCACTGAACAGGGCGATGAGTGCCCGGTGCATCCATGGAAGTCGAGCAAAAATAGCAAGCATACTCGGGTTCGTTCAATGATTAATTAACAAAAACGCTAGTTCGTTAGTCTAACTGGTTTCAAAATGCATCGCTATTCAAGTAATATGTCAAACTATTAAATTTTTGCCAAATCTGTGGGAGTGAACAAGAATGGCGAGTATTGAAGCCGCTTTAGCTGAGATTAAGCGTGGTGTTGAAGAGCTGATTCCGGAAGAAGAGCTGATTGCCAAATTGAAAGAAGGCCGTCCTCTGCGTATCAAATTGGGCGCGGATCCAACAGCGCCGGACATTCACCTTGGTCACACGGTGATCCTCAACAAACTGCGTGCATTCCAGGATCTGGGCCATCAGGTGACGTTCCTGATCGGTGACTTTACCGGTATGGTCGGTGACCCGACTGGTAAGAATACCACTCGTCCGCCTCTGACCCGTGAAGATGTACTGCGTAACGCAGAGACTTACAAGCAGCAGGTATTTAAGATCCTCGATCCACAAAAGACCACGATTCAGTTTAACTCTGAATGGCTGTCTGAACTGGGCGCAGAAGGCATGATTCGCCTGGCGGCTAACCAGACTGTTGCGCGTATGCTTGAGCGTGATGATTTCAAAAAGCGTTACAACAATGGTCAGCCTATCGCGATTCATGAATTCATGTATCCACTCCTGCAGGGTTATGATTCAGTGGCGATGGAAACTGACGTAGAGCTGGGTGGTACCGACCAGAAATTCAACCTGCTGATGGGACGTGAGCTGCAAAAAGCCAACGGTCAGAAGCCTCAGGTGGTGTTGATGATGCCGCTGCTGGTTGGTCTGGACGGTGAGAAGAAGATGTCTAAGTCAGCCAACAACTATATTGGTGTGGCTGATGCGCCAAGCGAGATGTTTGGTAAGATCATGTCGATCTCTGATGATCTGATGTGGAGCTACTACGAGCTGCTGTCATTCCGTCCACTGGAAGAGCTGGCGCAGTTTAAAGCTGATGTAGCGAATGGTAAAAACCCGCGTGATGTGAAAATCCTGCTGGCGAAAGAGATCATTGCCCGTTTCCATACCGAAGCGGACGCAGATGCGGCAGAACAAGAGTTCATCAACCGCTTCCAAAAAGGTGCGATGCCGGATGAGATGCCAGAGTTTGAATTTGACGCAGGTATCGCGATTGCCAACCTGCTGAAAGAAGCGGGCCTGGTCGGTTCGACGTCGGATGCTCTGCGTATGATCAAGCAGGGTGCTGCGAAACAGGACGGCGAGAAAATCGAAGACGCCAAACTGATTCCGGCTGCTGGCACGGCAGTGTACCAGGTTGGTAAACGTAAGTTTGCCCGAGTCACCGTCAAGTAACCGCGTACACCATCGGTTAGCCGAGAGACCGGCAATCTTTGCTGCTTTCGCCGCAGTTTCGTGACATGTGAAGCAAAAAGCTACCAGTAGCACAAAAGCAACAAGCGCCGCTCAGGCGCTTTTTTTATGCGCAGGTTATATGCACGCCGCATCTTTTTGCGTTGAAAGGGGATAATCACCGGGTTATAGCGGATTATCTGGTTCCGCAGAGGCGGAATCGGGATCCGGCTGGTAAGTTTTAAGACGCAGAATAAACCAGGTTTCAAACACCAGCAGCCCGACGATGGCATATTGCCAGTGAGTGCCCTGAGCCACGAAGTACCATACCGAACCCATTGAAAGCCAGATTAACAGCAGAGACTGCACTTTCTCGGTGCGGGTAAAGCCGCGACCATAATAGAGACGTGTCGCCAGCGGCCCCAGCTGTTTGTGCTGTAATAGCCAGCTCTGGAATTTGGGTGACGACACACCAAAACAGTACAGCGCCAAGAGCAGGAAAGGTACTGTCGGCAACAGCGGCACTGTTGCTCCAATAAGACCGAGAATGACACAGGTCATACCGACGCAATGATAGCCTTTGCGCTTAATGCGACTCATGGGGCGCGGCTGATGCATAATCCCTCCTGCTAACCTGCATGATGCGGGTTGTTTCGTCCTGATTGGGGCTTTCATTCTCATCAGTATCGGAGTCGGTCAGCGTGTTGTCGAGTCTGAAGTGCATATCCGCACAGGTTTTAGTCTGCTCATTTTCTGGTTACTGCATATGTTCGGGTGACGGAATGTTTTCTGATTACGGCGCATTGGAGGTTTTGTGCTCGCTATTGATTAGCGCGCGGTAAAACTCATTTTCAAAGCGGGTGATCGGCGCCTCTTCAGCGCTGTCACTGTCACGTTGGTTGGGAAAGTAATCAGTCACGTACTGGATAAACAGTGTATCAGGCTGACCTTTATCATCCAGAGCGAAGCCCATCATATTATAGGTTCCGTACAGTGAACCGCTTTTGGCACGAATGTGGCCGCGAATGTTATCGCTGCGCATACTGCGGCGGTATTTAAGCGTCCCGCTTTCTCCGGCAACCGGCAGCATGGCCAGCACGCCCAGTTTGGCGTCATTCTGCCACAGATAGTGCAGGATCTGGCGCATGGTGTCGAGCCGGATGCGGTTGTTACGTGATAATCCCGAGCCGTCAACGAGCTGGGCATCCTGCAGAGAAATACCGGTGCGGCTGAAGATAATCTGCTTAATCGCCTCGGTACCGTTACTGAAACTGCCGGGCTGTAGGAAAAAACGTCGTCCGAGCGTTTTGGTCACAGTATCGGCAATCAGGTTATCCGATTTTTTCAGCATCTTGTCCAGCAGCTCCGCCAGTGGTGCCGAGCGATGGATGGCCACCTGCTGACTCGGCGCATCTTGTGGCAGACTACCGATACGAATTTCACCATGCAGAGTGATGCCGAGCTGATTGAGCAGGGCGTAAACACGACGTTTTAGGTAGAGCTCAGTGTTCTGCACGGCAAACTTGAGTGGCATAGGCTGCTTACGCTGCGCCAGACAGCCGGACAGATGGTAGGCATTATCCATCCCGGCATTCAGTTCCAGATCGCAATGCTCACTTTTCTGCTGCACCTTGCTGACGCTGCGAGCATTGGTCGTGACCTGTACCGGATAGTGTTTGGGGACGAACACCCGGGTTGCGCCGTCTGCCTGAGTATAGATAGAAGCCTGAATGCAGTTTCCGTCCAGGTTCATGGCACTGGCCGGCGCGCTGTAGCAGACCCCGGTAATATCCCAGGGCCAGCCGACTGCGCGCTCGTAGCCGTTAAAGGCGCTGTTATCCAGCCATAGATCACCATCGATGTCTTTGCCCTGTTTATCACGTAACTGGGTCAGCAGTTGCGTTAAGTCTTCGCTGCTCAGGGTCGGGTCGCCGGAGAAGATCACCGCTGTGCCCGCGCGACTGCTGCGCAGTTCGGTCTCAAAGCGAAAATCAGCCCCCAGCTCAAGTAGCGCCGCCAGTGCGGTGACCACTTTCAGAGTGCTGGCCGGCGGGAAATAGTCGCCGGTCTGCTGGACTAAACGCGGCTGCGATGCCGATAAAGGTTGGATCAGTAACCCGGTTCGGGCTCCCGAGGGAAGCAGGTCAGTGGCTGCAGGAGTGGCCATTACGGCCGGCATCAGCAGAGAGGCACACAGCAGGCTGACTAACCGTCTGGCGCAATGGGAAAAATACATGGTACTTGATGGCTGAGCAAGTGATGGGATGAGTATAGCGGGATAAAAAAACGCCTGCTAGTCAGCAGGCGTTGGTAGATTGACCGGTTATTGTCAAAATTAGAAGTCGTAACGCAGACCCAGGCCGATTTCGTCTTCTGACGCTGCTTTAGATGCAGTTGTACGACCATTGTCAACAGAAACGATGGTATCGCCTTCATCGATCATGTTGAAGTTGTAAGAAACCCAAGCGCGGAAGTTTGGCTTGAAGAAGTACGCGGTTTCAAACGCCAGGTTGTCAACAGAAGTTTCGTTCTCTGTTTCTGCGTTGTTGTACGCTGCAGTGAACACAGTCTGACCCAGAGTGTACGCGGCTGCCAGCTCGTAGCCAGTGTAGTCAAGCTCTTGACGTTGGTCGTTTTGTTTGTCACCGTCAGTGTATACACCCGCGAAGTAGAAATCAGCGACGGTGTAAGAGGCTGCCAGCATGTACTCGTCAGCGCGGTCTTGCTCAGCGTAACCGGCACCGGCAGTGAAACCTGAATCACCGAATGCGTAGATGGCAGACAGTGAGTAACCATCTTGATCGTTGTCTCCGTACGAACCATCGTTCTCAGTATCACGGTCCGCAAAGCGGTAAGATGCGCGTAGAGCCAGATCATCAAACTGACCTTTGTATGCCAGCATGTTGTCCGAACGGTCAGATACAGTTAGTTTGTCTGCTGCTGTATTACCTGCGATACCAGAAAAGATATCGGTAAAGTCTGTGATTACACCCAGTGAACCTTCGGTTTTACCGTAAGAAACCAGACCGAAGTTACCGCCCAGACCGGCGTACGCCAGACGAGTAGTGAAGTCATCGCTACCTGAATCGATGTTGCCTTGGTCGTTAGTTTTGATTTCCATTTCGTAGAAACCCAGACCGTACAGGCTGTCATTGATCGCCGTTTTACCCGCGATGTGTACACGTACGCGTGACGCATCGTCGGCCTTGCTGTCTTGCATAGACAGACGACCTTCAACGCGGCCACCGATGTCCAGAGAAGTACCATCCTGGTTGTAAAGTTCAGCTGCTTGAGCGCCTGAAGCGATAGCTACAGTTGACACTGCAAGTGCAATCAGAGTCTTTTTCATTTTATTAAGTCCTAATTTACTGTCCATAAATCATTATTAGTGTCGCATCACGATGCTGCCCGTGTGCGTTTAATCCCTAGCATTACTGATTCCGAATCTGAGCGTTGTCCGGGTAATTCAATACGTTAGAAATCGTGAGGTTAGTTTTACCCTCAAAGTTCCTTAATGAGTTAGTAAAATGATATAAATCCCGCTTATGAACAGTGTTTTATTTAAGTTGGTAAAAAGTCAAGATTATGATTTTAAATGATTTTTGTCTATTTTTATACTTAATTGCACATCATGGTAAGATGGGCATCTTTATAAGTTTTTAGCTGTTTTAGGCGATTTTCTAAACCGGAGAAGTGTGCAGGGGATCACGCCATGCAACAGGTTTGGTGCCTAATCGCAATTTCTCTAACCGACACTTGAATTTGGATGATTTCGCCCGCATGTTTGTTTACACTAAATGCAACGAATTCATCGAGTACTACCTAATCCAGTGATACGGGTTGGGTAGTTTTGTATTGTCCAAAGAATGCCCTTCTTATTTGAAGTTACAGGACAGGCCTTTTGATTGAATAATACTATCCTTAATCAGGGCACAGCTATGCACGGATTGAGGCGTAAAGGCTGTCTGGCAGTGACAATGATGTCTTTGGGCATATCTATGGCATAGAGGTATAAAATGGAAAAAGTTCCAATGACTGTACGTGGCGCTCAGCTGCTGCGTGATGAACTGGATAGATTGCTGAAACTGCGTCCGAAGATTTCTGAAGCAATTGCAGAAGCTCGTGAGCTGGGCGATCTGAAAGAAAATGCTGAATATCATGCCGCTCGTGAAGAGCAGGGCATCTGTGAAGCGCAGATCCGTGATATCGAGTTTAAGTTGTCTGTTGCTCAGGTGATTGATGTCACTAAAATGGATAACAGCGGTAAAATCATTTTTGGTTCGACCGTGACTCTGATTGATGTCGATACGGATGCAGAGAAAACCTACCAGATCGTTGGTGAAGACGAAGCGGATATTAAAGCTGGCCGTATCTCGGTGAGCTCTCCGATTGCGCGTGGCCTGATCGGTAAGATGGAAGGTGATGAAGTTACCATCGTGACCCCGGGTGGCGAGAAAGTATTTGAAATCGATCGCGTAGATTACGTGTAAGCGATTCAAATTACTGAGTTTAAAAAGCAAAAAGGTCGCATCATGCGACCTTTTTGTAATCTTAAGTAACGAAATTACTTACGTGGTAGTTCGATTTTACGTTGCTCAGAAGGACGGAAAAGAACCAGTACTTTACCAATAACCTGTACTTTTTCTGCTCCGGTTTCACGAACAATAGCATCCACAATCAGATGTTTTGTCTCGCGATCTTCCGATACCACTTTCACTTTGATCAGTTCGTGGTGATCAAGCGCAATTTCGATTTCCGCCAAAACAGCTTCAGTCAGTCCGTTACCACCCATCAGCACAACCGGCTTAAGGTTGTGTGCTAAGGCTTTGAGATGCTGTTTTTGTTTGTTGCTTAGGTTCATTACGCGCCCAATTTTCTTTAATATTAGGGTTGAAAAACGACATTTTAACGCCATCTATCATGGAAGACTATATTTTCTACCATACTTTCTCAGATAGAGGCTGCTTAGTTAGGAATCGAATGAGTAAACAGAAGCATTCGGCGAGCTCAGGCCGCTGGTTGAAAGAACATTTTGACGATAAATACGTTAATGAAGCCAAGAAGAAAGGTTACCGTTCTCGTGCTATCTTCAAAATTGAAGAGATTCAGAATAAAGACAAACTGTTACAGTCTGGGATGACCGTGGTTGACCTCGGGGCGGCTCCGGGAGGCTGGTCACAGTATGCCGCTGGTATCGTTGGCGAGGAAGGGCAGGTGATCGCCTGTGACATTCTGCCGATGGACTCGATTGCCGGTGTGGCCTTTTTGCAGGGCGACTTCCGGGAAGAGTCGGTACTGGATGCGCTACTGGAGCGGATCCAACCGGACATGGTTGACGTAGTAATGTCTGACATGGCGCCTAACATGGCCGGAAACCAGTCCGTTGACCAGCCACGCGCTATGTATCTGGTCGAATTAGCATTAGATATGTGTCGACAAGTTCTTGCACCTAATGGTAGTTTTGTGGTCAAAGTGTTTCAGGGCGAAGGTTTTGACCAGTATGTTAAAGATGTACGCAGTCTGTTCAAAGCGGTCAAAATCCGTAAACCTGATTCTTCAAGGGCACGTTCCCGCGAAGTGTATATCGTCGCTACCGGTTACAAAGGTTAACGATTTAACCCAGGCTGGCGAAAGTTAACACTATGGCTACAGCCAGAAAACTGTAGTACCCTACCTTTAATTACAACTAGTTATCGCGAGGCTTACACCTTGAGTGATATGGCAAAAAATTTAATTCTGTGGCTTGTGATTGCTGTCGTATTAATGTCTGTTTTCCAGAGCTTTGGCCCGGGCGACAGTAACGGCAGATCAGTCGATTACACCACATTTGTACAGGAAGTTGGCCAAGGTCAGATTCAGGAAGCGCAGTTTAAGGACAGCGAAATTACCTTTACCCGTCGTGGTGGTAGTACACGTTATGTCACTTACATGCCAGTGTATGACCAGAAGCTGCTTGATGACCTGATTAACCAGAACGTAAAAGTTCAGGGTACGCCTCCGGAAGAGCAAAGCCTGCTTGGCACTATCTTCATCTCCTGGTTCCCAATGATTCTGCTAATCGGTGTGTGGATTTTCTTCATGCGTCAGATGCAGGGCGGCGGCGGCAAAGGCGCTATGTCCTTTGGTAAGAGTAAAGCCCGCATGATGAGCGAAGAGCAGATCAAAACCACCTTCGGTGACGTGGCTGGCTGTGATGAAGCGAAAGAAGATGTTAAAGAGCTGGTGGATTATCTGCGTGATCCGAGCCGCTTCCAGAAGTTGGGTGGTAAAATTCCAACCGGCGTACTGATGGTGGGTCCTCCGGGTACCGGTAAAACCTTGCTGGCTAAAGCGATTGCTGGTGAAGCGAAAGTTCCGTTCTTTACGATTTCCGGCTCTGATTTTGTGGAAATGTTCGTTGGTGTGGGGGCATCCCGTGTCCGTGACATGTTCGAGCAAGCCAAAAAAGCGGCGCCATGTATCATCTTTATTGATGAAATCGATGCTGTCGGTCGCCAGCGTGGTGCTGGTGTGGGTGGTGGTCACGATGAACGTGAGCAAACTCTGAACCAGATGCTGGTGGAAATGGATGGTTTTGAAGGTAACGAAGGGATCATCGTTATCGCCGCAACCAACCGTCCGGATGTACTCGACCCTGCGCTGCTGCGTCCTGGTCGTTTTGACCGCCAGGTTGTGGTGGGTCTGCCGGATGTGCGCGGCCGTGAACAAATTCTGAAAGTACACATGCGTAAAGTTCCTCTGGCCGGTGATGTTGAGCCATCCCTGATTGCACGCGGTACGCCGGGTTTCTCAGGTGCAGATCTGGCTAACCTGGTCAACGAGGCTGCTCTGTTTGCTGCCCGTGGTAACAAACGTAATGTGTCTATGGTTGAGTTTGAACTGGCGAAAGACAAAATCATGATGGGTGCCGAGCGACGTTCCATGGTGATGTCGGAAGAGGTCAAGGAATCAACCGCGTATCACGAAGCGGGTCACGCTATTGTTGGGCGCATGGTACCTGAGCACGATCCGGTTTATAAAGTGTCGATTATTCCGCGTGGCCGTGCATTGGGTGTGACCATGTATCTGCCGGAGCAAGATCGCATCAGTATGTCGAAGCAACATCTTGAATCGATGATCTCCAGTCTGTACGGTGGTCGTCTGGCTGAAGAGCTGATTTACGGTGTCGATAAAGTATCGACCGGCGCGTCGAATGATATCGAGCGTGCCACCGACATCGCCCGTAAGATGGTGACTCAGTGGGGCTTCTCGGAAAAACTGGGTCCTATGCTGTATGCAGAAGACGAAGGTGAAGTGTTCCTGGGGCGTAGTGTTACGCAGACCAAGCATATGTCTGATGACACCGCCAAACTTATCGATGATGAAGTGCGCAAGCTGATCGATCGTAACTACGAGCGCGCGCGTAAAATTCTGGTTGAAAATATGGACATCATGCATGCAATGAAAGATGCACTGATGAAATATGAAACCATTGATGCAGGCCAGATTGATGATCTGATGGCACGTAAGAGTGACATTCGTGAACCAGCTGGTTGGGGTGACCGCAGTCAGCCTGCGCAGGAAGAAGCGCCGGCGAAAGCCGAACCTGTTGCGCAAGAGTCTCAGCCAGGCACAGAAGAGCAAGGCTCAGATCAGTCTGCAGATAAAAAAGACGCAGAATAACTCCTCTATTAAAACAAAACCCCGACTTGCTCGGGGTTTTCTGTTTCCTAAATCGACGTTTTTTATGCTACAAAGCGTGACAACCAACGCCTTCCGTGTCGCAGCCCTTCTGGCTGCAGATGCCGTGTGCTTAATCAGGCGGTGTGGACAGCGCATGGTGCAACGTCTGATTTTGTGTTTGATGTAAGATTAGTTGATAGTGATTTATGAAAATACAAACCGCAACCAAACAACTGGAACTTGATCGCCCGCATGTGATGGGCATTCTTAATACCACGCCGGACTCTTTTTCCGACGGGGGCAGCTATACCACGCTGGAGACGGCGATGGAACGCGCTGAGAAAATGATTGCGGCGGGCGTCACTATCATTGACATCGGTGGCGAATCCACCCGTCCGGGAGCACCGGAAGTGACCCTGGAAGATGAACTGCAACGTGTTATTCCTATCGTCGCGGCAATCCGGGCTAAATTCCCGCAAGTGTGGATTTCAGTCGATACCAGTAAGGCCGAGGTAATGCGCCAATCGGTCGCGGCTGGTGCTGATTTGATCAATGATGTCCGTTCCCTGACGGAGCCGGGCGCTTTACAAGTCGCGGCTGAGGCGAATGTGCCGGTATGTATCATGCACATGAAAGGCCAGCCGAAGACCATGCAGCAGGACCCGCAATACGATGATCTGATGCAGGAAGTCGAACAGTTCCTGGCTGAACGTATGGCGGCGTGTGAAGCGGCCGGTATTCAGCGCGACAACATCATCCTCGACCCCGGATTTGGCTTTGGCAAATCGGTTGAACACAATTATCATCTGCTGGCGCATTTGGAACAGTTCCACCGTTTCGGGCTGCCTATCCTGGCGGGGATGTCACGCAAATCTATGATTTTCAAATTGCTTGATAAAAAAGCCTGCCCAGTGTGTGGTTGGCAGTGTCACTTGTGCTTCGATTGCGGCCCTGAAAGGGGCGCACATCATCCGTGTCCATGACGTGGAGGAAACGCTGGAAGCCATGACCATTATCAACGCAATGAATAGCAACCGCTAATTATAAAAACAAAGGAATAAACATGTCTGATACAAGACGTTATTTTGGTACGGATGGCGTACGTGGCAAGGTTGGCCAATACCCGATTACCCCGGATTTTGTGTTAAAACTGGGCTGGGCTGCTGGCCGTGTATTGGCACAACAAGGCACTAAGAAAGTTATTATCGGTAAAGATACCCGTATCTCCGGTTACATGCTGGAGTCGGCGCTCGAAGCCGGCCTGGCAGCGGCAGGCTTAAAGGCAATCTTCACCGGTCCGATGCCGACCCCGGCGGTGGCCTATCTGACTCAGACTTTCCGTGCTGAGGCCGGCATTGTGATTTCTGCCTCGCATAACCCGTATTATGATAACGGCATCAAGTTCTTCTCATCCCAAGGCACTAAGCTGCCGGATGAGGTTGAGCTGGCGATTGAAGCTGAGCTCGACAAGCAGATTGAGTGTGTCGAATCGGCTGAACTGGGTAAGGCGTCACGTTTGGTGGATGCTGCCGGCCGTTATATCGAGTTCTGTAAGAGTACTTTCCCGACCAAACTGAGCCTGGCGGGATTAAAAATTGTCGTCGACTGTGCCCACGGTGCAACCTATCACATCGCACCAAGCGTATTCCGTGAGCTGGGTGCTGACGTCATCGCCATGGGGGTTGAACCGGATGGTCTTAACATCAACGACCAAGTGGGAGCGACTGATGTACGTGCGTTGCAGCAGCGCGTGCTGGACGAAAAAGCTCATCTGGGGCTGGCGTTCGATGGTGACGGTGATCGCCTGATCATGGTGGATGAACTGGGCAACAAGGTCGATGGTGACCAGATTGCTTACATCATTGCCCGTGATGCACTGCGCCGTGGTGAACTAAAAGGTGGTGTGGTCGGTACCCTGATGACGAATCTGGGGATGGAAAACGGCCTCAAACAGCTCGGTATCCCATTTGTGCGTGCGGCGGTCGGTGACCGTTACGTGATGGAGAAACTGCTTGAAAAAGGTTGGTTGATTGGCGCTGAAAACTCGGGTCATATCATTTTGCTGGATAAAGTGACCACAGGTGATGCTATTGTTGCTGCACTGCAGGTGCTGGCTTCGGTGGTCGGCAGTGACATGAGCCTGAATGAGCTGGCTCAGGGCATGACATTGTACCCGCAAGTCCTGGAAAACGTGCGCTTCAGTGGTGACACTAACCCGCTTGAAGCAGAAGCTGTGCGGGCTTCGGTCAAGCAGGTGGAGGCGGAACTGGGTGATAAAGGCCGGGTGTTACTGCGTAAATCAGGTACAGAACCTTTGATTCGGGTCATGGTTGAAGGTGAAGACGCCGCTCTGGTGAAAGCGTCGGCTCTGCGTATTGCCGAGGCGGTGAAAGTGAATTGCTGATCGGCTTGAGCCCGGATGACTAGTGCATTGAAAATGGACGGGAATTCAGGCCAATTTGGTGGAATTTGTGCTTTGGCCCTTTTTTGACCGTTTGATTCATAAAGTGCGCTTTTTTCGCAAATTCCACTTGTCAGCCTAACTTGCATTGGTTAGTATGGCGTCCGCCTCTGATGAGGAGGTCGCTAGCCTTGTTCAAGCGAATGATTGAACGGCGCTGGCTCAACAATTTGGAACATAGGTGGAAGTAATGTTTACAGTTCTACTTGTGATTTACCTGTTGGCAGCGGTTGGTATCATTGGCCTGGTGTTGATTCAACAAGGTAAAGGCGCAGATATGGGAGCCTCTTTCGGTGCTGGTGCATCAAACACTGTGTTTGGCGCGAGCGGCTCAGGTAACTTCCTAACCCGAATGACTGCAATTTTTGCAACCGTATTTTTTATTATCAGCCTAGTGCTGGGCAATATGTCTACGCACAAAGTCGAATCACAATGGGTTGACCCGTCGCAAGGTCAGGTGATTCAGCAGCAGCCAGCTGATAATACAGTGAGTGAAACTCCGGCCGAAGGCGGCGACGAGATTCCTCACTAAGCTTATCAACGAAGATAAGCCTCAGGTTATGCCGAGATGGTGAAATTGGTAGACACACTAGCATGAGGTGCTAGCGCCCTAGGTGTGAGGGTTCGAGTCCCTCTCTCGGCACCATATTTACAAACTTGTAAATCACTATGTAGCGCGTATAATTGCTACAAGTCGGACGCGGGGTGGAGCAGCTTGGTAGCTCGTCGGGCTCATAACCCGAAGGTCGTCGGTTCAAATCCGGCCCCCGCAACCATTTTCCTGCTCAGTTTGTTTGGAACGACAGGTTAATGCAGCAAGTTTGGCAGTGCGAACCTCACTGCAGTTGAGAAGCAATTCTCAATTTATCAGGGTCCAGCAACAAAAAACCCCGACTTTCGGGGTTTTTTGTTATCTGAATTTCTCCAAGATGAAATTCAGATACTTGCTTGGAATTTAAATTGGGCTCTATGCCCTTTTTTTGTTTCTGGAGTGGTTTAAATGACTGGTTTAGAAAGACAACTTACTGAAATGCTTGAAGCTCCAGTTGTTGCATCAGGTTATGAGTTAGTTGGATTAGAATTTGTTCGTGCAGGACAGCACTCAACGTTACGTATCTATATTGATCACGAGAACGGTATTACCGTTGATGACTGCGCAGAAGTGAGTCGTCAAGTGAGTGCCGTGCTGGATGTGGAAGATCCGATTTCAGTGGTTTACAACCTTGAAGTTTCTTCACCAGGTTTAGAAAGACCACTCTTTACCGCAGCACATTACGAGCAATTTAAAGGCCACGAGGTCAGCATCGTATTGAAAATGGCAGTGGGTAACCGTCGTAAGTGGAAAGGAGAAATCCTGGGCGCCGATGGTGAGACCATTAATGTCAAAGTTGACGGGCAAGAAGAACACTTTGCGCTGAGCAACATTGCGAAAGCTAACCTGATCCCTAAATTTTAGTTCTCCTAGAGAAAAAGGCTTAAGAGGCTATAACAATGAGTAAAGAAATTTTAGCGGTTGTTGAAGCGGTTTCTAACGAGAAAGCGGTACCTCGTGAGCGTATTTTTGAAGCGCTTGAAATTGCTCTTGCGACGTCAACAAAGAAAAAATACGAAATCGAGATTGACGTGCGCGTTGCCATCGACCGTAAAACCGGTGAATTCGAAACTTTCCGTCGCTGGTTAGTGGTTGACGAAGTCGAAACTCCAACCAAAGAGATTTCTCTGGAAGCGGCGCAATACGACGACGAATCTGTCGAGCTGGGTGATTTCATTGAAGATCAGATTGAGTCTGTGACCTTTGACCGTATCACCACTCAAACTGCCAAACAGGTTATCGTACAGAAAGTACGTGAAGCTGAACGTGCACAAATTGTAGAACAGTTCATCGACAACGAAGGTGAGCTGATTACAGGCGTGGTTAAGAAAGTCAACCGCGACACTGTTATTATGGATCTGGGTAACAACGCGGAAGCGGTCATTCTACGTGAAGACCAACTGCCACGTGAAAACTTCCGCCCAGGCGACCGCGTGCGTGGTCTGCTTTACAAAGTGGCACCAGAAGCGCGTGGCTTCCAGCTGTTTATTACCCGTTCTAAGCCAGAAATGCTGGCTGAGCTGTTCCGTGTTGAAGTACCAGAAATCGGCGAAGAGCTGATTGAACTGAAAGGTGCAGCACGCGATCCGGGTTCACGTGCCAAGATTGCCGTGAAAACCAATGACAAGCGTATCGACCCTGTGGGTGCGTGTGTGGGTATGCGTGGTGCACGTGTTCAGGCTGTTTCTGGCGAATTGGGCGGCGAGCGTATCGATATCGTGCTTTGGGATGATAACCCGGCGCAATTCGTGATCAACGCTATGGCGCCTGCTGATGTGGCTTCTATCATCGTTGATGAAGATGCGCACTCAATGGATATCGCCGTTGAAGCAGACAACCTGGCACAGGCTATCGGCCGTAACGGTCAGAACGTACGTCTGGCTTCTCAGCTGACTGGCTGGGAACTGAACGTAATGACAGTGGCTGACCTGCAGAAGAAACACCAGGAAGAGTCCATGGCTTCTATCGAGAACTTCATGAAGTATCTGGATATTGAGCAGGACTTTGCCGAAATGCTGGTTGAAGAAGGTTTCTCTACACTAGAAGAAATCGCTTACGTACCGGTTAATGAGCTGCTGGAAATCGACGGCCTGGATGAAGATCTGGTTGAAGAGCTGCGCAGCCGTGCGAAAGAGTCACTGACGACTATCGCACTGACACAAGAAGAGTCGTACGACGGTCTTGAGCCGGCAGAAGATCTGCTGGCACTGGAAGGTCTGGAACGTGAATTAGCGTTCAAACTGGCAGCTAAAGGTGTGGTAACACTGGAAGATCTGGCCGATCAGGGTATTGATGACCTTGAAGGTATTGACGGCCTGACCGAAGAACGTGCGGGCGAATTAATTATGGCGGCTCGCAACATTTGTTGGTTTGGCGAAGACGCATAATTTTCAGCAAGGGGAGGTAGCGGCATGACACAAGTTACAGTTAAAGCACTGAGTGAAGAAATTGGTACTCCAGTTGACCGCTTATTAGAACAACTTGCTGACGCTGGCATGAAAAAATCAGGTTCAGACAGCGTAACTGAGGACGAGAAGCAGAAGCTTCTCTCCCATCTGCGCAAGGAGCATGGCGACAGTTCTGAATCAGAACCAACCCGTTTAACACTCCAGCGCAAGACCCGCAGCACACTAAGCGTAAATGCCGGTGGCGGTAAAAGTAAGAATGTTCAGGTTGAAGTGCGCAAAAAACGTACGTATGTTAAGCGCAGTACAATTGATGATGCGTCACGTGAAGCTGAAGAAGCAGCACAACGTGAAGCAGAAGAACAAGTGAAACGCGAAGCTGAAGAAGCGCTGAAACGTGAGGCGGAACAAAAAGCCAAACTGGAAGCGGAAGAAAAGGCTAAGCGCGAAGCGGAAGAAAAAGCGAAACGCGCCGCTGAGGAAAAAGCACAGCGTGAAGCACAAGCAGCAAAACGCGAACGTTCTGCAGAAGATAAATCCAAGCAAGAAGCAGCGCTAAAAGAGGCCGAAGCACTGAAACGTCGCCAGGAAGAAGAAGCGAAACGTAAGGCTGAAGAGGAAAGTAGCCGTCAGCTTGAAAAAGCACGCGAATTGGCCGAAATCAATAAAGAGCGTTGGTCTGCTGAAGAAGAGAAAAAGGGTGATATGCAAGAAGAAACAGATTACCACGTAACGACTTCAACCTACGCTCGTGAAGCCGAGGATGAAGCAGACCGTCGTGAAGAAGGGTCAACTCGTCGTTCGACTAAAGCGAACAAGCGTAAAATGTCGTCTCGTGATGACAAGCAAGAACGCAACTCGCGTCCACGTGGTGGAAAAGCAGGCCGTAAAGGTCGCATCAGCAAACCGTCATCAATGCAACACGGCTTCGACAAGAGCGCTGTGGTAGCTAAATCTGATGTGGTTATCGGTGAGACTATCGTCCTGTCTGAACTGGCTCAAAAGATGTCAGTGAAGTCGAGTGAAGTGATCAAAGCGATGATGAAGATGGGTGCGATGGCAACCATCAACCAGGTTATCGATCAGGAAACCGCACAGCTGGTTGCTGAAGAGATGGGGCACAAGGTTATCCTGCGTAAAGAGAATGAGCTTGAAGAAGCCATTATGTCTGATCGCGATGATGCGTTTGAAGCAGTGCCACGTGCACCGGTTGTGACCATCATGGGTCACGTTGACCACGGTAAAACGTCAACGCTGGACTACATTCGTCGTACCCACGTGGCATCAGGTGA
This sequence comes from Vibrio ostreae, assembly GCF_019226825.1. NCBI lineage: Bacteria > Pseudomonadati > Pseudomonadota > Gammaproteobacteria > Vibrionales > Vibrionaceae > Vibrio > Vibrio ostreae. The sequence goes on from NZ_CP076643.1 coordinate 3,313,115, forward strand.
AGCGGGTGGTATTACCCAGCACATCGGTGCTTACCACGTAGAAACTGAAAACGGTATGATTACCTTCCTGGATACTCCTGGACACGCAGCGTTTACCGCAATGCGTGCTCGTGGTGCTCAGGCAACGGATATCGTGGTACTGGTTGTGGCAGCGGACGATGGTGTAATGCCACAGACTGTAGAAGCGATTCAGCACGCGAAAGCCGCGGGTGTACCGCTGATTATCGCGGTCAACAAGATCGATAAAGAAGCGGCTAACCCGGACAACGTGAAAAACGAACTGGCTGCGTATGATGTTATTCCTGAGGAATGGGGCGGCGAGAATATCTTCGTTCACATTTCAGCAAAACAGGGCACTAACATTGATGCGCTGCTGGAGTCTATCCTGCTGCAAGCGGAAGTTCTTGAACTGACTGCAGTCAAAGAAGGTATGGCATCAGGCGTTGTGGTTGAATCCTTCCTGGATAAAGGCCGCGGTCCGGTCGCGACTGTTCTGGTTCAGTCTGGTACTCTGAACAAAGGCGACATCGTACTTTGTGGTCAGGAATACGGTCGTGTTCGTGCAATGCGCGACGAAGTCGGTAACGAAGTTGAGCATGCGGGTCCGTCTATTCCGGTAGAAATCCTGGGTCTGTCTGGCGTTCCGTCAGCGGGTGACGAAGCGACTGTCGTTCGTGACGAGCGTAAAGCACGTGAAGTAGCGAACTACCGTCAGGGTAAATTCCGTGAAGTGAAACTGGCTCGTCAGCAGAAATCTAAACTGGAAAACATGTTCTCGAACATGACTGCCGGTGATGTGGCTGAGCTGAACATCGTACTGAAAGCAGACGTACAAGGTTCTGTGGAAGCGATCGCTGACTCACTGGTGAAACTGTCAACTGACGAAGTGAAAGTCAACATCGTGGGTTCTGGTGTCGGTGGTATTACCGAAACTGACGCCGTACTGGCAGCGGCTTCTAATGCTATCGTCGTCGGCTTTAACGTACGTGCCGATGCATCAGCACGCCGTGCGATTGATGCTGAAAACATTGACCTGCGTTACTACTCAATCATCTACCAGTTGATTGACGAAGTGAAGCAAGCGATGAGCGGTATGCTGGCGCCGGAATTCAAGCAGGAAATCATTGGTCTTGCTGAAGTTCGTGACGTGTTCAAGTCTCCGAAACTGGGTGCAATCGCAGGTTGTATGGTGACGGAAGGTGTGATCAAACGTCACAACCCAATCCGCGTTCTGCGTGATAACGTGGTTATCTACGAAGGTGAACTGGAATCACTGCGTCGCTTTAAAGATGACGTGGCTGAAGTTAAGAACGGTTACGAGTGTGGTATCGGCGTTAAGAACTACAACGACGTTCGCGTAGGCGACCAGATCGAAGTATTCGAAATCGTTGAAATTCAGCGTACCATCGACTAATCAACTAAAATTGCATTATCGGCAAGTTTAGGTTGTTGAATACACCATGGGGGGCTGGGAAAACCATCCCCCCATTCTTTCATTAGTGAGAAACAATATGCCAAAAGAATTCAGCCGTACTCAACGTGTGGCACAGCAATTACAAAAAGAATTAGCGATGATTCTGCAACGCGAAGTGCGTGACTCCCGCCTGGGCATGGTCACCATTTCTGACGTTGAAGTTTCCCGTGATCTGGCGTATGCCAAAGTGTTTGTGACCTTCTTGTGTGTGGGTGAGCAAACGCCTGAGTCGTGCCTGAATGCTCTGCGTGAGCATGAAGTGCACATTCGCATGATGCTGGGTAAACGCATTCGTCTGCGTCTGACTCCGGAAATCCGCTTTCACTACGACAATACCTTAGTTGAAGGTATGCGCATGTCGAATCTGGTCACTGAAGTGGTCAATAACGACAAAAGCAAACAGAAAGATGCGGGTCGCGAGGACGAAGAGTAATGGCGCGTCGTCGTAAAGGCCGGGCGATAAACGGTGTCCTGTTACTGGATAAAGCAACGGGCATGTCATCGAACGACATTTTACAAAAAGTGAAGCGTTTGTTTTTCGCCGAGAAGGCCGGTCATACCGGAGCTCTGGACCCGTTAGCAACGGGTATGTTGCCGATTTGTCTTGGGGAAGCGACTAAGTTTTCCCAGTTCCTGCTCGACTCCGATAAGCGTTATCGCGTGATTGCCAAACTGGGCCAGCGTACTGATACGTCTGACTCGGATGGTGAAGTGGTGCAAACCCGCGCGGTGAATGTCGACCATGATACGCTGCTGGCTAAGATTGAATCTTTCCGTGGTGAAACCGATCAGGTACCGTCGATGTTTTCGGCGCTCAAATATCAGGGCCGCCCGTTGTACGAGTATGCCCGTAAAGGGATTGATGTACCGCGCGAAGCGCGCAAAATCACCGTTTACGATATCGTTCTGCACCGTTTTGAAGGCGATGAAGTGGAAATGGAAGTGCACTGTTCTAAAGGGACTTACATCCGCACCATCGTCGATGACCTGGGCGAGATGCTCGGCTGTGGCGCCCATGTGACCATGCTGCGTCGTACCGGTGTGGCTCACTATCCTTACCAGAATATGGTGACCCTGGAAGAGCTTAATGCGCTGGTTGAGCAGGCGCATCGCGAAGAGCGCTCTCCGTACGAGGCTCTGGATGCGTTGTTGCTGCCGATGGATACCGCGGTGGAAGACCTGCCGGAAGTGAATCTGATCCCCGAACTGATGCACATGGTGCAGCATGGTCAGGCGGTGCAGATTTTCGGCGCGCCGGAACAGGGTTACGTGCGTTTGACCGGCGGGGACGAGAAGTTGTTTCTCGGCGTCGGTGAGATGAACGATGATGGGAAGATCGCACCAAAACGCTTAGTGGTATACCGCGAGGATTCCGCGCAGTAAGCGTGTTTTGATCTTGTGCAGGCGCGAATTATTCCCTATAATTCGCGCTCCTCGTGTCGGCTGAATCAGAGATTGGCGACACAACTATAAACCTTAACTCTTTAGGAGAGAATTATGTCTCTGAATGCAGAAACTAAAGCAGCAATCGTTGCTGACTACGCACGTGGCGAAGGCGACACTGGTTCACCAGAAGTACAAGTAGCTCTACTGACTGCTTCTATCAACCACCTGCAAGGTCACTTCAAAGCGCACAAAGGCGATCACCACAGCCGTCGTGGTCTGCTACGCATGGTTTCTCGTCGTCGTAAACTACTGGATTACCTGAAAGGTAAAGATCTGGGACGTTACCAAGACCTAATCAAACGTCTAGGCCTACGTCGTTAATCGACGGCTGCATAGTACAGTTTGTTCAAAAAAGGGGCGTTTCGCCCCTTTTTTGTTATCGAAATTTGGCATAACCCTCCGGATCTAGTTTATACTAGCCGCCGTCTGCTCCGTTTAGAGTGGATTGCTTAAAACTCATTGCATTACAGTCACCGTAAGTCGGCCAACAGGTCGCGGCTATTAAAAATGGATTGGCCTTGCGCAGTCTGTTTTCACTAGTCGCGATTGGTGATGCTTTGAGTCTTCATTTATTTATCCAGGCTTAACCTGGAAAAGGAAAACTCATGTTCGAAAAACCAGTAGTAAAAACGTTCCAGTACGGTAACCACACCGTGACGCTGGAAACCGGTGTAATGGCGCGTCAGGCGACTGCTGCAGTAATGGTTACTATGGATGACACAGCGGTATTCGTTAGTGTTGTTGGTAAAAAAGAAGCGGTAGAAGGTCAGGATTTCTTCCCTCTGACTGTGAACTACCAAGAGCGTACATACGCTGCGGGTAAAATCCCTGGTGGTTTCTTCAAGCGTGAAGGTCGTCCTTCTGAAGGCGAAACGCTGACTGCACGTCTGATTGACCGTCCTATCCGTCCGCTGTTCCCGGATTCATTCAAAAACGAAGTTCAGGTTATTGCCACTGTGGTTTCTGTAAACCCGGATGTGCAGCCAGACATCGTGACCATGATTGGTACTTCTGCGGCACTGGCTATCTCAGGTATTCCGTTTAACGGTCCTATCGGTGCAGCGCGTGTTGGTCACATTGATGGTCAACTGGTACTGAACCCAAGCCAGACTGAACTGCAGTCATCTCGCCTTGACCTGGTTGTTGCTGGTACGGAATCAGCAGTACTGATGGTTGAATCTGAAGCAGACAACCTGACTGAAGAAGAAATGCTGTCTGCTGTGGTTTACGGCCACGATCAACAGCAAGCTGTGATTAGCGCGATCAACGAATTCGCTGCTGAAGTAGCGACTCCGGCATGGGATTGGGTAGCACCAGCTGAAAATACTGAGCTGAAAGCGAAAATTGCCGAGCTGGCTGAAAGCCAACTGGTTGAAGCTTACCAAATCACTGAGAAAATGGCGCGTTATGACCGTATCCATGCCATCAGTGCTGACGTAAACGCGAAGCTTCTGGCTGAAGACGAAACTCTGAATCCAAAAGAAATTCACACTATTTTCCACGACCTGGAAAAAACCGTAGTACGTCGCAGCATCATCGCGGGCAACCCACGTATCGATGGCCGTGAAAAAGACATGGTTCGTGCTCTGGATGTACGTACCGGCGTTCTGCCACGTACTCACGGTAGCGCACTGTTCACCCGTGGTGAAACTCAGGCGCTGGTTACTGCGACTCTGGGTACTCAGCGTGATGCACAGATCATCGATGAGCTGACTGGTGAGCGTAAAGATCACTTCCTGCTGCACTACAACTTCCCTCCATACTGTGTGGGCGAAACTGGTTTTGTGGGTTCACCTAAGCGTCGTGAAATCGGCCACGGTAAACTGGCGAAACGTGGTATTGCTGCAGTGATGCCTTCCATCGATGAATTCCCGTACACTGTACGTGTGGTTTCTGAAATCACTGAATCAAATGGTTCATCTTCAATGGCATCGGTATGTGGTACTTCTCTGGCTCTGATGGATGCTGGTGTGCCAATTAAAGCGTCTGTTGCGGGTATCGCAATGGGTCTGGTGAAAGAAGGCGATGACTTCGTGGTTCTGTCTGACATTCTGGGTGATGAAGACCACCTGGGTGACATGGACTTTAAAGTAGCAGGGACTAACTCTGGTGTCACTGCACTGCAGATGGACATCAAGATCGAAGGAATCACGAAAGAAATCATGCAGATCGCTCTGAACCAGGCACAAGGTGCGCGTAAGCACATCCTGTCTGTGATGGATCAGGCTATCTCTGGTGCTCGCGATGATATCTCTGAGTTCGCTCCTCGTATTCACACCATGAAGATCAGCGCGGAGAAGATCAAAGACGTGATCGGTAAAGGTGGTGCGGTAATTCGTCAGCTGACTGAAGAAACCGGTACAACGATTGAAATCGAAGATGACGGTACTATCAAGATCGCAGCCACTGAAGGTGCAGCCGCGAAAGAAGCCATTCGTCGTATCGAAGAGATCACGGCTGAAGTTGAAGTGGGCCGTATCTACACCGGTAAAGTTGCGCGTCTGGCGGACTTCGGTGCATTCGTGACTGTTCTGCCTGGTAAAGATGGTCTGGTTCACATCTCTCAAATCGCTGACAAGCGTGTTGAGAAAGTATCTGACTACCTGTCGGAAGGTCAGGAAGTACAAGTTAAGGTACTGGAAATCGACCGTCAGGGCCGCGTACGTCTGAGCATGAAAGAAGCGGTAGAAGTATCAGCTGAACAAGCGCCAGCAGCACCTGAAGCTGAATAAGCTTCACAGTCTGCGGTAAAGGCGAGTCGTTTTCGCTTTTTAGCGTAAAAGCATGGTATAAAGGGAGCGTCATTCGCTCCCTTTTTTTATCTGTTTCTTTTTGAACCAGAATGCGGGATCAACAGGAGTATCGATTTGTGAAATGGTTTCGAACCGCAACGATCAGTGCCGCACTGCTGCTCTTGGCAGGCTGTGCTTCTCAGTCTTCGTCACAGACCACGCAATGGGTGTATCCGCCGATGGCGATTCCTTTGCAGCCGAGTGTCCAGCAGGAAGTGCAGATTGCCCGTTTAACTCAACTGCTGCAGCGACCGGATCTCAGTGATGAGGTGCGGGCTAAAATGTTGTTTGAGCGTGGGAATTATTATGACAGTGTTGGTCTGAGAGATTTAGCGCGTCTCGACTTTACTCAGTCTCTGTCACTCAACCCTGCTCAGCCGGATATCTTTAACCTGCTGGGCGTGTATTACACCGAAGCGGGCGAGTTTGATGCGGCGTACGAGTCGTTTGATTCTACTCTGGAGCTGGATCCCGGCAATTATTACGCCGAGCGTAATCGTGCGATTGCGCTCTACTACGGTGATCGTCCTGAGTTAGCACTGGAAGAAATTGCCAAGCACTATCAGCAGGATCCCAATGATCCGTTTCGTGCCTTATGGATGTACATCATCGAGAGTGATCTCGATCCTGAGCATGCTTATGATGAGCTGATGACCCGTTATCAGCAGCACGATGAACAGTGGGGTTGGGTACTGGCCGGTCTGATGCTGGGTGATGTGTCAGAAGAGCGGGCGTTTAAAGCTGTGCTGAGTGCTACTCGTGACAACACCCTGCTGGCACAGCATCTGACTGAAGCTTATTTTTACCTCGGCAAGCGTTACCAGATGCAAGGGGAACTGGCTCAGGCGATTTCACTGTATAAGCTGGCGATTTCATTCAATGTCTATGAGTACGTTGAACATCGCTATGCTTTCATCGAGCTGGGGCGCATCTATCAGCAATTACGTGAAGCTCGTCAGGAGCAGGCACAGCCGCAATCCTAGTGCACAACGTTAGAGTGTCACCTTGTTAAAGCTGCTTAGATAAGCAGCTTTTTTATTGCCACTTTACAGCAATATTGGCACAATAATAGTTAGTTAAGCTAACTAAATGGGCTATGTATGAGTTTAGATGTCAATCTGGAGAAGCTGGAACGTTTTTCCGCCAAGGTATGGCGGCAGTACAGCAAAGAAGATCCGATAGCTCAGCTGAGCTTTAATGAGTACGACTATTTAAAAGTATTGCAGGGCGGAAGCGAGCCGATGCGACTGACCGACCTGGCAACCCAGATGGAAGTGACTAAGCCTTCGGCTTCGGCCATGATAAAGCGCCTGGAGCGCAAAGGTCTGGTTTGTCGCCAGCGCTGCAGTGAAGATGCCCGCGCGCACCGTTTTAGCCTGACTGATGCTGCGTTGCTGTCCTTGCAATCGGAAGCCAAGGTGTATCAGCGTCTGGCAACTCAGATCTCCCGTCACCTCAGTGATGAAGAAGCGGTGTTTTTGGACGTTTTACTGAGCAAGGCGCTACGGTAAGCTTTATTTATTGGTTAGCTTGACTAACTAAAATGGCAGCAGGAGAGGTGCGATGTCTGTATTGCGTCAGTTTTTACGTTTTACCGTGCCGACAGTCGCGGCAATGCTGGTCAACGGCCTTTATCAGGTGGTGGATGGGATTTTTATCGGTCACTACATCGGTGCTGCTGGCCTGGCAGCAATTAATGTCGCCTGGCCGGTGATTGGTACCACACTCGGCATTGGTATGATGGTGGGCGTCGGATGCGGCGCTCTGGCTTCGATCCGGCAGGGGGAAGGGGATATCGAGCAGGCCAGGCGCATTCTGGCCACCGGCCTGATGAGCTTGATTGTTCTGGCACCTTGTGTCGCGGCGGTTTTGTGGTGGCTGGCTGAAGACTTCTTGCGCTGGCAGGGTGTCGAGGGGCAGGTACTGCAGCTTGGCTTACAGTACTTGCAGGTGCTGATGTTAAGTTGCGTGTTCAGCCTGGGCTCAATTGCGATGCCGTTTTTACTGCGCAATGACGACAGCCCGAATCTGGCCACCTTACTGATGATGCTAGGGGCGCTGATCAATATCGTACTCGATTATGTGCTGATTGCCGTGGCTGGCTGGGAGCTGACCGGCGCGGCGATAGCCACAGCTGTCGCTCAGATGGTGGTCAGTGTACTCGGCATGAGCTACTTTTTCAGCCGCAGAGCCAATATGCGTCTGACCCGTGCCTGCCTGCGATTTGACTGGCAATATGTACCCAAGATGCTGCACATTGGCGCGTCGAGCCTGTTTATGTATGCTTATGGCGCTATCATGGTGGCGATTCATAACAGTGTGATTATGCACTACGGAGATGCGGTACTGGTCGGGGCTTATGCCATGCTCGGCTATATCATAGTGGTGTATTACTTCACGGCCGAAGGCATTGCCAGCGGCATGCAGCCTCTGGCCAGTTTTTATTATGGGGCCGGACAAAATGACAACCTGCGCCGGCTGTTAAAACTGGCGATGAGTGTCGCGGTGCTAGGTGGCATGGTGTTTGTTTTACTGCTCAATCTGTTTAGCGAACAGGTCATCAGTATCTTTAACTCTAATGACGCCCGCTTGCTGCAGGGGGCCTCTTTCGCGCTGACGCTGCATCTGTCCGCTCTGTACCTGGATGGCTTTCTGGTGGTGTGCGCGGCGTTTTACCAGGCCACGAATCAGGGTAACCGAGCCATGTTTGTCACCATAGGCAATATCGTGCTGCAACTGCCGTTTCTGTTTGTGTTGCCTAAATTATGGGGCATGACCGGTGTCTGGCTGGCCTTTCCGCTCTCCAATCTGGCGCTTAGCCTGGTGGTTGCCGTGATGCTGTGGCGTAGCCTGCGGCGCATGAATCTGCTGTCGGTGTAAGAGAGTCAGGCTGAACCAATGTCAGATGGAATAAGTATTACGCTATTTCGACCGCCAATCCGGGCAGTTGGTGCCAGTAGCCGTTACACTGATAATGCTCGAGTGGTTGCGGATTCTGGCCCTGCTCATTGGCACAAAAGCGGCTTAAGTGACGAAAGGTTTCCTCCCCGAGCGGACTGAGGCGGACGACATCGACCAGGCCCTGCATGTGTGGCAGATCATTAATCAGGTTGTAACAGTAGCCGGACTGGGTCTGAATGCCATTAAGGTTGAACACGGCCTGGCCTTCTTGACTGGCGACCTGAATGCCGGTCGGATAGCGGATGCAACAGGTCTGGCACTCATCTTTGGCGCGGTTTTCGGCCCGGGCGGTAAAGCAGCGCGCAGAATAAGCCAGCGGCAGGTAACCATGGCTGAACACTTCCACTTCGAACTGACCGCGGATACCCAGCGTTTCACACTGCTGCAAAGTATTGCTCAGCCATTGGCGCGATAACTCAACCGGCATGCACCAGCGCATCATGCCTTGTTTGAGAAACAGTTTGAGCGCGTGGGCGTTATAGGTATTGATCGCCGGTCCGACCACAAAAGGCATTCTTTTCTCACTGGCGAGCGAAATACCCGCCATGTCATTGGCTTCAATAATAAAGTCACCATTATCGACATAGCTTTGCATGACTTTAATTTCACTCGGTGCTTCCAGCAGTGCCATGGTCGACAGTACGACTTGCTTGCCGGCCCGATTCAGTTGGGTGGCTATCTCCAACCAGTGCTGCGGCTTGAGTTCACGCCGTTTGGAACAGACGGTTTCCCCCAGGTAGATAATATCCGCTTCACTGCTACTGGCCTGCAGGTAAAACTGCTCGACGTCTTGTTTGGGCCAGAAGTAAAGCAGCGGGCCTAATGCGTATTTCATGCTTTCTCCTTGTAATTACTGCCATTGACGGTGGTAAGCACCGAGTGTGGTTTGAGAGCCTTCCGAGACATTGGCTAATGTTTTCTCCCACTGGCTGTCGACCTGATAGCGCTCAGGGGCAGCCAGATAGCGATCAATGGCGGCGCGCCAGGTGCGGGTGACCTGCTCGACATAAGCCGGGCTGCGCTGACGACCTTCAATTTTGACCGAAGCGACATTAGCGGCAAACAGCTGGGGCAGCATGGATAGAGTATTGAGGCTGGTGGGCTCTTCCAGCGCGTGATAGCGTTTGGTCTGACCGTCAATGTCGGCATGAAAACGGCCTTTGCACAAGGTCGGATATCCTGCATTTTCCCCATCGGCATAACGGTCAATCAGGATCTCGTTGAGGCGCGATTCAAGACCGCTATCGGTCTGTTGCCAGCGCACATATTTGGCCGGCGAGCAGGCCCCGACCGTATTGGGTGACTCACCGGTCAGGTAAGATGAAAGATAACAACGCCCTTCTGACATGATGCACAGACTGCCAAAGGCGAATACTTCCAGTTCGACCCCTTGAGGTACGGTGCGCGACAGTTGCTTCACCTGATGAATCGACAAGACCCGTGGCAGCACCACGCGTTTGACGTTGAAATGATGATGGTAATATTCAATCGCTTTGACGTTAGTGGCTGAAGCCTGTACTGACAGGTGCAGTTCAATCCCCGGATAGTGCTCTGCGGCGTAATCGAGCAGCGCAACATCGGCGATAATCAGCGCATCGACGCCGAGAGAGGCCGCCTGATCCACCGCCCGGGTCCAGCGTTCGAACCCTTGCGGATGGGCAAATGTGTTCAGAGCGATGTGCATTTTTTTACCGTGGTCATGCACATACTGGCTGGCTTTTTCCAGTTTTTTATCACTGAAGTTGAGGCCGGCAAAATGGCGGGCATTGGTATCGTCTTTGAAGCCGAGATATACCGCGTCGGCACCGCAGTCAATGGCCGTTTTTAAGGCTGGCAGGTTGCCTGCCGGACAGAGAAGTTCCATTGCTCAGGTCTGTTGGCTAAGGAAAAGAACCGGCATTTTAGGCACAAACAGCGCCGACGGATTTGATGTAGGGCAGGTTTGCGGCGATTCGGGGTAAATATCTGTACCGCTATCAGTCACTTGTCCGCTGAGGTATGCTTCTGCTGCGGTACGGTCGCTGCGGTGTAGCGTGCGCAGGTATAGAGTGCAGCCTGCTGCAGACCTCAACCGCCGGCCTGGGCGCGAGGGCTTATTTGGTCAGCGGCCGGTGGCGACGATTTTGCGAGAACAGCTCTTCCACTTCATGGCGAGGCTGCGGGCGGTAGAAATGAAAGCCCTGAATGGAATGGCAATTGAGATTCGACAGCAGGGTGGCCTGTGGTTGGGTTTCCACCCCCTCCGCCACTACGGTCAGATTCAGTGATTTACCCAGATTGATGATGTTTTCAATCACTGTGACCTGCTTTGGCAGAGTGTCAATATCGGCGATGAAGGCACGGTCAATTTTGAGCTCATCGATTGGAAAACGAGCCAGGTAGGCTAAAGAAGAATAGCCGGTACCAAAGTCATCAATCGACAGGGCAAAGCCGAGTTTTTTTATCGCATTGAGCATTTGCAGGGTATGTTCGCTGTCACTCATTACCGCACTTTCTGTCAGCTCGAACGTGATACAGTTTGGGTCTAGTTGGGTAGTGCGCAGTAATTTTTCCAGGTAATCAATCAGCTGCGGGTTACCAAACTGCTCAGGGGAGATATTAATTGCCACCCGGCCAGGGAGGATGCCCTGTTGTTTCCAGCGTTTCACTGTGGCGAATACCTCACGCATCACCACCCGGCCTAAATGCTCAATCAGGCCGGCTTTTTCAGCCACGGGAATAAAGGCGCCCGGGCTGATGTAGCCTTCAACCGGGTGTTTCCAGCGTACCAGTGCTTCTGCGCCATTAATGCTGAAATCACGCGCGTTAACCTTAGGTTGATACCACACTTCCAGACCATTTTGCTGCAACGCTTTTTGCAGTTCGATTTCCAGCCATAAACGCATCCGCGCTTCTTTGTTCATCTGATCGTTAAACTTGATCAAACGGTTACGGCCGCGGTCTTTGGCTTCATACATCGCCGTATCGGCGTTTTGCAGCAGGATACGCGCATCGTTGCCATCGCCGGGATAGTGCACGCTGCCGATAGAGCAGGCCAGGCGCTTACTGAAATGGTGCAGGTCAAACGGTTGGTTGATAAGCGCAATGATACGTTCTGCCAGCAGGTCGGCGGAGCGATTATTCTCTGGCTGCGGCAGGATCAGACCGAATTCGTCTCCGCCCAGATGGCCGAGGACCGCATGGGGCGGAACCAGACGTTTCAGGCGGGAGGAGACTTCTTTGATCACCTTGTCACCAATGTGGTGGCCGAGCGAATCATTGATGTTTTTAAAGTTATCAATGTCGAGATAGAGCATCACCAGCGGGGTATCATTGTGAATAAGCTGCTCAAGGCGCTTGGTGAAGCCAAGACGGTTAGACAGCCCGGTCAGAGTGTCGATATGCAGGTCTGTCTGCGTGGTAGCAGACAACTGTTTACTGACCTGATCGCCATCCTGAATCAGGATCAGCTGCGAATGGCTGCCCAGTAATCGGGTCGGACTGGCATTGAGCTGCACCTTACGTTCAAAGCCGCAGCGCGGCCCGGTCAGACAACTGAGCGGCGCTTCTGACAGCAACAGTCCGAGTGGTGTATTAAAGACGGCTTTGGTTTTCTCATCGACAAACAGGCGCGACAGTTCTTCGCCGAGTAATTCGGTGGCGGTGTCAAAACCGAGTAAACGAGCTGAAGCCGGATTGGCGGAAATGATGCAATCCTCTTCCACCAACAGTAAGCCATCCGGCAGCAGGGCGGTGAGGGTAGAGAATTTATTTTCCGACTCTTCCAGAGAGCGGATCAGGATCTGCTTTTCTGAGGTATCGATGGCGTGGAAAACAATGTATTCAATCTGATTGTCATTGCTGATCGGCGACAGGGAAAAGTGCAGACTGGTTTCCAGATCCAGCTCATGCAGCGTCACTTCCGCTTCGAGGTTTTCGCCATTAAACGCACGTTGATAGTAGGGTTTGAGATGTTGATAGAACTGCTCGCCTAATACTTGAACGTCATCCATCCCTACCAGTTCTGCAGACGGTAGTCCGGCGATGTCACAATAGCGCTCGTTGACCAGCACATACTTATGTTGATGGTCGAGCAAAGCAAAAAAGAACGGACTATTCGACGTCATTTTTGCAAACCAGTGCTGTATATTTTGCGAAGGCATGTGCGAAAGCATCAAGATACTACCAACTGTCCATAGCGCGTACTATTCATTGAATGTGTTACTTTGACAAGAAACCTTAACTATAACTTTGATTCCTGTTACTGGAAAGCTCCCCGGGCGGTGGGTTTTTTTGATGTATAACAGGAATTGCTGCAATTATATCCATTATGATTGCGCCATTCTTGCATAAAAAGTAACGGATATTTCGCGTGATTAACAAGATTCGCACCCAACTGGTTCAAAATGCTGCTTCAATTTTGCGATCTCCGATCGATTTATTACCTCACTCAGTACAAAAAAACGCCTTATTACAGGTGTTGCAACGGGTTTTCCATGAAGCTCTGCAGGACGGCGAGTTTGAGTTTCTGCAAGGAAAGTGGCTCAAAATTGAGATTTGTGACCTGGGTCTACGTTGGTTTATCAGTTTTGAGAATGAACGTCTGATTGTTGCAGATAACGTCAAACATGAAGATGTCAGCTTCAGTGGCGACCTGAATGAGTTGATTTTAATCGCGGGACGCAAAGAAGATCCGGACACTTTATTCTTTCAGCGCCGTCTGCTGATTGAAGGCGATACTGAACTCGGACTGGAAGTCAAAAATTTGATGGATAGTGTGGATTTGCAACAATTACCTAAAGCGGGACAAATTTTACTTCAACATTTGGCCGATTTTGTGCATAAAGGCATGCAAACGCCCAATACACAAAATGAGGTAGTGAATGCTTATTCGAACTGAGGCTCCAGCAGATATTTTGGCGGTCGACCGCCTGTTAAAGTCTGTGTTTGACACAGAAGCTGAAGCCAATTTGGTGATGGCGTTACGGGAAAATGGTCATCGCACTCTGTCACTGGTCGCGTGTGATGATAACGGTGAAGTGATAGGCCATGCGATGTTCAGCCCGGTCACGCTCAACGGAGAAGATCTCAATTGGCAGGGGCTGGCGCCTCTTGCCGTCAAAGCGTCCTGTCGCCGTCAGGGAATTGGTGCCGAGATGGTGCGTGAAGGCCTGGCATCGTTGGGCGAACTGGGCTATCCGGCGTGTGTGGTGCTGGGGGATCCGGCCTACTACGGGCGATTGGGCTTTGATTCTGCGGCCCCATTGGGTTTTCACTGTCAATGGCCGGCGCATGAGCAATATTTCCAGATAGTCTCTCTGTGGGAAAACGAACTCCAGGGCCGCGAAGGACTGATTGAATACTGTGCAGAGTTCGCGGAATTGGATTAAAGCGAAAGTCCGCACTTGCACGACAACAGATAACGGGAGCCGCTGGCTCCCGTTTTTTAACTTCATTTCATGCATTCCTGCTTGAGCGGCCTGAGCCAAGTTTGTTAGCATGGCGAGCATTCATTTGACGGGCACACATTCATGTTTGAGCAACAGCATTATCTTCAGGCGATGGGCATTCAGACCTGGGAACTGGTTCATCCCGAGCGACTGGCCGGCTTTCAGCCATCGCTACAGCCGCTGGACGCCGGTTGCCGTTTATTGCTGGTGTGTGAAACCTTTCCGGATGCGCAAGACTGCGCGCTGTTTGCGCGGGTACTGAAAAGCTTTCATGTCAGTCTGGAGCAGGCCAGACATGTTTATCCCCATCAGCTGGCCCAGTTGGATTTATCCGCATTGGAATGGATCTGGTTTGCCGGTTGTGATGCCACACCTGAGATTGCCGCCAAACGTCTGGTCTCGCCGTTACTGCGTGCTATCGCCGGTAACAACCAGCATCGCCGCGATCTGTGGCAGCAGATTTGTGCTTACGGAGCACCGACATCGTGACTATTGAGTTTGTCCCTTTAACTGCCGAACATGTGCAGTATGTGTATCGTATTGAACAGGCCGCGCATAGCCATCCATGGTCGCAAACCATGATCGGTGATGTGGCAAGCCGCGGTGCTTGTCATCAGGTGATGCTGGTTGAGCAACAAGTGGTGGGTTATTTTTATGCCCAGAATATTGTCGGAGAAGTGACGTTGCTTAATGTTGCGGTTGCGCCTGAGCAGCAAGGCAAAGGTTATGGTCGTCAGCTGATGGAGCATTTTCTCGAGATGTGCGAGCAAGCGGGAGCGGAAAGTGCCTGGCTGGAGGTTCGCGACAGCAACCAGCGCGCCTATCAGCTTTATTGTCAGCTCGGCTTTAATGATATCGATCGGCGGGTAAATTACTATCCGACCGCGAAAGGGCGTGAAGACGCGATCATCATGAGTTACCCGTTTGTTTGAACACGTCGCTCTGAGCGGATTCCAGAGCATGCTCTAACAATGACTGATAATGGTTGTCGGCAAAACGCTGGGTGATCACACTGGCCGGTAACGGCTGATCGAACAGAAACCCCTGGAACTGCTGGCAACCAAGCTGCTTAAGAGCATTGAGCTCAAACACATCCTCCACCCCTTCCGCGATCACCTCCAGACCGAGACGATGAGCGATCATGATGATGGTATCCACGATCGCCTGATCGTTATCATCCAGGTGAAGCTGGGTCACAAATGAGCGGTCAATTTTCAGCACATCGACCGCCAGATGTTTCAGATAACGCAGTGACGAATACCCGGTGCCAAAGTCATCAATCGAGATCTTGATTTGGCTCTCTTTGAGGCGGTGCATTTTTTCCACCGCACCAGCAACATTTTCCAGCAGCAGGTTTTCGGTGATTTCCAGCTCAATATGCTCTCCGCTGATCCCGGCTTGCTGCAGTGCCTCACTAATGTGCTCGACAAAAGATTCCTGAGCAAACTGCAGTGGGCTGATATTGATCGCCAGACGACGAAATTCGGCGGGCAGAACGCCGGCTTTTTTCCACTGTGCATACTGATAAAAGGCCTGCTCGATGATCCAGTTCCCTATCGGCAGGATTTGCCCTGTCTCTTCGGCGACCGGCATAAACAGGCCTGGCGCCTGGAGGCCTTTTTGCGGATGATGCCAGCGTATCAGCGCTTCGACCCCGATGATCTGATGCTGCGTATTGAGCTGGGGCTGATAGTAGAGCTCGAACTGATGGTGATTCAGTGCCTCGTGCAGCCCTTTTTCGGTTTGCAGGAAGGATTCGACCTGGGCCCGCATTTCTGGTTCATAGAATACGTACTTGCCGCGACCACTGACTTTAGCCCGATACAGAGCTGTATCGGCCTGGCGCAGTACATCGATATTGTTATGGCCGGAAGAGGCAAAGGTTGCAATCCCGATACTTACCGAGCAATACAGCTGATGATTATCGACATTATAGGGATTAGAAATCAACGCCAGCAACTGGCGCGCAACCGCTTCAACCTGCTGTGATTCCAGCGCTGGTATCAGTACGACGAATTCATCTCCGCCGACGCGGGCACAGATGTAATCCTGTTTGGCCCAGGCGCGCAGCCGGGTGGCAATGGCTGTGATCATACGATCGCCTATGGTATGGCCGAGCGAGTCATTGATGGTTTTGAAGCGATCCAGATCGAGGTAAAACAGCACACCATTGTGTTGGTGCTGTTCAGCCTGTTCGATCGCTTTAGTCAACATCTGCAGCAGCAGACTGCGGTTGGCAAGACCAGTCAGATTGTCATAGTAGGCCAACTGATTCAGTTTCGTTTCAGCCTGCTCGCGTTCACGCCATAACGAATGAAACGAAGAGGCCAGTTCGCTGATCTCGTTTTCCTGCTCGAAGGCGGGCAGCGACAGGTTGGTATGAGAACGGTTGGGCAGGTTACGAACCCACTCGATCAACTGGGTCAGCGGCCGGGAGAGCTTGCGGTAGAAAAACACCAGTAGAATGGATGTCAGCAGTATATTGCGCAGCAGATCAAACAGCAGTACACGGCGGATTTTGGCAATAAAGTCCCGAGCTATGGAGGTGCCGTCGACCTCAAAGGTCAGTGTGCCGACCAGAACCTCGGTACCCGGCTGGTATAACTGGCGGCTGAACAGAGGCGGATCCGGGGTGAAGTAGGGGGCCAGCCATCTCACCAGGGGCTCAGCCACGACGCTGCGTTGTTCCATGCGGGTCAGGTCGTCACCAAAGTCATCCACCAGTTGCACCCGGACGACAGCATTATCAGCCATCAGGCTGGTGGCGACCTGTTCTGCCAACAGATGATTAAGATGATAGGCGGCCTGACTGGCATTATCATAGTGTTGTTGCAGCTTAACCTGGTAGTGTTGCTTAATGCGCTGCTGCTCCTGATGAAACTCGATCCCCGCTTGGTAAAGACTGAAACACAAGCCAAGCAAAACCGAAACCATAAATACGGTCTTGGCCTGACGGAAGGCAAGCGAGTGAATTTGTCTGAATCGGGTCATAGAGTTTGGGTTTTCCTGTTTGTTTTATCAGTTATAGCCCATTCTGGCGCAGATATTAATGTTAAAGTGAAAACTCAGCTTTTATTCGAGACCCGGCGACAAAAATGCCTTGTGTTCATCAGTCCTGATCACTCCGGCATCGTTGTTGATGTCTTAAAGTTGCTCCGTGCGCTAAGATCAGGGACAATACCGCCAAAATGTTAACCGCAAGGCTAAGGGCCGGCATCGTTCTGCGCTTTAGCATCAACAGAAGATCCTTTTCATGTCTACATCACCTTTTATGGGCGAAGTATCGAAACGCCGTACTTTCGCTATTATCTCGCACCCGGATGCGGGTAAAACAACCATCACTGAAAAAGTGCTGTTATTCGGACACGCTATTCAAACCGCAGGTTCGGTTAAAGGACGTGGTTCTTCCCAACATGCCAAATCCGACTGGATGGAGATGGAAAAAGAGCGTGGTATCTCAGTTACCACCTCCGTGATGCAGTTCCCGTATCGTGATGCGCTGGTTAACCTGCTCGATACTCCGGGGCACGAAGACTTCTCGGAAGATACCTACCGTACCCTGACCGCGGTGGACTCTTGTCTGATGGTGATCGACGCAGCGAAAGGTGTTGAGGATCGGACCCGTAAACTGATGGAAGTGACCCGTCTGCGTGATACGCCGATCGTCACTTTCATGAACAAGCTTGACCGTGACATCCGTGATCCGATGGAACTGCTGGATGAAGTGGAAAACGAGCTGAAAATCCTGTGTGCGCCGATTACCTGGCCGATTGGTTGTGGTAAAGAGTTCAAAGGTGTGTACCACATTCACCGTGATGAGACGATTCTGTACTCGACCGGTCAGGGGCACACGATTCAGGAAGAGCGCATTGTTAAAGGCCTGGATAACCCTGAGCTGGATGAGCAGGTAGGTGCCGATCTGGCCGCGCAGCTGCGTGACGAGCTGGAGCTGGTGCTGGGGGCATCGAATGAGTTTGACCAGGAGATGTTCCTCAGCGGCGAACTGACCCCGGTTTACTTTGGGACTGCTCTGGGTAACTTTGGTGTTGACCACATGCTGGATGGTCTGACTGAGTGGGCACCATCGCCATTACCACGTCAGGCTAATGAGCGAGAAGTGGAAGCGACAGAAGAGAAGTTCAGCGGCTTTGTGTTTAAGATCCAGGCCAATATGGATCCAAAGCACCGTGACCGTATTGCCTTTATGCGTATCGTATCAGGTACTTATAAACAGGGCATGAAAATGAACCATGTCCGTATCGGTAAGCAGGTCAGCATTTCGGATGCGGTGACGTTCATGGCTGGTGACCGTGCGCGTGCTGAAGAGGCGTTTGCCGGTGATATTATCGGTCTGCACAACCACGGTACCATCCAGATTGGTGATACCTTTACTCAGGGTGAAGCGCTGAAGTTCTCCGGTATTCCCAATTTTGCACCGGAACTGTTTCGTCGTATCCGCCTTAAAGATCCACTTAAGCAGAAGCAACTGCTGAAAGGTCTGGTTCAACTGTCGGAAGAAGGTGCGGTACAGGTATTCCGTCCACTGCAGAACAACGATTTGATCGTGGGTGCGGTGGGTGTGCTGCAGTTTGATGTCGTGGTTGCACGTCTGAAATCTGAGTACAACGTGGAAGCGATTTACGAAGGTGTTAACGTTGCAACAGCGCGCTGGGTAGAGTGCGATGATGTGAAGAAGTTTGAAGAATTCAAACGTAAAAACCAGAGTAACCTGGCCCTCGACGGCGGTGACAACCTGGCTTACATCGCGCCGACCATGGTGAACCTTAACCTGGCCCATGAACGTTTCCCTGAAGTTACGTTCCGCGCGACACGCGAGCACTAATCGCTTGAGCCCTGCCCGGGTGATGGCCCGGGCATCTGGCTGATGAGGAACGAGCAATAAAAAGCCGATGCATGCATCGGCTTTTTTATTGTTTAACAAGATCGTTTAACAAGACCATTTGGCGGCGTTGTTATTTTTTCTTCTTCGCTTTAGGGCTTTTCTTTTTATCGCCGCTTTTTTTCACTGCTGCTTTTTTCTTGTCGTCTTTTTTCTTTTTCTTAAACACCGGCTTTTTATGTGTCGGGCGCAGGCCGTCAACGTAGCGCTCTTTGATGTCTTCTTTGATGTAGCGAGCGACGCGATCCATCATTGGTTGGTCATGAGCTTCCACCAGTGAAATGGCGATGCCTTTTTTACCGGCACGAGCGGTACGGCCGATACGGTGCAGGTATACGTCAGCACTGCGTGGCAGATCGAAGTTGATCACGTGGCTGACATCCGGCACATCGATACCACGGGCTGCGACGTCGGTGGCCAGCAGAATGTTGACGCTGCCGTCACGGAAGCGGCTGATAGCATTATTACGGCGATCCTGCGGCATTTCACCCTGAATCCACGAGCAGTCAATTTGCGCACTTTCCAGCAAGGCACGAATTTCTGCCAGACGCTCACGTGTTTTGAAAAACACAATCGCGCGTTCAGACTGCTCCGTCAGGATCACTTTCAGCATCGCCACTTTATGCGCCATGTCGTCAGCGCGATGATACCACTGTGCGATCTTCTTGCGTTCACGGCGTGGCGGCTCGGCCTTCACTTCTGCCGGGTTCTTGAGCAGATCGGCAGTAAAGCCTTCCACTCCGCGTCCTTCCAGCGTGGCTGAGAACAGCAGCGTCTGTTTACGCCAGCGGCATTCGGCTGACAGACGATCAACGGCAGGGCCAAAGCCCATATCCAGCATCCGGTCGGCTTCATCGAGTACCAGCCATTCAATCGCGCGGCAGTCAAAGCGTTCAGCTTCAATGTATTCCAGCAGACGGCCAGGAGTTGCGACGACGATATCCTGAGTGGTGGCCAGAATGTCGGCGTGCTCCTGATACTGCACACCACCGGTAATGGTGAAAATATTCAGCTTGGTGTACTTGGCCAGTTCACGCGCCTGATCGGCGACCTGCATGGCCAGTTCACGGGTTGGGGTCAGAATCAGAACCCGGGCCGGGCCGGCTTTCTTACGCGGGAAGTCCTGCAGATATTGCAGCGCCGGGATCACGAAAGAGGCAGTTTTACCGGTACCGGTTGGCGCAGAGGCCAGTACGTCTTTGCCGTCCAGGGCCAGTGGAATGGCTTCAGCCTGGACCTGTGTTGGGCGTTCAAAGCCCATTTCTTCAATGGCTTCAAGAAGATTTGGATCCAGTTCTAGGTCAGCAAAGGTTTTAATCACTGTGGTTTCTCCGCAAGCGCTGGGTTTATCAGTCTATTTTAAAGGGCGCACATTATAGATGGATCGTCAGTCAGATCACATCTTTAATTTTCACATCTTCAGATAAAACGCCCGGGTAAGGGCAATAAAGTCGGCACTGTAACCATCAGATTCCTGGATGGTTAATGTACTGAACTGGCCGTCACACTGTGTCTTTTGTAGCTCAAACAGTAAGCGGTGTACAGGTTTGCGTGGTGATGGGCGAACCTCACAGCGTCGGGCCACAAACCAGCCGCGTTGCTGGGCCAACTGAATAAATTGTTCGCCTTCAACCAGCGGTAGTATCAAAGCCGCGCGGCCATTGGCGCTGAGCAGGCGCGACAATGCCTCAATCAGCGCGCTGTGGCTCAGGCTGTCGGTGTGTCTGGCGGTGGCACGCTGGCTGTGCTGTGCGGTTTGACCATTGTTGAAGTAGGGGGGATTGCAGATGATGCCGTCAAAGAGATCCTCAAGATCCGTCTGCAGGATATCCTGCTGAACAACACGGATACGTGCAGCCCAGGGGGAATTGGCAACATTATGACTGGCGGCTGCAAACGCGTGTGTGTCGATATCCACGGCTGTTATTTGTGCCTGCTCAAAGCGTTGCGCACACATCAGCGCAAGCAGACCGGTACCGGTACCGATATCCAGAATGCGCTGCGGCGTATCGCGGAATGCCCAGGCGCCGAGTAACACGCCATCGGTGCTGACCGGCATGCCACTTTGCCCGCCCTGAATGGCAAATTGCTTAAATCTGAAGCCTTTAGTTTGTAATGTGCTGCTTTTCATTAATGTATCGAATGCGTCATTGGTTGAAGTAATTATAACTAGTGTTACTTAAATGTTTGGTGTTTTATTCTGCCTGGTGAGTCGGGCTTTCTGTCTGTTGTTAAAATATTGTTCTGCTTAATTTTTGTATAAAGGTGTTAATGGCTGCTTTTGGGTTTTAGGTTTGAATTAATCTCTCGTTTTGGTCGTTATACTTGCCAAAAACGACCTGTTTCGTCATTATTCGCCCCCTGCTGGTGGTTAGAATGGTGATATTCTAACCAGTGCATACACAACGTTCATTACATTAATAATTAAGGGTTATCTGTGAAGCAGACGTTAAAACTAACAGATATTGCCGCTTTAGGCTTTATGCTTTTCGCGTTCTTTTTGGGCGCTGGTAACATCATTTTTCCGCCGTTGGCGGGCCAGTTAGCGGGTGAGCATTTGCTGCCTGCCATGGGTGGATTCCTGTTAACGGCAGTGGGCCTGCCACTGCTGGCGATCATTGCTGTCGCCATTGCCGGCGGTAGTTGGCAGCATCTGGCCAAAGATCTGCCGAGCAAGGTTGCAGCTCTGATTGCGGTGCTGATTTTTATCATCATTGGTCCTGCTTTTGCGGCGCCGCGTACCGGTCTGGTGGCTTATGAAATGGCGGTCAGTCCGCTGTTTGCTGAAGCAACCCAACTGCACCTGACTATTTTCTCGATTGTCTTCTTCCTGATCGCGATGTTCTTCTCCTGGTCCCAGGGCCGCCTGATTGATCTGATTGGTAAGTTGCTGACTCCGGCACTTTTCATTGGTCTGATTGTGCTGGCTGTTGCGGTGTTTATTGATCCGCAGGGTGAGTGGATGCCGGCTTCAGGTCCTTATGCGACCCAGCCGTTTACCAAAGGCTTTTTGGAAGGCTACAACACCATGGACACCCTGGCGGCACTGATGTTCGGCATGCTGATTGTCGATGCGCTGCGTAATAAAGGCATTACAGAGGCGCGTGCAACCACCAAGTATCTGATTAGCTCTGCCTTTATTGCCGCGTTTGGTCTGGCCGCTGTCTATACTTCGCTGTTCTACCTTGGATCGACCAGTGCTACCGTGGCCGCTGGTGCTGATAACGGCGGTTATATTCTCAGCCAGTACGTGCAGGCCCTGTTTGGCCCGTATGGCCAGATTGTGTTGTCCGCGATTGTGCTGCTGGCCTGTCTGACCACCGCAATTGGTCTAATCTCGGCCTGTTCGGAATACTTCAGTTCACTGACGTCACTCTCTTACCGCAGTTGGGTGATCATTGTCGGTGTCGCGTGTGCGATTGTGGCCAATGTTGGTCTGTCGCAACTGATTTCGCTGTCGATTCCGGTGCTGGTGGCACTGTATCCGGTCGCGATTGCGCTGGTTCTGCTGACCTTTGTGCGTAGTAAACTGGCTAATCCGATGATGGGGTTTCGTGTGGTGACTCTGGTTGCTTTCCTGTTCGCGCTGATTGATGCGGCGAAAGTGGTGGGTCTGGATGTCTCTTTCTTCGAAGGTTTGCCACTGTTTGGAGTCGGCCTAGGCTGGATCCTGCCAACCTTTATCGCGCTAGTCGTGATGTGTTTTGTTAGTGGTTCATCGGCACAAAAGCTGGCGCGTGATAATGCGTAAGCTCAAATAGAAACGAAAAAGCGGATGAGCAATCATCCGCTTTTTTTGTGCCCGGATTTTGCTGCGCCCACAGCGTTCCCGCGCGAGAATGTGACGAATTTTTCCTGTATCTTCGTCACATTTTTCAGTAGAATTCTGCGGTTAAATTCTATTCATTAAGCAAAAGCAATCATGTTTGAAATCAATCCAATTAAAAACCGTATTCAGGATGTGTCACAGCGCACAAATGTCCTGAGGGGGTATCTTTGACTATGACGCCAAGAAAGAGCGTCTAGAAGAAGTCAATGCAGAATTAGAACAACCGGACGTATGGAACGAACCTGAGCGTGCTCAAGCGCTGGGTAAGGAACGTGCCTCTCTGGAAGCTGTGGTCGATACTATCGATCAGCTTGACCAGGGCCTCGAAGATGTCGAAGGCCTGCTGGAACTGGCGATTGAAGCAGAAGATCAGGAAACGTTCGATGAGATCGGCCCTGAACTGGACGAGTTGGAAACCAAGCTGGAACAGCTGGAATTCCGTCGCATGTTCGCCGGCGACCACGACAGCTCTGATTGTTACCTCGATTTGCAGGCGGGCTCCGGTGGTACAGAAGCACAAGACTGGACATCAATGATGCTGCGCATGTATTTGCGCTGGGCAGATGCCAAAGGCTTCAAGACTGAAGTTATCGAAGTGTCAGAAGGTGAAGTTGCCGGTCTGAAATCGGTTACGGTACGGATTTCCGGCGATTACGCTTACGGCTGGCTGCGCACCGAAACCGGTGTTCACCGTCTGGTGCGTAAGTCTCCGTTTGACTCCGGCGGCCGTCGTCACACCTCGTTTGCTTCTGCATTCATTTACCCAGAGATTGATGACAACATCGCAATTGATATTAACCCTGCTGACCTGCGTATCGACGTATACCGCGCGTCTGGTGCGGGTGGTCAGCACGTGAACACCACGGAATCTGCGGTACGTATTACCCACGTTCCGACCAACACTGTGGTGCAGTGTCAGAATGACCGTTCTCAGCACAAAAACAAAGATCAGGCGATGAAACAGCTGCGCGCAAAACTGTTTGAGCTTGAACTGCAAAAGCAAAATGCTGAGAAGCAAGCCAACGAAGACGCGAAGTCGGACATTGGCTGGGGCAGCCAGATCCGTTCTTACGTACTGGATGACTCGCGAATCAAAGATTTACGCACCGGCGTTGAAAACCGTAACACGCAAGCGGTTCTTGACGGTGACCTAGACAAATTTATCGAAGCTAGCCTGAAATCAGGTCTTTAAGCTTTTTACCGACAAAACAGGGTACATGCAAAATGACTGATGCTGTTCAAAATGAAACGAATCAAGCACAAATCACGCAGGAAGAAAACAAACTGATTGCAGAGCGTCGCAGTAAGTTAGAGCATATCCGTCAAGGTTGTAAGGCGAACGGTCATCCGAATGATTTCCGTCGTGACAGCCTGGCGGGCGATCTGCAAGCCGAGTTCGGTGAAAAGAGCAAAGAAGAGCTGGAAGCGCTGAATCACGTCGTGGCGATTGCAGGTCGTGTGATGGCAAAACGTGGTCCTTTCCTGGTGATCCAGGAAACGTCTGGCCGCATTCAGGCTTACGCATCGAAAGACGTACAAAAAGCACTGAAAGAGCAGTACCACGGTCTGGATATCGGCGATATCGTTGGTGTTAAAGGCGCGCTGCACAAGTCCGGCAAAGGTGATCTGTACGTCAACATGGAACAGTACGAACTGCTGACCAAAGCACTGCGTCCTCTGCCGGAAAAATTCCACGGCCTGACTGACCAGGAAATGCGTTACCGTCAGCGTTACGTCGATCTGATCGTCAATGAAGATTCACGTCACGCGTTTATTATCCGTTCTAAGCTGGTCGCGGCTATCCGTAACTTTATGAGCTCAAAAGGTTACCTGGAAGTAGAAACGCCGATGATGCACGTGATCCCGGGTGGTGCCACTGCCCGTCCGTTCGTGACTCACCACAACGCGCTGGACATCGATATGTACCTGCGTGTCGCACCTGAACTGTACCTCAAGCGTCTGGTTGTGGGTGGTTTTGATCGTGTATTCGAAATCAACCGTAACTTCCGTAACGAAGGTCTGTCACCACGCCACAACCCTGAATTCACCATGATGGAATTCTACCAGGCGTACGCAGATTACAAAGATCTGATGGATCTGACGGAAGAGATGCTGAGCACAGTTGCTCTGAATGTACTGGGTTCAACGTCAATGCCTTACGGTGATGAGACGGTTGAGTTTGGTGGTACTTACGCCCGCATGAGTATGCTGGAAGCGATTAAGCACTACAACCCGGATCACGCTGAGATTCAGGCGCTGGATTACGATAAAGTTCAGGATCGTGCGCACATGGTCGCCATCGCGAAATCTGTGCATGTTGAGGTAGAACCGTTCTGGACCTGTGGTCAGCTGCTGGAAGAGATCTTTGGTGAAACTGCTGAGCCAAAACTGATTCAGCCAACCTTCATCACCGGTTACCCGGCAGACATTTCACCGCTGGCACGTCGTAACGACGAGTTCCCGTTCATCACTGACCGCTTCGAGTTCTTCATCGGCGGCCGTGAAGTCGCCAATGGCTTCTCGGAGTTGAATGATGCTGAAGATCAGGATGCGCGTTTTAAAGCTCAGGTTGAAGCAAAAGATGCGGGTGATGATGAAGCGATGTTCTACGATGCGGACTACATTACTGCTCTGGAACATGGCCTGCCACCAACAGCAGGGCAGGGTATCGGTATCGACCGTCTGGCGATGCTGTTCACCAACACGCACACTATTCGTGATGTGATCTTGTTCCCAGCAATGCGTCCTCAGGCGTAACTGCTCACAATATCAATAAAGGCCGCCAGTTATGGCGGCTTTTTTATTTGTGGTGATTTTCGGTTTTTGCCGGATGAATTTCATCGCTATTTCTTGAAGCAAGATGGCGCTTTTGCGTTATTGAGCGCTAGAAAGTTTTCAATTTTCTTTATAGTCTTATGTTTGAGACAGACTCCACTCACAAGTGCCGTTAATGTAGCGTCAGTGGTGAAAGTGCCAAAAGTCGCACTGGATAAAAATGGTATAACAATAAGGAATCAGTTGATGGGTACTCAATTCCGCATGGATTCCGTGCCGGGTTCATTGATCGTAGTCGGTGGAACCTACGAGCCCTGGTTATCGGTTTTAGAACAAGTAGGATGGCGTTGCACGCAGTGCGCGGATCTGCGTAAAGCCGATCTGCTGTTTTCTGAAACAGGGCCATGTATTGGTATTGTGGATCTCAGCCACGATGAATTCAGCCTTAATGGTATTGCCAATCTGGTCAGCAGCCATAAACAAGTGCGCTGGCTGGCGTTTATTCGCGAGTCTCAGCTCAGTTCAGATACGATTTGCCAGTTTATCGTCAACTTTTGTATCGACTTCTTTACTGCCCCGATCCCGGATGCCCAGTTGCTGAGTACTATCGGTCACCAGCTCGGTATGCTCAAGCTGGAGAGAAAGGTCTGGCCGCATTTTGGTGCGAACGGTGACATGGGTCTGATGGGCGATTCGATCCCGGTTAAGCGTCTGCGCGATCAAATCAAGCGTATCGGCCCGACCGATGTCAGCATCCTTATCTATGGTGAGAACGGCTCCGGCAAGGGGAGTGTGGCGAAAGCGATTCACAAAACCTCAGCCCGGGCGCAGAAACCGTTTGTCTCGGTTAACTGTCGTGCGATGTCAGAAAGCCGCCTCGAATGCGAATTGTTTGGCATCGGCTGTGATGATAAAGGGTCGACGCCGTTGCTTTATCAGGCCGATGGCGGCACCTTGCTGCTCAACGATATTCTTACCATGCCAAAAAGCCAGCAGCTTAACCTGTTGCGTTTTCTGCAGGAAGGGACGGTGGAAACGGCGCAGGGAATGAAAGCGGTGGATGTGCGTATTCTGGCCGCGAATGCCTCGGATATTGAGAAAGCCCTGATCGACGGTGATTTTAACGAAGAGCTGTACCATTACATCAATGTGCTGCGCATTAACGTCCCTAGTCTCAAAGAGCGCGCCAGTGACATTGCTATACTGGCGAAGCATTTTCTGGTGGAGTATTCCAAAGAGTACAACGCCCAGGCGCGTAGTTTTTCTGAGGATGCGATGCGTGTGCTGACCCGCTATCACTGGCCGGGTAATGTGCGTGAGTTGATGAATCAGATTAAGCGCGTCGTGCTGATGTCGGATTCAGTGATGCTGGAAGAGTCGGATCTCGATCTGCCTAAGCGCGGTGACGGCAAGCGCAGCCTGAAAAGCATTCGCGAGCGTAGCGAGCGTGATGCCCTGTTGCTGGTGCTGGAATCCCATTCCGGCCAGGTTTCGACTGCGGCGAAGGAGCTCGGTGTGTCGCGTGCCACCATGTACCGATTGCTCAATAAACACAATCTGATTTCGGACGGGTCATTTTAATTGACCGTAAAAAGCCACTTCGGTGGCTTTTTTTATCGCTGATAAAACACTCAGGCAGTGAAAAGCATTGCATATCCAGAATCAATGGATTGATTTTCATTATATACAACTGGTGATGGCCTTGATTCTGGCTGGATGCATTGTTTTAGCCACTAAACAAGATTAAGGGTTGAACAATATTCTCAGTTGATTATTATTTAACCGTAAGCCTAGCTTACTGAAAATACACTTCTTTTTGGATTAATGACTTTGCTGGGAGGCGCAACATGACAACGTTCAATTCTGTTCATCTGCATCGCGCTTGCCATCATGCTATCAAATCTGTGACCGCTGTTGTGGTGGTTCGAGGTCATGATTGCCTGATTTCAGCATCGTCGTAAATTAATCCGTACCCTGTCAGGCTGCGGAAAACAGCCGCGCACAGGGATTACCACTTTTTTATACCCACCGTCAGGTCTGTTTTCCCAGTCAGAATTAATAACTGGAGAAACCTCATGCGTCATTCAATTTATCTGCAGCTGGCTACCCTGTTACTGCGAGCCGACCTCCACCGTGAAGAGCGTGCCTGGAAACGTAAAGTGCGTCGCAGTGCTTATGACTTGCCCTGGCATAATACCCATTTGCTCAAAGATATCGGTTTGCAACCGGACGGTCGTCCGATTGGTCATAGCGAGCCGGATGAAGTCAAAGTAGAACGCCGTGTGCGTCATCTGCGCCGGATACTCAGTGCGCGAATACCGACGTAACGGTCCGGGGCTGGTGATAAGCCAGTCCCGGATTACTGCCATGATTGCAATTATGGGCAGGGATTGGAGTACTGGATGCCAATCTCTTCAATTTTAGTCATCAGCTCATCGCTGAGCACCACATCCAGGCTGTCGATGTTTGATTTCAACTGATCAAGATTGGTGGCACCAATAATATTCGAGGCAACAAACGGACGTTGATTGACGAATGCCAGCGCCATCTGGGCCGGATCCAGACCGAACTCACGGGCCAGATTCACGTACGCTTCCGTTGCCTTGAGACCCTGCGGGGTAAAGTAACGTTTGAAGCGCTCGTACAGGCTGCAGCGCGCGCCTTGCGGCCGTGCACCATTGAGATATTTACCGCTCAGCACGCCGAATGCCATTGGTGAATAAGCCAGCAGCTTAACCCCTTCGTGATGGCTGATTTCTGACAAGCCGACTTCAAAACTGCGATTGAGCAGGTTGTACGGGTTCTGGATCGAGACCATACGCGGAAGATCGTGCTTTTCGGCCAGACGCAGATAGGTCATCAGACCCCACGGTGTTTCATTCGATACGCCGATATAACGAACCTTGCCCATTCGCACCAGATCGTTAAGTGCTTCGAGGGTTTCTATCAGGGTAATTTCCGACTGTTGTTCTGAATGCGGATAGTTAAGCTGACCAAAGGTATTGGTGATACGTTGTGGCCAGTGCAACTGGTATAAATCGATATAGTCGGTTTTGAGGCGGCTCAGACTGTCATCAATCGCCTGATGAATGTTGCGGTGATCGAGTGCCATATTATCGCGAATGTGCGGTACGTTACGCGGGCCGGCCACTTTAGTCGCCAGCAGCACTTTTTCACGCTTACCGGATTTCTCCAGCCAGTTACCGATAAATTGTTCCGTTTTGCCCTGCGTTTCTGCTGTCGGGGGCACCGGATACATTTCTGCAGTATCAATAAAATTGATCCCGCGCTCCAGGGCGTAGTCGAGCTGACTGAAGGCTTCTGCCTGTGTATTTTGCTCTCCGAATGTCATGGTTCCGAGGCACAGTTTACTGACTTCAAGGCTTGAGTGAGGCAGTTTAGTGTATTGCATAATCCTTCCTTGTCTGAGTGCAAACAGAGGGCTGATCCTTATCGTCCATGAGCCGTATCAGACTTAACTCTGATCAGAGGCGTACAGGCTGAATGGATAGCATCTTGAAACACATCGGCTTTTAATTTCAATCCCACTATAAGCCATCCGTCAGGGCAAAAGGAAATGAAATTTGTTCGCACACTGAGTGCGGCGCTCGGCATGGTAAAAGATTGAGCCTGGTCATCAGTCGGCTACACTGGATAGTAAGGAGGTGACGTATGCACAAACAACAACTGGATAAATGGTTGCATGGTATGCATAAGCCGGGGGCACCCCTGCCCAAGGTATATGTCATAGGATGTGCTGATGCCACGCACTACACGCTTGGGGTCGAAGTCAGGCACCGGATTGAACCTTTGATGAAAGGAGATGAGCCGATGCATTTTTCCTCGTTGGATGCCGCTAAACAGGAATTAGCCCAGCTTGGATTTGCTCAGGCTTACCTGCGTATGAGCTGCGCTTACGAAGAGTGTGGTTTAGAGGGAGGGCAGAGATACAGTGAGATCCCTCTGCCGTTAACCCGGCACTAGACTGATTTATTGCAGGCAGGCCTTTGGGGCCTGCCTGCATCTCTGATTACTGTTGTTCAACTGCCTGATCCGGTCAACACTCCGTCTCAGGCGTAATACGAAGCCAGGATTCGGGCGGTAAACTGAGTACGCAGGTAAAACCCGCGCGGCAGAGTGCGAATTGGTTTGCCATTGCTGCCGTAGGCTTCGGTTTTGACCTTACCGTTGGCCGCTTTGGGCCTCAGTTGCAGGACTTCACCATGGCGGGCGGTGATCTGGCCGACTTTACCCAGCACGATAAACTCCATTAATTCTTCCCAGTCCGCCTTTAGCATCGCCTCTTCTTGCGCCGACGGACTCCAGAGCAGCGGCGATCCGACCCGGCGCTGGGCCAGTGGAATCTCCCGTTCACCTTCCACCGGCATCCACAGCACACGCGATAACTTATGGCGCACATGACTCTGTTCCCAGGTCAGTCCGTGTATTCCGGTCAGCGGTGCTACACAAACAAACGTGGTTTCCAGCGGTTTAGCACTGTAGCTGATCGGGATACTTTTCAGCTCGATGCCCAGTTTGGCAAAATCCTGCTCCGGTTTACTGCCGGCACTGGCGCCTAAATGCCATTCCAGTAATTGTCCGACCCAGCCTTTGTCCCGGGAGAGATCGTTGGGCACTGGTATCGCGGCTTCCGCGGCCAGATCGGCAAAGCTGACACCGGCAATCTGCCAGGCCCGATCGAGTAATTCTTGTTCGCTCTGGGGTTCAGGTTTCATAAAGCGTACTGCGGTCGTAAAAAGCCTATAGTAACAAAAAATGACGGGCAGAGGATCATGCAGATAAATTGATCAAAGTGGATAAAAGATCATCATTACCATAGTTATCCACAGTTCCTGGTGTTTATAGGGCGAAATTTATGGGGTATGTATGCATGAACAGGGGGTTGCCACAGGGATTTGTTGTTTTTCAGGCAGATTAAAAGTGTAGCTTTCCGGATCTGTGTGGATAACAGCTGGGTTGGTGGATCTTTGAGCACTGTTGGTTTTTGAATGATCTTTCGACACCTGCCCTGATGTGATAATAAATTAAATTTACATTATTTATTGATATTTAAGGTTTTATTGATGTTTTTGTGATTTTTGTCCAATCCGGTGATGTGACTCTTCGTAGGTGTTTTTGCACAGTTCACACTCTTCTTCACATGGTTATTCACAGAAAACGTGAATAAATGTGGTCTATATCTCACTCTTTTGTTGATAACTTAAAATTTGAGTAAAAGTTATTCAATTATGCACTTGTCAGCGATAAATATTAGGTGAATCACATTAGTTAGTTTGCTCCTGTTGGGGATATGTGGAAAAATCAAAGCAATTAAGATTTTAATAGAGGTTTGCCAGTGATAGATGGCGATGGTTACCGGCTTAACGTCGGTATTGTGATTTGTAACAACCATGGTCAGGTATTCTGGGCGAAACGATACGGACAACACTCATGGCAATTTCCCCAGGGCGGAATCGATGAGGGTGAATCTCCTGAACAGGCAATGTACCGGGAGCTTTACGAAGAGGTTGGTTTAACAAAAAAAGATGTCAAAATCATTGCAACCAGTCGTCATTGGCTCCGTTACAAACTGCCAAAACGTCTGGTTCGGTGGGACTCTCAGCCGGTCTGTATTGGACAAAAACAGAAATGGTTCTTACTGCGTTTGGATTGCGATGAAGCTAAAATTAACATGCAACGTGGAAGCACCCCTGAATTTGATGGTTGGCGCTGGGTGAGTTACTGGTATCCAGTCAGACAAGTGGTCTCTTTTAAGCGTGATGTTTATCGTCGTGCCATGAAAGAGTTTGCGTCATTAGCGATGCCGTTTAGAGAACGAAAAGTGAAAGGTAAGCGCAAAAATCGAAGAGGATAGCGATGCTCTCTCAGCTACGGGATATAGTTGAACAAGTTTCAAAGGTAGAAGATGTCTATCAGGCGTTGGATATTTTTGTAAAGCAGACATGCAGTGCGATGAGCACTGAATGTTGTACTGTCTATCTCGCCAATGAGGAGATGCATCGTCTCGAACTGATGGCAACCCAGGGCCTGAAGTTCAAAGGGGATAAAATCCTGATCGACTTTGATGAAGGCCTGGTTGGCCTGGTCAAACGTTCTGCTGAGCCGATTAACCTGGCGGAAGCGTCTAAACACCCCAATTTCAAATATTTCAAGCAGCTTGGTGAAGAGGTGTACCAGTCGTTTCTTGGTACACCGATCATTTACCGTAAACAGGTGCTGGGCGTGCTGGTTGTGCAGCAAAAATCGCCACGTCTGTTTAGCGAAATGGAAGTCTCTTTCCTGGTCACTCTGGCGGCTCAGCTGGCCGTGATTATTGCCCATGCCCAGACCCAGGGTCACTGGCTGCTGAGTAAAAAGCAGCAGGCCATCAGTGGTATTCCGGCTTCATCCGGGGTGGCAATTGGCGAGCTGTGGTGGGATGACTCACAGCCACAGCTGTACGATGTTGCCCCTGCCTCTACCCTTGATATGGATCGTGAACAGGAGTGGCTGGCGCGTGCAATTGAAAGTGCACTGGGCGATTTTCGTAAAATGCGTAAAAAGCTCGACAGTGAAATCAATAAAGAAGCCCTGGCGATCTTCGACCTGTTTACCCACTTACTCAACGATCCGATGTTGCGTAAGGATCTTAAAGCGCAGATCCTCAAAGGTGATCGCGCGGACTGGGCGCTGCGTCAGGTGGTGGAATCTTATTCCAACCGTTTTGCCCGCATGTCTGACAACTATTTGCGTGAGCGGGCCCAGGATGTGCGTGAACTAGGTCAGCGCCTGCTCTTTTTCCTCTACAACACCGAACATGAACAGCAGCAGATCGACAAGCCGATTATCCTGGTGGTGCGAGAACTGACAGCGTCGGTTCTGGCTGCTATGCCAAAAGATAAGTTACTGGCTGTGGTCTCGATGGAAGGGGCGGCCAACTCTCACGCGGCGATTTTATCGCGTGCGCTGGGGATCCCGGCCATAATGGGGGTATCGCTTAATCTTAAGCAGATTAACGGCAAAATCGGGATTGTCGATGGCTACAGCGGTAAGCTGTTTATCTCTCCGGCCAGACAGATTCTGGCTGAATACCGCTCTCTGGCTAATGAAGAGCGTGAATTGTCGCAAATGGTCAATGAGGCCATGGCGGAGCCGGCGTTTACCGAAGATGGTCAGCGTATCGAATTGCTGCTCAATGCGGGCCTGAGTGCCGACACCAATATAGCCGTCAATCAGGGCGTCGATGGGGTCGGGCTATACCGTACCGAAATTTCGTTCCTGCTCCAGCACCGTTTCCCGTCCGAAGAGGAGCAGATTCAGCAATACCGTACGGTGCTCTCGGCCTACCCTGACAAGCGGGTGGTGATGCGTACACTCGATATCGGTGGTGATAAACCGTTGCCATACTTGCCGATTGAAGAGGATAACCCGTTCCTGGGCTGGCGCGGGATTCGCTTTACTCTCGATCACCCGGACATCTTTCTCATTCAACTGCGGGCCATGTTGCGCGCCAGTTGTGAGCATCATAATCTGAGCATTCTGCTGCCGATGATCTCTGGTACCAAGGAACTCGATGATGCGATCAAACTTATCCATCAGGCCTATGAAGAGAGCGTTAAACTCGACGCCCGGGTTCGTATGCCGGAAATCGGCATCATGGTTGAAGTGCCTTCTATGTTGTACCTGTTACCGTTGATCGCCGATAAAATCGACTTTGTTTCGGTGGGAACGAATGACCTGACCCAGTATATGTTGGCCGTCGATCGGAACAATTCCCGGGTTGCTGATGTCTATGAATCGATGCATCCTGCGGTGGTGATGGCACTTAAGCAGATCCAGCAGATCTGTGAGCGTCACAACATTCCGGTTTGTGTGTGTGGTGAGTTGGCGGGTGACCCGATTGGCTCGCTACTGTTGATTGGTCTGGGCTATCAGGCCCTGAGTATGAACACTTCTAACGTGGCTCGGGTTAAATATCTGATTCGTCATTCCGAGCTGACCGAGCTGAGCGCGCTTGCTGACAAAGCGCTGATGCAACCTTACGGAAAAGAAATTTATAATATGATGCTGGCTTATTTCGAGGACAAAGGCTTTGCCGGCTTCGTACGTGCGGGAAAAAAATAGGAACAGAATGTGAATATAGAATTAATGGCCCTGTTGCTGTTATTGGGGTCAGTGGTCGGTGTGCTGGCGGGTTTGCTGGGCATCGGCGGCGGGCTGGTGGTAGTACCGGCTCTGCTGTTTCTGTTGCCTTATGCCGGAATTACACCGGACATTATCATGCAATTGGCTTTAGCGACCTCGCTCGCCACCATCATAGTGACCTCTGGCTCATCTGCAATCAATCATCTTAAACTGGGTAACGTCGACATGTTTGTCGTCAAATGGCTACTACCCGGCGTGCTGGCTGGTGGTTTTCTTGGCTCGGTGATCGCAGAATGGATCCCAAGTGAGTATCTGCCAAAAGTGTTTGGTGTCATTGTTGTGCTATTGGCGCTGCAGATGTTCCGCTCAATCAAATCAACCCGAACGCGACCGATGCCGGGGGGCGGCGCTGACTGGTCTGTACGGCAGCGGCATCGGTATTGTCTCCAGCCTGGCCGGGATTGGCGGCGGTTCTTTGTCCGTGCCTTTCCTCAATCACCACGGTGTCGAGATGCGAAAAGCGGTCGGTTCTTCTTCTGTGTGTGGCTGTATGATTGCGATTGCCGGTATGCTCGGCTTTGTGTTGCATGGCTTTCATGCCCAAGGGCTGCCTAAGTACAGTGTGGGTTATGTTTATCTGCCTGCGCTGGTGGCCATTGCCTCAACCTCAATGCTGACTACCCGGATCGGCGCCCGGTTGGCTACCCGTTTACCTACCGCGGTTCTGAAGCGTTTCTTTGCCGTTTTTCTGATGTTCGTCGCTGTATCTATGTTGATGCAATAATCTGATTTATCCAAAAACAAGAGAATACTAATTTATGTCTCAGGGCTATTTTGAGTTTCCTAATATTGACCCCGTCATTTTTTCTATCGGGCCAGTTTCTGTGCGCTGGTACGGCATGATGTATCTGGTTGGTTTCCTGTTTGCTATGTGGCTGGCGAACCGCCGGGCCGATAAGCCGGGAAGTGGCTGGAATCGTGAGCAGGTGTCTGATCTGTTGTTTGCCGCTTTCCTTGGGGTAGTGATCGGCGGCCGGGTTGGCTATGTGCTGTTCTACAACTTCGAGATGTTCCTGGATGATCCGCTTTACCTGTTTAAAGTGTGGACCGGCGGCATGTCATTTCATGGTGGTCTGCTTGGCGTTATTACGGCCATGTTCTGGTATGCGCATAAAAATCAGCGCACCTTGTTTGGTGTGGCGGATTTTGTCGCACCGCTGGTGCCGTTCGGCCTGGGGATGGGGCGCTTAGGTAACTTTATGAATGGTGAGCTATGGGGACGAGCGACCGATCTGCCTTGGGGGGTTGTGTTCCCGGGGGCGGGGCCGTTGCCGCGTCACCCATCCCAGCTGTACGAATTTGCTCTGGAAGGCGTGGTGCTGTTCTTTATTCTCAACTGGTTTATTAAGAAGCCTCGTCCTTTAGGCTCGGTATCAGGGCTATTTTTGGCCGGATATGGTACATTCCGCTTCCTGGTTGAATTTGTCCGTGAACCGGATGCCCAGTTAGGCTTGTTTGGCGGTATCATTTCAATGGGGCAAATTCTTTCCACACCAATGATTTTTGGCGGCGTACTCTTAATGGTATGGGCCTACAAACGCGGCCGGTTCCAGGATCAGGCTGCGGCGAAGTAAGGGTTAGTAGTGAAACAGTATTTAGATCTTTGTCAGCGCATCGTCGATGAAGGCGTATGGGTTGAGAATGAGCGCACCGGTAAACGTTGTCTGACGGTGATTAATGCCGATCTCACTTATGATGTGGCTAATAACCAGTTTCCACTGGTGACCACCCGGAAAAGCTTCTGGAAAGCGGCAGTGGCTGAGTTACTGGGCTATATCCGGGGTTATGACAGTGCGGAAGATTTTCGCAAACTGGGGACGAAAACCTGGGATGCGAATGCCAATCTCAATCAGGCATGGCTGAATAATCCGTATCGCAAAGGTGACGATGACATGGGTCGGGTATACGGTGTACAGGGCCGCGCCTGGGCCAAGCCGGATGGTGGTCATATCGACCAGTTAAAAAAGATTGTTGATGATCTGAGTCGCGGTGTTGATGATCGCGGCGAAATTCTTAATTTTTACAATCCGGGTGAGTTTCACATGGGCTGTTTGCGTCCGTGTATGTACAGTCATCATTTTTCTCTGCTGGGTGATACCTTGTACCTGAACAGTACGCAGCGTTCGTGTGATGTTCCGCTCGGGCTGAACTTTAACATGGTTCAGGTGTATGCGTTTTTGGCCATCATGGCGCAGATTACCGGTCATAAGCCGGGTCAGGCATTCCACAAGATTGTCAATGCGCATATCTATGAGGATCAGCTTGAACTGATGCGTGATGTTCAGCTCAAGCGCGAGCCGCTGACAGCGCCGCAGTTCCACATTAACCCGGATATCAAATCGTTGCACGATCTGGAAACCTGGGTGACGCTGGATGATTTTGAAGTCACGGGGTATGAATTCCATGACCCGATTCAGTATCCGTTCTCGGTCTGACCCTGCTGTCCGCTGCAATATAGAAAACGCCGCTTGTTAGCGGCGTTTTCTTGTCTGTAGCAACCTATTTTTGCCTGAGTCAACTTATCGGCCGGCGACAATCTATAGTAAGGCTGAGCCTTCCTGATTCAGTTAATAAAAAAGCGCTTCCAAGGGAGAGCGCTTTGATCAGAGTCAATGGGGCGCTTAAGAGCTCAGCGCCAGAATCACACCCGGAAGCAGGATAAACAGTGATAGCAGATACAGCGCCACTACAGCTTTGTTTTTGACGGCCATTTCTGACAGCGCATCTGCGCCTTTCAGTGGCAGTTCACGCAGGAAAGGCACGCCGTAAATCAGTACCGTTGCCAGGACATTAAAGGTCAGGTGTACCAGAGCTATTTGCAGGGCAAACACCGCGAACTCACCGGAGACCGCCGTTGCTGCCAGCAGTGCTGTGATACAGGTACCAATGTTTGCGCCCAGAGTGAATGGATACACTTCGCGTACTTTCAGCACGCCAGTCCCCACCAGAGGAACCATCAGACTGGTTGTGGTTGATGACGACTGAACCAGAACGGTGACTACGGTGCCGGAAAAAATTCCGTGCAGCGGTCCGCGGCCGATGGCGTTTTTCAAAATGTCACGAGCGCGACCCACCATCAGGCTCTTCATCAGTTTGCCCATCACAGTGATAGCGACAAAGATGGTCGCAATACCCAGTACGATAAGGGCTACACCACCTAGCACGTCCCCGAATGAGGCAAACTGATCTTGCAGCGCGCTGATCACAGGTTTGGTGATTGGTTTAATGAAGTTGAGCCCTTTCATGCTCATGTCGCCCGTTGCCAGCAGAGGTGATACCAGCCAGTGGGAGATTTTTTCCAAAATGCCGAACATCATTTCCAGTGGCAGGAAGATGACGACTGCCAGCACGTTAAAGAAGTCATGAATCGTGGCGCTGGCAAAAGCGCGCTTGAACTCTTCTTTACAACGCATGTGGCCAAGACTGACTAGGGTGTTGGTGACTGTTGTGCCGATATTAGCACCCATCACCATCGGAATGGCGGTTTCAACTGGCAGGCCTCCGGCAACCAGACCAACAATAATAGAAGTTACGGTACTGGAAGACTGAATCAGTGCGGTTGCAACCAGGCCTATCATCAGGCCAGCAATCGGATGGGAGGCAAATTCAAACAGGACTTTAGCCTGATCACCTGTGGCCAATTTAAAGCCACTGCCCACCATAGCCACCGCTAATAGCAGCAGATACAGCATGAAACCCAAGTTTGCCCAGCGCAGCCAACGTGTGGTACTTGAAATTGGCGCAGCTGCGGAAGTTGCTTGGTTGATCATTGTTTTCTCCATTGACCCTTGGATATTGTGTGGTCGGTTGTTGAATCTGTGCGCGATAGTAGAGCGTGAATATTGCAGTAATATGACAGAACGCTTTCAAATCGAGTGGTTTGTCATTTAGCTCATTTTCTGTACTGACTGGCTTGGTTGATTGTTTTGTAATTAACTGTTTTTAAGTTGTTTTTTTTGATTGAACTCTGCCGCTGGGGAAAGAAAAAATTTTAACGCTCAGCTCCTTTTTAGCCATTTTGGCGATAAAATTTATGTCAGCACTGTCATATTGAAAGGGATTTGTTTCGTAATTACTGAGTTTTTTGTGTATTTGCTTCGAAAATATCGAGTTTGTTGCGAAGCGGTCAGGGCTTCTGTTATAAACAAACTCACTCACTAGGTTTATCAATGACTGGCAATTACTATGTCTCATCTTAATTACAACCATCTTTATTATTTCTGGATGGTGTGCAAACAAGGTTCCGTGACTAAAGCTGCGGATGCACTGTTTCTGACTCCGCAAACGGTTACCGGCCAGATCAAAGCGCTGGAAGAACGCATGGCGGGCAAGCTGACTAAGCGCAACGGACGCAGCCTTGAGCCAACGGAACTGGGTCAGTTAGTCTTTAAATATGCCGACCGCATGTTTGGCCTCAGTTACGAGATGTTGGATATTGTGAATTACAGTCAGCGCAATAATGTGTTGTTTGATGTTGGCGTAGCCGATGCTCTGTCGAAACGGCTGGTGAGTAAAATCCTGATGACCACAGTGCCGGCTGACAACAGCATCCATTTACGCTGTTTCGAATCGACCCACGAAATGCTGCTGGAGCAGTTATCACAACATAAACTGGATATGATCTTGTCGGATTGTCCGGTGGATTCCGGTCAAAGCCCGGGTTTATTCAGTAAAAAGCTCGGTGAGAGTCATATGGGCTTTTTTTCCAGCGGCAGTCTGGATAACAGTGATTATCCGGCGGTACTGGAACAGCGTAAATTATTGATCCCGGGCAGTCGTACAGCGATGGGGAGAAAAGTACGCCAGTGGTTTGATCATCAGGGAATCCAGCCCAATATTCTGGGCGAATTTGATGACGCAGCGTTAATGAAAGCATTTGCCCGCTATCATCCCGAGGTGATTTTTATGGCTCCGCTGATGTATATGAATGAGATGGAGCAGGAATTGTCGCTGCAACTGGTCAGCCGGATTGAAGAAATTAAAGAGGAATACTACGTTATTTTTGCCGAACGAATGATTCAGCATCCGGCGGTAAAGAATGTTTATGATGCTGATTTCAGCAATTTATTTGAATGAATATTTTATTACTGTTTACAAATAGATTACTATCACGCCACTGATAATCTCTTTGTAACCGCTTTCTTGGGCAATGATGATGTCGGTAATTTGAGGCGAACTGATGGACAGTCCGGGTTTTTTGACCCAGATTGTGGGATATCCATCATGACGGAAGTACGTAAGTACTTGGCGGTCAAGGACGCAGGCCGTTTGTGAATAAAAATAAATGCCATGGTTTGGCTGAAACGGTTATGTCAAAGAGGCTTACTCATGAACCTACAAGAAATGGAACAAAACTCCGCTCAGGCAGTGGTGCTGTTAAAGGCGATGGCGAATGAGAGACGGCTGCAGATCCTATGCTTACTGCATAATCAGGAGCTATCCGTAGGGGAACTGTGTGGCAGACTGGAATTGAGTCAGTCAGCGTTGTCACAGCATTTGGCCTGGCTGAGAAGGGATGGTTTAGTTGAGACGCGTAAAGAAGCACAAACTGTGTATTACACGCTCAGCAGTGATGAAGTAAAGTTGATGATTGAGTTACTGCATCGGTTGTACTGCGAGCCTTAATTTGGCCGTAGTGTCAGCGTTTTTGCTGTTATCCGTAGACAAGCAGGCAGGTTACGGAGATAAGAGCGCTGGGGCTACGATGCTATCGAGATGAATCATTGAGCTGAAAATCAGTAATTCGGTCGATAAAAAATGACAGGCAATAAAAAAACCGGCAGAAGCCGGTTTTTTTTATCACTGGGTTATCAAGTTCTGATTACAGAGCTTTGATAGCAGCAGCGAAACGAGACTTATGACGAGCTGCTTTATTCTTGTGAATAAGGCCTTTAGTTGCCATACGGTCCAGGATTGGTGTAACAGCTGCGAATGCAGCAGTTGCGCCTTCTTTGTCGCCTGCAGCGATTGCAGCAACAGTTTTCTTCATGTAAGTGCGCATCATTGAACGACGGCTAGCGTTGTGCTGGCGACGTTTTTCAGATTGGATAGCGCGCTTCTTAGCAGATTTACAGTTTGCCAAGGGTCTAACTCCCAAAAACTTTAGTTCGGTGACAATTTAAGGGCCGGAAATATCCCCTATTTGCACTTAATTGTCAAATGATTTGTGCAAAAACCCATCTAAGCCAAACAAGTTTGGTATCGGAAGGTCTTCGCGGTTAAGATGGCGTGGATTCTAACAGTATTTTTTTGCCAATGCTAATACTTATCTGATCTCTCACTGACATTATTTAGTGGCAGGGAAAGATAATGTTGTTTTCGCGTATTTTTCGAGGTTACCGTGAGTAAACGCTTGCTCAAGTCAGGCATGATAGTCAGTGCCATGACGTTGATTTCGCGCGTCCTGGGCCTGGTTCGGGACATAGTGGTCGCGAACTTAATGGGCGCAGGAGCCAGTGCGGATGTCTTTTTCTTTGCCAACCGCATTCCTAATTTTTTACGTCGTCTGTTTGCTGAAGGTGCTTTCTCGCAGGCTTTTGTGCCGGTTTTGACCGAGTATCACGCCAGTGGTGACCTCAATAAAACCCGTGAACTTATCGCCCGGGCCTCTGGTACGTTGGGGGTGCTGGTGACTATCGTTACTTTAATCGGGGTTTTGTGCTCGGGTGCGGTGACGGCTCTGTTTGGGGCGGGCTGGTTTCTGGACTGGCTCAATGACGGCCCGGCAGCCCCCAAATTCGAGCTGGCCAGTTTTCTGCTTAAGATTACCTTTCCTTATCTGTGGTTCATCACCTTTGTTGCGCTGTCTGGGGCGGTATTGAATACCCTGGGCAAATTTGCCGTGTCGTCTTTTACGCCAGTGTTTCTCAATGTCATGATGATCTTGTGTGCCTGGTTTGTTTCGCCAAACCTTGAGCAACCAGAAGTCGGCCTGGCAATAGGGGTGTTTTTAGGCGGTCTGGTTCAGTTTTTGTTTCAATTGCCGTTTTTAATCAAGGCCGGTGTGCTGGTGAAACCCAAATGGGGCTGGAAAGATCCCGGAGTGGTTAAAATTCGCACATTGATGATTCCGGCTTTATTTGGTGTTTCAGTCAGTCAGATCAACTTGTTGTTCGACTCTTTTGTGGCCAGTTTTCTGCATACCGGCTCGATCAGCTGGTTGTACTATTCGGATCGCCTGCTTGAGTTTCCGCTTGGTTTGTTCGGTATCGCGATCGCGACCGTTATTCTGCCGGCGCTATCGCGTAACCACGTCGATGCACACAGCGATGGCTTTGCCCATACCATGGACTGGGGGGTGCGAATGGTTATTCTGCTGGGGGTCCCGGCGATGCTGGGTCTGATGGTGTTAGCCAAGCCGATGCTGATGGTGCTGTTTATGCGTGGTGAGTTTACGCCGCAAGATGTGCAGATGGCATCGGCGTCACTGCTGGCCTATTCAGCTGGCCTGCTGAACTTTATGCTGATTAAAGTTCTGGCACCGGGTTACTACTCTCGCCAGGATACGCGAACCCCGGTCCGTTACGGCATCATTGCGATGCTGAGCAACATAGTGTTCAATGCCATCTTCGCCTGGTTTTACGGCTATGTCGGCCTGGCGGCGGCAACGGCTTTGTCTGCCTTCATCAATATGGCGCTGCTGTACCGGGGTCTGCATCTGCAAGGGGTATATCGGGTTTCGGCACAGACCATGCGTTTTATTATCCGTCTCGCGCTGGCCGGGGGCGCTATGGTCGCGGCCATTCTGTGGCAGATGCAAGCCATGTCTGTCTGGCTGGATTGGGGACTGATGCAGCGCGGCCTGATGTTAACAGCTCTGATCGCACTGGGGGCAATTGTTTATTTCCTCACCGCGTTAGTGCTGGGGATCCGGTTAAAAGATTTAAAAGCGGCGACAGATTAACGCTGATTAGGTTATAATCCGTCGGTTTCACACCAATATAACTGAGAACTATAGGTTTTAAGCGTATTCCAATGGAATTGATTCGCGGTATTCATAACATCAAAGCACAGCATAACGGCTGTGTACTGACTATAGGAAACTTTGATGGTGTCCATTTCGGTCATCAACAGGTATTAAATCAGGTTGCTGAGCGGGCAAAGCTGTTTGATCTGCCCTCGGTAGTGATGACGTTTGAACCGCAACCTATGGAGCTGTTCCTGAAAGACAAAGCTCCTGCCCGGTTAACAAGATTGAGAGATAAGTTTGTCCATATCGGTAAGCTGGGTATCGATCGTCTATTGTGTGTGAACTTCAACCACCACTTTGCCAACATCGAAGCGGAGGCATTTATCCGTGACTTGTTGGTGGCCCGATTGGGTGTTAAGTTTCTGGTGGTTGGCGATGACTTCCGCTTCGGCCGTGGCCGTAAAGGTAACTTTGCCATGCTTGAGCAGGCAGGTTTACGTTACGGTTTTGAAGTGGTCAGTACTCAGAGCTTCTGTTTACAGCAGTTGCGGGTCAGCAGTACTGCGATTCGTGAAGCTTTGGCCAGTGATGAGCTGGAGAGTGCGGCACACATGCTGGGGCGTCACTATAGTATCAGTGGGCGCGTTTCGCATGGTCGCAAACTTGGCCGGACGATAGGCTTTCCTACGGCTAATATTCCGCTCAAGCGCTGCGTATCGCCGGTTTCTGGTGTGTATGTGGTGCAAGCGTACGGCTTGGGCGAACAGCCGCTTGGCGGTGTGGCCAATATTGGCCAACGCCCGACAGTCAACGGGGTTCGTCAGCAGTTAGAAGTGCATTTATTCGACTTTCAGGGCAATTTATATGGCAAGCAGCTGGAAGTCGCGCTTTTACACAAGCTGCGTAATGAACACAAATTTGAGTCTTTTGAGGCTCTGAAACAGCAAATAGAATTGGATGCTGAGGCAGCAAGGGTGTGGCTGCGTCAGCTTAAGGGTTAACCGGTTGATTCCACCGGATACCATAATGTCTAACTTCGCCCAATATAACGGAATTAAGAATCGATGAGTGAGTATAAAGATACCCTGAACCTACCTGAAACAGGGTTTCCGATGCGCGGTAATCTGGCCAATCGTGAGCCAGAAATGCTTGAGCGTTGGTACAAAGAAGATCTGTACGGTGAAATCCGTAAAGCTAAAAAAGGCAAAAAATCTTTCGTATTACACGATGGCCCTCCGTACGCCAACGGTGATATTCACATTGGTCACGCACTGAACAAGATTCTTAAAGACATTATTATTAAATCCAAAACACTTTCAGGTTTTGACGCACCTTACATCCCGGGCTGGGACTGCCATGGTCTGCCAATCGAACTGATGGTTGAGAAGAAAGTGGGCAAGCCGGGCCAGAAAGTGACCGCGGCTGAATTCCGTGAAAAATGTCGTGAATACGCAGCCGGTCAGGTTGAAGGCCAGAAAGAGGGCTTCAAGCGTCTGGGTATCCTGGGTGAGTGGGATAAACCATATCGTACGATGGATTTTGCTACCGAAGCGAACATCATCCGCGCGCTGGGCAAGATTGCTGACAACGGCCACCTGCTGAAAGGTTTCAAACCGGTTCACTGGTGTACGGATTGTGGTAGTGCGCTGGCAGAAGCGGAAGTGGAGTACAAAGATAAGGTTTCTCCTTCTATCGATGTGCGCTTCAAAGCTGCGGATCAGGCAGCGGTACTGTCTAAATTCAGCCTGAGCGAAGGCCATGAAGGTCAGGGCGATATCTCAATCGTTATCTGGACCACTACGCCTTGGACACTGCCGGC
Organism: Vibrio ostreae; assembly: GCF_019226825.1. Lineage (NCBI taxonomy): Bacteria > Pseudomonadati > Pseudomonadota > Gammaproteobacteria > Vibrionales > Vibrionaceae > Vibrio > Vibrio ostreae. Next base: position 3,356,654 of record NZ_CP076643.1, read on the forward strand.
GAACCGCGCAGTCTGTCTGCGTGATGATCTGGAATACGTTCTGATCCAAACCGAAGGCGAACAGCCTGAGCGTATTATTGTGGCGTCTGAGCTGGCGAAATCTGTGATGGATCGCGCCGGTATCGAGCATTTCCACTTCCTTGGTTTTACTAAAGGTGCGGATCTAGAACTGAGTCAGTTCAACCACCCGTTTTACGATTTCACTGTACCGGCGATTCTGGGCGACCACGTGACGACGGATTCTGGTACTGGTGTGGTTCACACTGCGCCTGGCCACGGTCAGGAAGACTTTGCGGTGGGTCAGCATTACGGTCTGGAAGTCGCCAACCCGGTGGGTTCAAACGGTGTCTATCTGTCCGATACCAAACTGTTCGCCGGTCACCACGTATTTAAAGCCAACGATTCAGTGATTGAAGTACTGAAAGAGCATGGTGCGCTGCTGCATCACCATGCCTACGAGCACAGCTACCCGCACTGCTGGCGCCATAAAACGCCAATCATTTTCCGCGCCACGCCGCAGTGGTTCGTGTCTATGGATCAAGCCGGTCTGCGTGAGCAGGCACTGAGCGCAATCAAAGGCGTTAAATGGATGCCGGACTGGGGTCAAAGCCGTATTCAGGGCATGGTGGAAGGCCGTCCTGAGTGGTGTATCTCTCGTCAGCGCACCTGGGGTGTGCCAATTGCCCTGTTCGTGCATAAAGAGACGGCTGAACTGCATCCAAACAGCGCGGCTCTGATTGAGCAGGTCGCACAACTGGTTGAGCAAAAAGGTATCCAGGCATGGTGGGATGTGGATTCTGCTGAACTGCTGGGCGCTGATGCTGACAACTATGAAAAAGTACTTGATACGCTGGATGTATGGTTTGACTCAGGTGTGACACACTACGCTGTGGTGGATAACCGTCCGGAGTTTAACGGCGCAGAAGCAGACATGTACCTGGAAGGTTCAGACCAACACCGTGGTTGGTTCCAGTCATCACTGATCTCATCAGTGGCGATGAAAGGTAAAGCCCCTTACAAAGAAGTGCTGACCCACGGTTTCGTGGTTGATGGTCAGGGCCGTAAGATGTCGAAATCGATTGGTAACGTGGTTGCTCCAAAAGATGTCACCAATAAACTGGGTGCAGATATTCTGCGTCTGTGGGTGGCTTCAACCGACTATACCGGTGAAGTTGCGGTATCGGATGAGATCCTGAAACGCAGCGCGGACTCTTACCGTCGTATCCGTAACACGGCGCGTTTCTTCCTGGCCAACCTGAATGGTTTTGATCCGGCAACGGACATGGTGGCACCACAAGAGATGGTGGCACTGGATCGCTGGGCCGTTGCTCGCGCTCTGGCGGCGCAACAAGAGATTGTCAAAGCGTACCAGGATTACAACACCCACGCGGTGGTGCAACGTCTGATGCACTTCTGTTCTATCGAAATGGGCTCATTCTACCTGGATGTGATCAAAGACCGTCAGTACACCGCAAAACGGGGCAGTAATGCCCAGCGCAGCTGTCAGACGGCGCTGTACTACATCGTCGAAGCGCTGGTTCGCTGGATGGCACCTATCATGTCGTTTACCGCAGATGAGATCTGGAATGACATGCCGGTTAACCAGCCAAACGGTCAAGCACGCGATAAATTCGTGTTTGTCAGCGAATGGTATGAAGGCCTGTTTGGTCTGAACGATGGTGAAGAGCTGAACAACGAATTCTGGACTGAAATCCAGAAAGTTCGTGGCGCTGTAAACAAGTTGCTGGAAAGCGCGCGTAATGAGAAAACCATCGGTGGCTCTCTGCAGGCGGAAGTGACTCTGTTCGCCAGCGATGAACTGGCGGCGATCATCAACAAACTGGATGACGAACTGCGCTTTGTTCTGCTGACCTCGCAAGCGAGCGTAAAACCGCTGGCTGAGAAGAGCGATGCGGCTCAGGCGACCGACATTGACGGCCTGTTCGTTCAGGTAAGCAAAACTGAAGCTGAGAAGTGTGACCGTTGCTGGCACCACACTCCGGAAGTTGGCACCATCAAAGGTCATGAAACTATTTGTGGTCGTTGCGTGTCCAACGTGGAAGGTGACGGCGAAATCCGTAAATTTGCTTAATCAAAGATAGGTTGCATGACGCAAGTACTTACACTTAAACAATCGGGAGTCCGCTGGCTGTGGCTGGCGCTCCTTGTCTTCGTTGCGGATATCGGCATTAAGCTGGTAGTCATGAACAGTATGGGGTTTGGCTGGGAGAACCGAATTGAAGTTCTGCCATTCTTTAACCTGCTGTACGTCCACAACTACGGTGCGGCATTCAGTTTTCTGAGTGACCAGGCCGGTTGGCAGCGCTGGTTATTTACCGCTATCGCCTTTGTGGTGGTGGGTATGCTGGCGTTCTGGATGCGACGCCTGCCAGCCAGCGACAAGTGGAACAACGTTGCTTACGCGCTGATTATTGGTGGTGCGGTCGGCAACGTGTTCGACCGGGTAGTGCACGGTTTTGTGGTCGATTATCTCGACTTCTTCTGGGGCACCTACCACTGGCCGGCATTCAACCTGGCTGACAGCGCAATCTGTATTGGTGCGGTCATGATCATTGCGGATGGTTTCCGCCCTAAGAAACAGACTGCCTAGATGACGAAGTCATAATAACCCTAAGCGCCGCCCGTTGATTCGGGGGGGCGCTTTTTGTTATCTAACACTACACAGTTATCTAACACTACACAGTGCTCCGATAACTATATCTGGCAGTGCCGTTGATCTGTGCGCTGAACAGTTGCTGCGGATTGGCGACCGCAGCGGACTGCTCGCAGCCTGGGTAGCATGGCAAGCCAGTGAGAGATAGAGTCACACCCGCCATCACACCTCATCAGCAAGAAATGAGGTAATTGGCGTGCCGTCAGCCGCGTTACCTGAGCTGACAGACACCTCTGTAACGGCAAACGACTCCAATAACCCAACTTAAGGAAGCCTGAACGTGACTACGATTAGCCAAGACTCGGCAGTAACTCTGCATTTTACTATCAAACTTAAAGACGGTTCAGTGGCCGACAGCACCCACAATTTTGGCAAACCGGCCAAACTGGTCATCGGTGACGGTAGCCTGAGTGATAACTTTGAACAGTGTCTGCTGGGGCTGCAGGCTGGCGATAGCCAGTCCATTGAACTGGCGGCGGCGGATGCTTTCGGCGCCCCTAATCCGGACAACATTCACTACATGGATCGCAGCAAATTTGTCGGTGACGCGGAAGTGGAAGTTGGCACTATCATGGCCTTCAGCGGCCCCGATGGTATGGAAATTCCGGGTATTATTACCGACATTGCCGGTGATTCGGTCACTGTCGATTTTAACCACCCGCTCGCGGGCCAGGATGTCATTTTTGATGTTGAGATTTTGTCGGTCGAATAACGTAGAATAGCCAGCTTAAAAGAGAACCATGAGCAATCCCATGAAAATACTGTTAGCGAACCCGCGCGGCTTTTGTGCCGGCGTTGACCGTGCCATCAGCATTGTTGAGCGTGCACTAGAAATGTATCAGCCACCGATTTATGTCCGTCACGAAGTGGTGCATAACCGTTTTGTGGTCGAGGGGCTGAAGCAGCGCGGTGCCATCTTTGTTGAAGAGCTGAGTGAAGTACCGGATGACAATATCGTCATTTTCTCTGCTCATGGGGTATCGCAGGCGGTGCGTCTGGAAGCCAAAGAGCGTGATCTGACTGTATTTGACGCGACCTGTCCGTTGGTGACTAAAGTGCATATGGAAGTGGCACGCGCCAGCCGCCGTAATATGGAAGTGGTACTGATTGGTCATGCCGGTCACCCGGAAGTGGAAGGGACCATGGGGCAGTATGCCAGCGTGACCGGAGGCATGTATCTGGTGGAAAAACCAGACGATGTGGTGGCTCTGCAGGCCAAGGTCAAAGACCCGTCTCATCTGCACTATGTCAGCCAGACTACATTGTCAGTCGATGAAACCGCTGATGTGATCGACAAGCTGCGTGAAGTGTTCCCGCAGATTCAGGGCCCGCGTAAAGACGATATCTGTTATGCAACCCAGAACCGTCAGGACGCCGTACGAATTCTGGCAGAGCAGGTGGATGTGATGATTGTGGTCGGCTCAAAAAATTCCTCCAACTCAACCCGTCTCAAAGAGCTGGCGGAAAAACTGGGTACGCCGGGCTATCTGACTGATTGTCCGGAGGATATTGATGCAGCCTGGTTACAGGGGGTAAGCCTGATTGGTGTCACCGCAGGGGCTTCTGCACCGGAAGAGCTGGTTAACCAGATCTTAGATCGGATTCAGGAACTCGGTGCGACTGCCGTGGAAGAAGTGCTGGGCCGCGAAGAAAATATGTTCTTTGAAGTGCCGAAAGAGCTGCAGATTAAACAGGTTGATTAAGTGACAGGCTGGCGAGATGCCAGCCTGTTTTCTTTGTGTCGCTGACGCCTGCTATTGATATCGGAATTGCCATCGCTTTTGATTGCAATCGGTTTATCGCGCTAAGAGGTTGGGTGGCTTAACAGGCAAGATTCGCCTTAACAGACGAGGTGTCGCAAAGACCGGCTGCGGCATCACAACAAAGGGCTCCTTGCGGAGCCCTTTGTTGTTGCAGCATTATCGGTGAGCGTCTGCTTTACGCAGTCTCGGTCGCACCGGCTGCTGGCTTGGCTTCGTCAGCCAGGTCAGTTTCGCCTTTGCCTTTCGAAATCTTAATCACGTACACAGTGATAGCCAGGGTTGCCACCAGACCAATGATGGTCGAGATTTGCATTGGCATGCCAAAGCCCAGTGTGCTGTTGTTGAGGATGAAGGTGATACATACCGCAGTCATGAACATGGCAGGGATAGTCGTGATCCAGTGCAGTTTATTGTGACGTAGTAGGTAAGCAGACGCTGTCCACAGCATCATCACGGCTGTTGTCTGGTTGGCAAAGCCGAAGTAACGCCAGATGATACCGAAATCAACCTGAGTCAGAATGCCGCCAATCACGAATAGAGGCATAGCCATCAGCAGGCGGTTACGCAGGGTCTTCTGTTCCATGTTGAAGTATTCAGCCAGGATCAGGCGGCTGGAGCGGAATGCGGTGTCACCAGAGGTGATCGGCAGAATAACTACACCCAGGAAGGCAATGATACCGCCGAATACGCCCAGCAGACCAAATGATGAACTGTACACGACGTTACCCGGACCACCGTCTTTGATTGCAGCCGACAGTGCATCCAGTGAGCCGAAGAATGACAGGGCAATCGCACACCAAATCAGCGCAATCACGCCTTCACCGATCATCGCTCCGTAGAACACAAAGCGTCCGTTCTTTTCGTTTTCCAGACAGCGTGCCATCAGTGGGGACTGAGTCGCGTGGAAACCTGAGATAGCACCACATGCGATGGTGATAAACAGCGCAGGCCATAGTGGCATATCGTTCGGGTTCATGTTGTGCAGCATGTCGCTGACTTCAAAACCGCCCAGAATCTGGTGCTCGCTTGAGAAAGCGATGGCTGTGATCAGGCCAACTGACATGAAGATCAGCAGGGCGCCAAACAGTGGGTAGAAGCGGCCGATAATTTTATCGACCGGCACAATCGTTGCTACGATGTAGTAAGCAAAGATGATGACAACCATGGTGGTCATGTTGACGGTCAGGTCAGTTTGCTCGTTGATCAGGTTAGTGATCATACCGGCGGGGGCCGAAACGAAGACCACTCCGACCAGCAGCAGCAGCACAATGGCAAAAATATTCATAAAATGTTTGGCGCCATTGCCAAGATAACGACCAGACAGTGACGGTACTGAAGCGCCACCGTTGCGGATTGACAGCATGCCTGAGAAATAGTCGTGGGTGGCCCCGGCAAAGATACAGCCGATAACAATCCACAGCATGGCGGCAGGACCATACAACGCGCCCATGATTGGACCAAAGATAGGACCAACACCGGCAATATTCAGCAGTTGAACAAGGTAAACTTTCGGAGTGGACATAGGTACATAGTCGACACCGTCAGTTTGAGTATGCGCGGGAGTCTGGCGCTTTTCGTTGATGCCGAAAACTTTTTCTACGAATGTGCCGTAGATGAAGTAGCCGCCGATCAGGGCTGCGACACAGGTTAGAAACCACAACATAGCGATTGTCCTTTATGATTGAAGTAGGGTGTTATTGAATTAATCTCAGGATGGATACTAAATGATCGATAATCGAGCTTCACCGGGTTTACCGCTCAGTGGTCGTCTGGCGAATTAAGTGGTTTCTGGCACGTATTAGTGGTTTTTAACGGCCGCTCAGCGGCAGCGACACACAGTAAACGGCCGGTGTGGCAGACAAAGGCTGAAACAGCGAATTAGCGCTGTCGGTCACGAATTAACGGCCATGATACGCATTCAATAGCCGTGTGGTCTGGTCGGTGGCACTATAGATTTCAAGCTAAGTTCAGTTGTGCATAGCCGTGCCGATTTCAATAGCAGTACAGGTGATGGTTGGCGGCCCCAAGGGGGGCTTGACAGCCGTGGTAAGGTAACCGATTCGCAGTTAACCGGGTATAAAGGCAAAAAATGAAAACAATACTATTAATGTTGGTGACAATAGGGCTTTGGGGGTGCGCTGCAACAGAAAGCGAACTGGCAGCACAGGGAAACTGGTATCAGATTGGTTATAACGATGGTATTGCCGGACATACCCAGCGTGCATACAAAAAACTGGCTGAACTCGGCTCTGCCAGTCAGTCCGATTACCATCAGGGCTATCTGGATGGCGTGAGTGAGTATTGTAATCCGGACTTTGCCTATCAAATGGGAGTGAACGGACAATATTACGAAGGTGTGTGTGAAGGTACCAAGCAGGCGCAACGATTCCGTATGGAATGGCAGCGTGGCTGGAACGAATACAACAAATAATCAGGGTTAGGCAATTACCAACATGCATGAAGAGTATATCGCTCTGGCGTTAGCCATGATCGGGGTCGTGGGTTTGGCGTGTCAGTGGCTGGCGTGGAAACTGCGCCTGCCTGCCATTCTGTTTCTGTTAATCGCCGGTATTGTTGCTGGCCCAATCACAGGTATGCTGCAGCCCCAGCAGTTACTGGGGGAGTTACTGTTTCCGCTCATCTCTCTGGCGGTGGCGGTGATTCTGTTCGAAGGCAGTTTGACCCTCAACTTCAAAGATATCCGCGGCGTCAGCAAAACGGTGTGGAGTATTGTCTCGCTGGGAGCGCTGGTCTCCTGGGGGATTACATCTTACGCCACCCACTGGCTGCTCGGCTTTGACTGGCCGTTGGCTCTGCTGTTCGGCAGCCTGACCGTGGTGACCGGGCCGACGGTGATCGTGCCTTTGCTGCGCACGGTACGCCCCAACACCCGCCTGTCGAACATATTGCGCTGGGAAGGGATTCTGATTGACCCGCTTGGCGCACTGTTTGTGGTTATGGTGTACGAGTTTATTGTCTCGAGCAGTGAAGCGCACAGTTTGCAGGTGTTTGGCCTGATTCTGCTGGTCGGGGTCGGGATTGGCGTTATGTCCGGCGCTGCTGTTGCGTATGTGCTGCGTCATGGCGGATTGCCGGAATACCTGCAGCCATTTGCGGTGTTAAGCGTGGTACTGGGGGTGTTTGCCGCCTCTAACGCGATTGAATCGGAATCCGGGCTGCTGACCGTAACTGTGATGGGGATGTGGCTCGCCAATAGCCGCGATGTCAATATCCAGCATATTCTGCACTTTAAAGAGCACCTGACCATACTGCTTATCACCGGTTTGTTTATCCTGCTGGCGGCGCGGATTGAGATCAGTGACTTTACTGTCCTGGGCTGGAGCTCACTGGCGCTGTTTGTGGTGATGCAACTGGTGTCGCGCCCGGTGTCGATAGTGCTGGCAACTCTGCGCAGTAATCTTAAATGGCGTGAAATCGGTTTTTTGGCCTGGGTTGCGCCGCGCGGGATTGTTGCAGCGTCTATCTCGTCACTGTTTGCTATCAAACTCGACTCGTTCGGGATGAGCGAAGCCAATCTGCTCGTGCCGCTCACCTTTATGGTGATTATCGGCACCGTGGTGTTGCAGAGTGTTACTGCTCGGCCGATGGCGGTGGCGCTTAAAGTGGCCGAGCCGGCGCCGAAAGGATTTTTGATCCTCGGTGCCAATGAAGTGGCGCGTGAAGTCGGTAAAGCGATCGCTAAGTATGATTGTCGCGTGGTGGTCACCGATTCTAACTGGGATTATATCCGTCAGGCGCGGATGGCAGGGCTGGAGCACTATTATGGCAATCCGATTTCCAGCCATGCGGATGAGTATCTCAACCTGATTGGGGTCGGGCACATGCTGGCGCTCAGTTCGGATAAGCATTTTAATATCATGGCGTGTATGCAGTTTTTATCATACTTTGGTGAGAAACGGGTGTTCTGCCTGCACGATAACGGTAATGGCAATCAGCAGGATAAACACGCTGTTGCGGAGGAGTACCATGGCTTGTCGTTTTTGGGCGGGACGGTCAGCTATAAAAAACTCGCCAGCCTGATAAGTCAGGGTGGGGAAATCAAACACACCAAACTGAGCGAGAATTTTACTTTTGCGGATTACCAACAGCAGCATAAAGCCAGTTTCTGGCTACCGCTGTTTGTGGTCGATCAGCGCGGCCGGGTACAGATGTGTGCAGACCCGGTCAACTTTACTGCTAAAGAGGGCGAAACCGTCGTCTCGCTGATTAAGAAAACAGCCTAAGCGTTCGGGCTCTGGGCGTCGGCTTCGTCGTCCATTGCCCGGCGCAGGAAACCATCGGAGTCAGACAAGCGCGCCAGGGCCTGCTCGGCAGTCACGCCGGTCAGATGCATCAGAATGGCCACTTTGGCGTTGTTGCCGCTTTTGGCCAGTAGCGCTTCGGCGACGTCGCGTTCGCAGTCGGTGGCCTGCATCACGATCCGTACTGCACGGGCCACCAGTTTTTTGTTGGTGGCTTTGACATCCACCATCAGATTCTGATAGCTCTTACCTAAGCGGATCATGCTGGCGGTGGTCAGCATATTCAGTACCAGCTTCTGCGCCGTCCCTGATTTGAGGCGGGTGGAGCCGGTCAGGGCTTCCGGACCGACGACCGGGCTGATGGCGATCTGGGCCAGATCGGCAATCGGTGAATCGGGGTTGCATGACAAAGCCACCGTTACCGCGCCGAGATCATTGGCGTAGTCCAGCGCACCAATCACGTAGGGCGTGCGGCCGCTGGCGGCGATTCCGACCACGACATCCTGTTGGTTAAAACCGATAGCCTTAAGGTCATCCACGCCAAGCGTCGCTGAGTCTTCCGCGCCCTCACGCGCTGTAAACATCGCATCCCGGCCCCCGGCGATCAGGCCGATCACCATCTGGTCAGAGACCCCAAACGTTGGTGGGCATTCCGAGGCATCGAGAACACCAAGCCGGCCACTGGTGCCAGCGCCCAGATAAATCAGGCGACCACCTTGCTTGAATGCGGCGGTGATTTTATCCACGGCGGCGGCAATATTGGGCAGCTCTTTTTCGACCGCCAGCGGGACCAGTTTGTCCTGCTGGTTGATGCGCTCGACGATTTCCAGTGAAGAGAGCAAGTCAATATCCATGGTATCCGGGTTGCGCCCTTCAGAAACCAGGTGGGAAAGGGCAGCCAGCAGAGCATCATTTGTCATTGTTATGGTCCACGTTGTCAGTTAATTAAGATCGGGTTGGTTTGCGCCTTGTGTTCTATTAAACCAGCGGGGCGTTTTCGCGACTAACGTTTTCGCGACTAATTAGGCGGATAAATCACTCCGAGTGACGCCAGTTGGCGCGCACCGGTGACGCTGGGCAGATTACTCGCCAAACCGTGTATGCGTCGCTGCGCCAGCCAGGCAAACGCCATCGCTTCCATGTAATCGCCATTGACCCCTTTGCGGGTGGTCGGGGCAACCTGCCAGCCGGGCAGCAGAATCTGTAACCGTTCCATCAGCAGGCCATTCTGCGCGCCGCCGCCGCATACCAGTAATTCGGGGGCCGGACCTTGTGCATACTGGCGTACCTGGTCTGCGATAGTTTCAGCACTCAGTTCGCATAAAGTGCGCTGCACGTCGGCAGGCGCAGGATGATGCCCGGCCAGTTGCTGATCGAGCCAGTCGAGATTGAACAGCTCGCGGCCGGTGCTTTTCGGCGCCGGTTGGCTGAAATAGCTCGCTTGCTTAAGCTGCAGCAGCAGAGAGGTGATCACTTTGCCCCGGCGCGCCCAGTCTCCATTCATGTCGTAGCTCTGGCCTGTGTGGCGCTGACACCAGCCATCCATCAGTACATTACCCGGTCCCGAATCATAACCAATCACGCTGGCGTCCGGACTGAGCACTGAAATATTGGCGATCCCGCCGATATTCAGCACCACAACACTGGAGTCGGTGACGGCAAATACGGTGCGGTGGAATGCCGGTACTAACGGCGCTCCCTGACCGCCGAGTGCCATGTCTTTACGGCGAAAGTCGGCCACGGTAGTGATGCCGGTGCGCGCGGCAATGACGTTGGCATCGCCGAGCTGGATGGTAAACGGTGTCGCTCCGGTGGGCTGGTGAAACACGGTCTGGCCGTGATTACCGATCGCGCGGATCTGCTCTGGTTTGGTGCCGCTGGTGGTCAGCAATTGTTCGACGGCATCGGCATACAGGTGGCCAAGCAGATGATCCAGTGTGCCGATTTCAGCCAGGTTGGTTGGCTGACCAAGGCAGACGGCCAGCAAGCGCTGTTTGAGTTGTTCAGGCATGGGCAGAAAGCCATGCGCCATTAATTCAATATGATCGCCACTCAGGGCAACCAGCGCAGTATCGACGCCGTCCAGGCTGGTGCCGGACATAATGCCGATGTACAGCTCACGTTGATCCATTATGTTATCCGCTTGTCAGATTATTCGCTTCGGAGAGAGTAACTCGCTAAAAGCCATTGTAATTGAAAAACAAACTGAATAACCTCCTTTGCAATGACAAATTTTTATCATCCCACAGGGTGAATGAGAGGCAATAATGGGTCCGTTGTGGCTTGATGTGGAAGGCTGTGAACTGACAGCAGAAGATCGCGAAATATTGGCGCATCCGACGGTCGGTGGTGTGATTCTTTTTGCACGTAATTACCACGATAACCAGCAACTGCTGGCGCTCAACCAGGCCATCCGTCAGGCAGCCAAGCGTCCGATTCTGATTGGGGTCGATCAGGAGGGCGGGCGGGTCCAGCGTTTTCGTGACGGTTTCAGCCGTATTCCGGCCGCGCAAAGTTATGCCCGCTCTGCACTGGGTGAGCAACTGGCCGAGCAGGGGGGTGGTTGATGGCAGCGGAGCTGGTTGCGCATGATATCGATCTCAGTTTTGCTCCGGTACTGGATAAAGGGTTTGAATGCCGGGCCATTGGCAGCCGCGCGTTTGGTGACGATGTGGCGACGGTACTGACCCACAGCAGCGCTTACCTGCGCGGGATGAAATCGGTCGGCATGGCGACGACGGGCAAACATTTTCCCGGTCATGGCGCTGTGATTGCCGATTCACATCTTGAGACGCCGTTTGATGAGCGCGACAGTATTGCCGCAGATATGCAGATTTTTGAGACACAAATTAAGGCGGGTCTGCTCGATGCCATGATGCCGGCGCACGTGGTTTACCCCCATTATGATGATCAGCCTGCCAGTGGCTCACCTTACTGGCTCAAGCGTGTTCTGCGCGAGCAGCTCGGCTTTGCCGGCATCGTGTTTTCTGACGATCTCAGTATGGAAGGCGCTGCCGTGATGGGCGGTCCGGCGCAGCGCGCCAAGCAGTCATTGCAGGCAGGCTGTGATATGGTGCTGATGTGCAATAAGCGTGAGTCGGCCGTCGCGGTGCTGGATGACCTGCCCATCAGCGAAGTGCCGCAAGCGCTGCAACTGCTTAAACAGCGTAACTTCAGTTACCGCGAGTTACAGAGCTCAGTACAGTGGAAACAAGCCAGTTTGGCGATGCAGCGTCTGGTCGAACAGTTTGGATAACGCAAAAGGCTCCCGAGGGAGCCTTTTGTCTACCTGATGGGTAGACAATTAATGGAAACCGAGTTTCTCTTTCAGTTCTTTAAGATAGCGGCGGCTGACCGGAACCTGATGGTCTGAGCGGGTCATGATTTCCGCCAGACCATTCTCCAGCAACTTAATCTCTTTGATTGCTTTGGTATTGACCAGATACTGGCGATGACAGCGTACCAGCGGGGTTTTTTCTTCCAGAATTTTCAGGGTCAGCTGGCTGGTGGCGCGCTGGTGTGATGTCTGGACATGCACGCCGCTGATATCGCTGAAGGCAAATTCGACCTCGGTAGTCGGAACAATCACGATACGGTTTAAACCGATGCACGGCACCTGGTCCAGATTGTGCGGTGCCAGGATGGAATAATCCTGTGGTTTGCTGATACTGCGTACCAGGCGGGCGATGGTTTTTTCCAGCCGTGCCGGGTCAATCGGCTTAAGCAGATAGTCAAAGGCATTATCTTCAAAGGCCTGCAGAGCGTATTGGTCATAGGCGGTGACAAAGACCACCTTGGGCATGGTTTCCGGATCGAGCATGCCGAGCAGTTCAATGCCGGTAATTTGTGGCATCTGAATGTCGAGAAACACGACGTCAGGCCGTAGCTGGTTGATTTTTTTCAGCCCTTCGATGGCATTGTTGGCCTCGCCAATCACATCAATCTGGCCGCTTTCCGCCAGTAAATCCATCAGCTCTTCACGGGCGAAATGCTCGTCGTCTATTACCAGTGCAGATAACATTCTGATTCCTCAATAGGTTCCTTTGTCGGGGATGAGAAAGCTCATTCGGGTATATTGGTTATGTTCGACCTCGATATTGAGGCCGCAATCGGCACCGAACTTATAACTCAGGCGTTTAGCGACGATCTGCATCCCCAGACCATCGTGATCCTCACTCGGAGCCTGATAACTGCCGGCATTGTCTTCGACTACGATACGATAGCCGTGCATTTCTTTAATACTGTAGATGCGTACCTTACCGCCTTCCAGCAGGTTGGAAGTCCCATGCTTGATGGCGTTTTCCACCAGAGGTTGCAGGGTGAAGCTTGGCACGTTGCGCTCCAGCAAAGATTCATCAATCGCAATGTCCACATCCAGCCGGTCACTAAAGCGTGCCTTCTCGATAGTCAGATACGCGTTGACGTGCGCCAGCTCCTCTTTCAGAGTCACTACGCCGATATTCTGCTTCAGATTACTACGGAAGAACTGCGATAAATGCTGGATCAGTTCACGGGCTTTATTGGGATCACGCCGGATCACCGCGCTAATGGTATTGAGGGCGTTAAACAGAAAATGCGGGTTGACCTGGGCCTGCAGTAGTTTGATTTCTGCCCGCGACAGCAGAATCTGTTTCTGCTGGTATTCACCGTACAGGATCTGACTCGACAACATCTGGGCAATCCCTTCCGCCATCGACATATTGATGGTCGAAAACAGCTTACGCTTCGGCTCGTACAGTTTTATGGTTCCAATGACCCGATCTCCTGCACGCAGCGGGATAATCAGCGCCGATCCGAGACGGCAACTGGGCGAGATCGAACACTGATAAGGCCGCTCCTTGCCGTCGAGATAGATGATAGCGTTGCGGGCAATCGCATCCAGGGTACTTGGTGAGGAAATCGGTGTGTTGGGCTTGTGGTGGTCGTCACCAATGCCGACAAAGGCGAGAATTTTATCCCGGTCGGTGATGGAGACTGCGCCGACATTGGTCTGTTCATAGACGATGCGAGCAATTTTTTCTGCGTTTTGTGGGTTAAAACCGTTGGCGAGGATGCCCACTGAGCGCTCGGCGATATTCAGCGCGCGGCGTGAAAACGTCGCGGAATACTCTTCGAAAATAGTTTTGCGATCCTGCAGGATACTCATAAACAGCGCCGCACCGACCGAGTTGGCAATGATCATCGGTGCCGCAATGGTCGAGACCAGGGCATAGGCCTCTTCATAGGGATCGGCAATCAGCAGGATCAGCAGCATCTGGACAATTTCGGCAAACAGGGTGACGGCAAACACCACGCTCGGACTAAATAGCAACCGGCCTTTGCTTCTGCGCATCAGATAAGTGTGCAGCAAACCGCCGATAATCCCTTCTGCTGTGGTCGAGACCGCACAAGCCAGGTCGGTAAAGCCACCGAGGGAATAGCGGTGGATACCGCCGGTCAGCCCAACCGCAAAGCCAACCACCGGACCGCCAAACAGGCCCCCCATCACCGCGCCGATCGCTCGAGTATTGGCGATGGCATCATTAATCTGCAGACCAAAATAGGTGCCCATAATACAGAACAGCGAGAACAGCACATACACGCTGAGTCGGTGATTGAAGCGGCGTGAAATGTTCAGTAATGGCAAAAAAATGGGGGTTTTACTCAGCATGTAGGCCAGCACAAGGTAGACACACATCTGCTGCAGTAACGAGAGAATTAAATCCATAAACCTGTTTCATCGCGGGTGGAAAGGGGGCTATTTTAGGGGAGAGTAAGGCAAGAAAACACGCCTCAGGCGGCACTTTGTGGTGAAAATAGCATAACTGCCAAGTGTAAATTTAAATTTACAGCAAATGTTTTTTAAAATTTACACTTGCATTGTTTTTAAACCCTGTTAATTTGTGTTTTATACAACTTGAACACCCTTATTATCAAAGTGTGTAAATAAAAGATTACAGGTGACGCGATGAAAAAAAGTGAATTAAGCGATATCAACATTGTTGATGAACAGATACTGATTACTCCAGATGCACTGAAAGACAAGCTGCCTTTGAGTGACAATGCCCGTCGTTTTATTCGCCAGTCGCGTCAGGAAATCGCCGACATCATCCACAAGCGCGATCATCGTCTGCTGGTGGTGTGCGGCCCGTGTTCTATCCACGATATTGCAGCGGCGAAAGAGTACGCCAAGCGTCTTAAAGCGTTATCGGAAGAGCTTAAAGATCAACTCTACATTGTGATGCGCGTCTACTTCGAAAAGCCGCGTACCACTGTGGGCTGGAAAGGTCTGATTAACGACCCGCACCTGGACGGTACCTTTGATATTGAGCACGGTCTGCATGTCGGTCGCCAGTTGCTGGTGGATCTGGCCGAGATGGAAATCCCGCTCGCAACTGAAGCCTTGGATCCGATCAGTCCGCAATACCTGGCTGACACCTTCAGCTGGGCTGCGATTGGCGCGCGGACCACTGAATCACAAACGCACCGTGAAATGGCCAGTGGCCTGTCGATGCCGATCGGTTTTAAAAACGGTACTGACGGCAGCCTGTCGACGGCGATCAATGCGATGCAGGCCGCGTCTTCCAGCCACCGCTTTATGGGGATCAGCCGTGACGGACAGGTTGCATTGCTGACCACGCAAGGTAACAGCAACGGTCACGTTATTCTGCGTGGCGGTAAGCAGACCAACTACGATTCAGTTTCTGTCGCGGAGTGTGAAGAAGATCTGGCTAAAGTCGGCCTGGATGCGGCGCTGATGGTGGATTGCAGCCACGCGAACTCACGCAAAGATTACCGTCGTCAGCCTCTGGTGGCAGAAGATGTGATTCACCAGATCCGTGAAGGCAACCGCTCTATTATCGGTCTGATGATTGAGAGCCATATCAACGAAGGCAACCAGTCTTCAGACCTGCCTTTCGATAAGATGGCTTACGGCGTTTCCATCACCGATGCCTGTATTAATTGGGATACAACTGAGGCATTATTACGCCACGCTCATCAGGAGCTGATTCCGTTTTTGCAAGATCGCCTTAAAGGTTAATTAAAGGATTATTCATGGCCGTAGAATTAAATGAATTGCGTGATCAGATTGATGCCGTTGACAAGCAGATGGTGGAACTGCTGGCTCGTCGTCTGGCATTGGTCGAGAAAGTTGGTGAAGTAAAAAGTCAGCATGGCTTACCGATTTATGCTCCGGACCGCGAGGCCGCGATGCTCGCGTCCCGTCGTGAAGAAGCGGAGCGTAAAGGGGTACCACCGCAACTCATCGAAGATATTCTGCGTCGTACCATGCGTGAGTCCTACGCCAGTGAAAAGGATTCCGGCTTTAAGTGTCTGAATCCGGAACTGCGCTCTGTGGTGATCATCGGTGGTCACGGTCAGCTTGGCGGCTTGTTTGCGCGGATGTTCAAACTGTCGGGCTACCCGGTCAAAATACTGGGCAGTAAAGACTGGGAGCGTGCCGATGAAATGCTCAGTGATGCCGGCATGGTGGTGGTCACAGTTCCGATTCACCTCACGCTGGGCGTGATAGAAAAACTGAACACTCTGCCAGCCGACTGTATTTTGTGTGACCTGACCTCGGTCAAGAGCAAACCGCTCAAAGCCATGCTTGCGGCGCACCAGGGGCCAGTGGTGGGTCTGCACCCGATGTTCGGCCCGGATGTGCCTAGCCTCGCTAAGCAGGTGATTGTGTACTGTGATGGTCGCGGCGAAGAGCATTACCAATGGCTGCTCAAACAGTTCTCCATCTGGGGCGCGAGTTTGTGTCAGATTGATGCCGCTGAGCATGATCATGGGATGACCTTGATTCAGGCGCTGCGCCACTTTACCTCGTTCGCTTACGGCCTGCATTTGTCGAAAGTGAATCCTAACCTGGCGCAGCTGTTGCAGCTCAGTTCACCGATTTATCGCCTTGAACTGGCGATGGTGGGGCGTTTATTTGGTCAGGATCCTAATCTGTACGGCGATATTATTTTGTCATCGGAAGAGAACATCAGCATGATCGAGGACTTCTACCGTAACTTTGGTGAAGCGGTCAAACTGATTACTGACCGTGACAAGCAGGGCTTCATCACCCATTTTGACAAAGTCAGCCAATGGTTTGGCGACTACTCCCAGCAATTTATGCTGGAGAGCCAGAATTTATTAAAACAAGCAAATGACTCGATTCATCGAGGCTAACTCTCCCCGGTAATTAGCGCTGCTTCGGCAGCGTTTTTTTTATCCCGTTTAGGGGCAAGTGTTTAGCGCAGCGATGTTCAGTTTTCGGCCTTACCAGGTCGTGCGCAAACCACGAACAGCGAAGCGGACTAGTCGGCGGCGCAATCACCAAGATCAGCCAGGTATTCCATCTCGCGGTGCAGCAGAGTGTCGTTGCCGACATTGAGTTCGACCAGGCGTTTTAAGTGGCTGATACTCTCGATATCGATGTGATCGATGGTCAGACGCAGGATACGCTCATCCTGGCTGACTAATTGGGCACTCAAGGTGATGTTGATATCACTGTCCGGTAACATAAAAGAGACGTCAACCAGACGTGAAGGATCAATATCCGGCTCATCAACCGCCCACAATAAAAGTCCATGCAGAGACAGGTCCTGGATGCAGGTGGCAAGCTGATAATCTCCCTGAATAATGGTCGCGGGAGCCTGGTAAATGATACGGCTGAAGTGGCGGCGTTCTATCATGGTCGTTTTCCTTTTGAACTGAGCTCTTCAAGCATAGCAAAGAGTGGCACTCTCCACTGTTTAACCGTGCTCAACACGAGTTTAACCGTGCGCAATATAATAAAAAAGGCCGCATAAAGCGGCCTTTGGCGTGAAATCTGACAGCAGATTACTTGGTGATACGTTTGTACTTGATACGGTGCGGTTCTGCCGCTTCCGGACCGAGGGTTTTCTTCAGCCAATCCATGTATTCGCTGTAGTTACCTTCGTAGTAGTTCACCTGACCTTCATCACGGTAGTCGATGATATGGGTCGCAATACGGTCGAGGAACCAGCGGTCGTGCGAGATAACCATGGCACAGCCAGGAAACTCGAGCAGTGCTTCTTCCAGGGCACGCAGGGTTTCTACGTCCAGGTCGTTAGTCGGTTCATCGAGCAGCAGTACGTTACCGCCGGCTTTAAGCAGTTTGGCCAGGTGCACACGGTTACGTTCACCACCAGACAGTTCACCAATGACTTTCTGTTGATCTGAGCCTTTGAAGTTAAAGCGTGAGCAGTAAGCGCGCGCCGGAATTTCAAAGTTATTGATCTTGATGATGTCCGCGCCTTCCGAGATCTCCTGGAATACCGTGTTGTTGTCATTCATTGAATCACGGAACTGATCCACAGAAGCCAGTTTCACAGTATCACCCATTTCTATGCTGCCTGAATCAGGTTGCTCGGTGCCGCTCAGCATCTTGAACAGGGTTGATTTACCGGCACCGTTGGCACCGATGATGCCGACGATCGCGCCTTTTGGCATGTTGAATGACAAGTCATCGATCAGCACGCGGCCATCAAATGATTTGCTCAGATTCTTCACTTCGATCACTTTATCGCCTAAACGCTCACCTGGCGGAATGAACAGTTCGTTCGTTTCATTACGCTTCTGGTGATCGCCGCTTTGCAGTTCTTCAAAGCGGGCCATACGAGCTTTCGATTTCGCCTGACGGCCTTTTGGATTCTGACGAACCCATTCCAGTTCTTTCTCAATCGTCTTCTGACGAGCTTTTTCCTGCGATGCTTCTTGTTGCAGACGTGCGTCTTTTTGTTCCAGCCATGAGGTGTAGTTACCCTGCCATGGAATACCTTCACCACGGTCCAGTTCCAGAATCCAGCCAGCCGCGTTGTCCAGGAAGTAACGGTCGTGGGTAATCGCGACCACAGTGCCTGTGTAGTCCACCAGGAAACGTTCCAGCCAGGCTACAGATTCGGCATCCAGGTGGTTGGTCGGCTCGTCCAGTAGCAGCATGTCTGGTTTTTCCAGCAGCAGGCGACAGATCGCCACACGGCGGCGCTCACCACCCGATAGGTGGGCGATTTTCTGATCCCATTCCGGCAGACGCAGTGCGTTGGCTGCACGTTCCAGCGCGTTTTCCAGATTATGGCCGTCTTTCGCCTGAATCAGTGCTTCCAGCTCGCCTTGTTCTTTCGCCAGCGCATCGAAGTCTGCATCCGGTTCTGCGTACGCGGCGTACACCTCATCCAGACGCTTAAGAGCACCGGCCACATCAGAGACCGCTTCTTCAATGATTTCACGTACTGTTTTGGACTCATCCAGCACCGGTTCCTGAGGCAGATAGCCGACATTCAGACCTGGTTGTGGGCGTGCTTCACCATCGATATCAGTATCGATGCCCGCCATGATACGCAGCAGAGTCGATTTACCTGCACCGTTGAGACCCAAAACACCGATCTTGGCTCCCGGAAAGAAGCTCAGCGAGATGTCTTTAAGAATTTGACGTTTAGGTGGCACAATTTTGCTCACCCGTGACATGGTATAGACGTATTCAGCCATTGCCGATCATTCCTAAACTTTCAAACACAATAAAGCCAATATTCTATACTAAAGCAGCGCCGTTTGTTACTAGCGGCGCCTGATCTTTAACGCTGATTTTTCACGACTGTGGCCTGCGTGGCACATCGTCAGGCTGAGTTGGCGGATGACCTGTTGTGTCATCGGATGCGTTCATGTAAGGGATAACTGATGAAGCGCCCAAATAGGTTGGCAAGGATACGTAACCTGCCACACACTTTGACTCGCTGAACTGGCGCTGTCGTATTATTTACATCAACTTTACATCTCGCACCTTTACAATCAGCGTTACGATCAGCGTAATGTTCATATAGAAATGACTCGTTTTTTAAAGGAATAAGAGCCATGACGCTTTGGTGTTTTTCTCGGCCGCCTCGTCTTGTGTCATCAGTGCTGGTATGCAGCACATTGATGAGCGGCGCAGCGTTCTCAAGCTCGGCAGAAACAGACGCGCAGCGTGCGCTGTATGATCAGGCCCAGCAGTGGCTGGATGACGGTAACGTGGACGCGTTTAAGCAAGTGCGTTCTAAGCTGGCTGATTATCCGCTGACGCCTTATCTTGATTACCGTAGTTTTCTGATTGATATGGGCAGCAAGCCGCCGATTGCGGTACGTGCTTTTATCGATTCCCATCAGGAATTTCCGTTCTCCGCCCGCATTAGTGCACCCTATATCAGCGCATTGGCGCGCGATAAGAAATGGGGGGGCGCTGCTGCAGTTTTCTCCCAATGAACCCAACGGTGAGACTTATCGTTGTCACTATTACAACGCGAAGTTGCAAACAGGTAAGCGTGATGAAGCTTACCGCGGGGCCGAATCACTGTGGCTGAGCGGAGCCAGTGTATCTGATGCCTGCGATCCTCTGTTTGACAGCTGGGATAAACAGGGCGGTCTGAGTGATGACCTTATCCTGCAGCGCATGGTGCTGGCATTTGAAGGTCGTAACCGTTCCTTGTTGCGTTATCTGGCTAAGAAAGTCAAGGGCAAGAATGCTCAGCAAAGCGCCCAGGCGATGCTGGCGCTGTTTGATAAGCCGGACACCGTAGAGAGCTTTGCCCGTCAGTACAGCAGTGGTGAGCTGGCGCAGCGTCAGGCGGTGTTGGCGTTGGAGAAACTGGCCCGGATTGATGAGCTGAAAGCTCAACCGCTGCTGGCACCGGTTGCCAAGGCACAAAACTGGTCTGCACAACAAATCGCGCGGGTTGGTCAGTATATTGCGCGGCGTATGATGGATGTCAAACCGACGGATTTACGGCAGTGGCGCGACAACATGATTGTCGGCAGCCACAACAGCGATCTGATTGAAGCGCGTATCCGCCTGGCACTGGTTAATCTCGACTGGCAAGGCGTCGAAGATTGGATAAAGCAGTTCCCGGAGGATGAACAGCAAGCGACCCGCTGGCAGTACTGGCTGGGGCGCAGTGAAATCGCGCTCGGTAAGCAGGAGCAGGGTAACCAGCGGCTGCGTGCTATTTTAGGTCAGCGTAACTTCTACAGTGTGGCGGCGGCAAAAGCGCTGCAACAGTCGATCGAATACCCGATCTCGACCGTTGAGCTGGATACGGCACAGGTTAAGCCTTATCACACCAGTCTGGCGCGAATTCAGGAATTGATTGAACGGGATAAAATTGCGGCTGCGAAAAGTGAGTGGTACTGGCTACTGAGCAGGGTCAAGCAGCCGCAAAAGAGATGCTGGCTGCCTATGCTGCCAGCCAGCACTGGCATCATCTGACGGTGACGGCGTCGATATCGGCGCGGATGTGGGATAATATGCAACTGCGTTTTCCGTTGGCGCATCAATGGTGGTTTGATTTCTATGCCGATAAGCACGGCCTGGACCCGATAATGCTGATGTCTCTGGCTCGTCAGGAGAGTGCAATGGACTCGGAAGCACGCTCGCCAGTGGGCGCGCGCGGTATCATGCAAATTATGCCGGCGACGGCCAGTTACACCGCGAAAAAGTATCAGATTAGCTATAACGGTGCAGACGATCTGTTTGAGGTCGGTAAAAACATCGAGATAGGCAGCCACTATCTTAACGGGTTGCTGGAGAGGTACGATAATAACCGTATTTTCGCTTTTGCGGCTTATAACGCCGGTCCGCATCGGGTCGACCGTTGGCGGGAAGAGAGTGGTGGTAAACTGGATGCGTTCGCCTTTATCGAAGCAATCCCGTTTCGTGAGACGCGCGGCTATGTGCAAAACATTCTGATGTTTGAAACTTATTACCGCGACCTGAAAGGGGTTGATGGCGCCTTTCTCAATTCACAGGAGATCGCGACAAAATATTGATTCCGTTTGAGTGTTCACTACAATAGAGTTCATGTATCACTCAACGAGTACAATCATGTCACAACAACCTGAGTACGACGACTGGTCACAATTAATGTCAGTGGTGAAAGAGGCCGCTGATAACGATCAGCATGCAATGCTGCTGACGATGTTAATGACCCCGGATGAACGTGAGTCCTTGGTCGCGCGGGTCAATATTCTGTGTGAGCTGCTCAAAGGTGAAATGTCTCAGCGTCAGGTCAGCCAGATGCTCGGAGTGGGAATTGCAACCATTACCCGTGGGTCGAACGAGCTAAAATCCCGCACCGATACAGAGCGGGATAGTTTGGCTAAGTTGATATTGAAATAGCCACAACCCGGATAAACAGCGCCAGCCCCAGGCTGGCGTTTTTGTTTTTGTTACACTCCCGGCTCACTGTGAATGACGGCTATGGTCTGGCTTATATCCGCCCCGGCAGGGAAATGGTCCGGATTGATAAACGGGATCAAAGCCAGAATGAGAGCCTGATGATAGACCGAACTGCGAGTCAGCTGGTGTTGGGTCAGCAAGCCAATCGCACCGCCTTGCTGTTTGATATTCTGTGTGCCGAATACCTCATCCATCACATCGCCCAGTTCATTGGCGTCAGCCAGTTTTGCCAACACCTGCGGCGGAAGCATCAAACTGGCTGAACGTGACTCACCGCGTCGCGATCCGGATTCGATAATCATCCAGGCGAAGGTCACACCGCCCTCAATCCCCGCCTCCAGGCCGACATAATAATCGCCGTCATTGACTGCCTGCCGGGCATTTCGGACCCGGTTCAGCGCGCCGAGTTTGGTTTCGGCGTCACTCATCGGTTGATCGGCGACCTCGCTGGCAACGCTGACACCGGTAAAACTGAATGCCTGGGCGGGAAACACGCTGCTGAATGCGCTTTCTACGGCACTGATCTTGGCCGGATTAAGTGAAGCAATGATCACTTTGTGCATAAAACTGATTACTCTCGTTGTATTGTTGCCAGTTACGTATCTCTATCAGCGACATCGGCTGACCAAAAAGGTAGCCTTGCATAAAATCACACCGATATTCGGTCAGCCAGTGAAGCATTTCCACACTTTCTATCCCTTCGGCGGTCACTTCAATGCCTTGTGAGTGGCACAACTCAATCAGTGGTTTAATGACTTGCTGCTTATTGCTACTGAGCAGAGTATCCAGAAACTGGCGATCAAATTTTATTTTCTGTACCGGGTATTGTACCAGTTGTGCTATCGAGGTGTAACCTGACCCAAAATCATCAATGGTAAGGCCAAATCCCTGCTTGGACAGTTCATCCAGCAGCGGATAGCTTTGTGAATTGGCGGCAAAGGTTTCGGTAATTTCAAACTCTATCCGATACGGCTCCAGATCGTAATAACGGGCATGTTGTTCGATAAACTGAGCCAGATTTTTTGAGTCCAGCTCGGCTGAGGAGAGGTTGATCGACAGCTGTACCGGCTGGGAAAATTCCCGGCTCAAGGTGTTAAAGTCGGCGAAAGCGGACTGGATAACCCAGCGATCAATGATTCCAAACAGGCCGGTCTGCTCGGCGATGGGGATAAATTCGTCCGCAGCCACTTCGCCCAGTTGCGGAGAGAACCAGCGCAACAGAACTTCAAATCCGGCGACGTTATGCCCGGAACAGGTGAAATAGGGTTGATAGACCAGACTGAATTCCTGATCAAAATTTTGCTCTCGCAAAGCTCGTTCAATGTCATTACGCCGTTTGACGATATCATCCAGTTGTTGTGAGTAGTGAGCAATCTGATTTTTACCGGCGTTTTTGGCCTGATACATCGCGGTATCTGAGTTAAGCAGCAATTTTTCCACCCGAACACCATCTTGCGGATAGGTGGCAATCCCGATACTGGCGGTAATCGGAAAGTGACTCAGAGGGGAGTGGTCACGGTTTTGAATCGGGTCGAGCAGACGCTGGGCAAAATCATCGGCGTAATGAGCGCCGTGAGCTGGCGCGGAGAGTAAAATCGCGAACTCATCACCCGACAGACGGGCAGCCAGGCTGGAGACCTGATAAAGTTCGAATTCCTCGCACACCAGCCGGACATGAGAGGCGAAGTTAACCAGCAGAGAATCACCCACCTGATGGCCGTATTTGTCGTTGACGTATTTAAAGTTATCCAGGTCGATATACAGCACCCAGAGGTGGTGGTTACCCGGGATATCCAGCAGGATTTGCTCGGCTTTGTGATGAAACTGGCGTCGGTTTGCCAGCTTGGTCAGATGATCGTATTCGGCCAGCGTTTTGGTTTGCTGATAAGAGCTGTCGAGCTCGGCATACATGGCATAGAAACGGGCTGACAGACGGCCGATTTCATCATCCGAGTCGCGCAGTTCAATATTCTGACGCTGTTTATTCTCTACCTCCTGCAACTGTTCATCCAGACGCAGGATCGGATTAATCATATGTTTATATAGCAGCATCAGAAGGAGGATCACCGTGATTAACGCCGATAAACCAAACGACACCATCAGCTCTTTCTGAATGCTGTTGAGGTGCTGGCGCAGCAGCAGCGGGGCCGGGTCGAGAATGGCGTACATATCTGGTTGCAGTTCGACACTCTGGGTCAGTTGCTGCGGATTTTGCGGTGGCTGGGGCTGGAAAAACAACGGGCTTTGGTTATCAAACTCGATTTGTCTGCGCAGCGCGTTGAATTTATCAAGCGTGACGTATACCACCACAAAAAAGATTTCATCGCGGTTGTAACTTAGCGGGGTCTGCAGGGTTTGGGTATCTAATACATCATAACGGACCAGGACGCCTTCACCGGCAGAGTTTTCGGTGTAGCTGACATTGGAAGTGTTATGGCTCTGCTTAAATTGCTGCTCGACAAAGTTTTTGACTTTGGGGTCAAAGCGCGCGAAAGGATCGTTACTGTTCTCGGCATAATAGAGCTCATTGTGCTGTTTATCCAAAATAGACAGCGCGACAAAATCGACATCGCTGGGCTGGAGAATATCGATGGTCTGATTGAGATTATCCACCAGTTCCAGTTCACGATAGGGATTGCTTTCATGCTCAAAGTAATGCCGGAGAATGTCGCTCTTGGCTAACGTAAACGAGTAGCTGTTGAGCAGGGCACGCGTCTGTTTGAAATGGCTGGCCAGCTTTTCCATATTGAGCTGCAGATAACTGTCAGTACGTTTAAGCAGAGCATCTTTCTGGCTACTGTAGATGATGTAGCTTGATGCGGCGGCACTGAGCAGGATAACGGGTGCAATCAGCAGCAGGATTCTATGGTTTAGCTTCATGAAGGTCGATTACATTATTGATGATTTTTGCTCTGACGCTGAGATTTCGCGGTGAGAGCTCATGGTCGATGATGGCTTGGTCCAGTTGTGCATCGGACAAATAAAGGCTGCTGTCATGAACATCTTGCTGCGGCATAAGTGCCATCGCGGCGCGGTTCGGGGGTGGCACTCTGCATATCCTGAGCATTCATTGCTGCGATATCGGGGCGCATCAAAAACTCAAGAAACGCACGCGCCTCGGCTTTTTGTTGTGAATTGCTGTTGATAGCCAGACAGTCAATCCAGATATAAGGCTTGCCTTGCGGCAGAGTAAAGGCCCAGTCGTCATTATTGAAAAAACGATTCAGTGCGTAATGGTCACCGCTGTAGGCCAGTGCCATAAATAAGTCGTCGTTTTGAGTATGACTGCGCACATAGCTTAATGCGTATTCATAGGTCAACACCTTTGGGGTCGCGGCTTCCATGACCTGATAGGCTTCTTTCAACTCTGGCAGAGAATCGGTGATCGGTGAGTAAGCGAGGCTGTACAGTGCAGGTAAAAGAGTCTCGACACTGTCGTAAATCAGTCCGATATGCCCCTTTAACTCATCACTGATATTTACCAACTGGGACCAATGCGTTGGTGGCGCCGCAATTTTACTTTTACGATAAGCGATACCGACATAGCCCCAGAAGTAGGGGATAGCATGGGTACCACAGGCCTGATTCCAGCGCGGGAAGTTATTGTCTCGCCCCGACAGTTCAGAGAGATCTTCAAACTCATTCTGGCGCGAAAAGATATGGGCAGAGACATTGTCGAGAATAACGACATCAAATGGCAACTGGACGCTGTTGAGCATCAGCAGGCTACGTTCATCATCGTTGTCAAAATGATAAAGGTGCAGAGGTGTATCGTGAGTCTGATTCCAGGCGTCGATGACCCGTGGTGACAGGGTGTCTTCCCACAGATAGATATTGAGCTCTTGTCCCATTACTGGCATGGAGAGCCCGAGTAAAGCAAAGAGGAGCGTTTTGGTCATCCGTATTTGAGCGAGTCCGGCGGTCACCGGGCATCTGTCCTTGTGTTGGTCCTTACTCACATGCCCGGAAATATGAAACCACCGGTAGTGCATCCATTATCACTAATTAAAATAGCGTGCCTATTATAGGGATAGAATATGCAACTACCAGCGTTTACAGTGAAATATATGATTCAGCTATCGTTCAGCTAGCTTTACCTGGGTCGGTTTGACATTTTCCGTTGGATAACAACCTAATACCTTGAGGTGTTTGGTCAAGCGGGTCAGTTCAAGCAGCGCTTTTTGCATGCTCTCGGAATCGAGATGGGCTTCCAGATCGACATAGAACATCTCTTCCCACGGATTGCCCATAATCGGACGTGATTCCAGCTTGGTCATATTGATACCGTAACGCTGCAGTACCAGCAGGGTAGAGACCAGCGATCCCGCTTCCTGTGAGGTTGACATAATCAGCGTGGTTTTGGCCGGGATCTGCGCCGACACTTCAACCGGTTTGCGCGCCACGATAATAAAACGGGTGTGGTTTTCGGTCTGGTTGGCAATATTGCCCTGGATAGGTTGCAGGCCATACAGTTTACCACTCGACGCATTGCCGATAGCGGCGACATCACTGCGGCCCAGTTCCTGAACTTTTTTCATTGCATCGGCGGTGCTGGCACAGGTTTCCAGTTTTACCCCGTTAAGGCGGCTGATAAATTCGCTGCATTGCTGGTGCGGCTGCGGATGAGAGTACAGGACCTGGATATCTTCCAGGCGGATATCCTGGGTTGCCACCAGGCAGTGTTCAATCGGCTGGGTAATCTCACCCACAATATATAGCGTGGTGTGCTGCAACAAATCGTACACTTCATTGATCGAGCCAGAACTGGTGTTTTCGATCGGCAGTACGCCGTAGTCGGCATGGCCGGATTCAACCGTGGTCGTGATCTCTTTGAACTGTTCACAGTTTAATTCAATCAGTTCAGTATTTTTACGGCTGAAATATTCCCGTGTCGCAAGGTGGGAATACGAGCCTTTTGAACCCAGAAAAGCGACTCGTGCCAAAGGTTTACGGCTTTGCGGATTGGCCAGGTTTTGCAGGTAAGTTTGCTGCAGCAGCACAGAGTCTTCGATGATGGTATGGAAAATTTTGGTAATGTAGGGGGCATCGAGCTGATATTTGTCTTTGCCTGCATGGATCAGTTTGACAAGCAGTTGCTGCTCTCGTGCGGCATCACGTACCGGCTTAGATGTTTCAACTTTACTTTTCGCCACTTCGATACTGAGGCTGCGACGCTCGGAAAGCAGGCTGAGAAGTTGATCATCGAGTTCATTGAGGCGCAGTCGAATCTCTTCGAGTGAATACTGTCTGTCTGTCATACTTATTGTCCTTATAAAAAAAGCCCCCCGTATGGGAGGCTTTCTGTTCGTTTTTGACTTATCTTTCGCGAACGAGCGTGCCTCCAACTAGTTTTGGAGAAAAAAGAAGTCAAAAAAGAACAGTGAGTGCAGAGTCATGTTTGTCCGTACAAAGGGGTGAAGAGAACACACAATAAGCAAGCGGGCTGGGAGCGTCAAGCAAAAAAATAGCGCCCGCAGGCGCTATTTCTAAAACTGTTTCCTTATTCTTCCACTTCTTCTTCCAGCTCCGGTTTGTCAGTACGACGAGCTTCCGGCTTATGACGCAGTTTATTCAGTTGACGTTCGAGTTTTTGTTCTACCTCGTTGATGGCTGCGTAAAGATCTTCATGGACTGCTGAGGCGTTGATTTGTCCTTTTGGAATGCTGATGGTTGCCTCAAACTTTTTCTGTTTGTTAGGTTCTTCGCTAAAGCTAGCCTGGCAGCCGATGATGTCTACTTGCCATTTTTCCAGCTTTTTGAATTTACTCTCAATGTGCGCACGGATTGCAGAGGTGATTTCAATGTTTTTACCAGTGATATTCATTTGCATAGTGACTTTTCCTCTGTTGCATCCCTTATGGGTTGAGTTCAGATTGCCGTTTTCATATCAAAAAAAATGTGATCAATATCACTTTTGTGCCTGGTGTTTCTGCGAGTGAAAACAAACGTGATCTTAAGCAAAGAGTACCATCATGAGGGAGGAAAAAAGCTTGAGATTCACAATGAACGGGCTACAGTGGGGGAGTGTTGTTACTAAAAAATCTCCGCTTTTTAGTGGCTTGCTTCGGCCTGAAAAAACTCGGTGCTTAATTTGTGTACACCACCTCTGGTGAGGTGGTTCACCTTGCGCCTTGCTAACCTGATTCCGAATGCCGTTACAGCGGATAATTTCTGACCTTCTTTTCGTATCTCGTCATCTAGCCGAATCAAAAAAAGCCACTTCTGAAGAAGTGGCTTTCAGTCATTACAAGCCGATAAGCATAAGGCTATCGGCTGCTCACTGCTCAGGGTTGAGTTGCATCAACTGGCGGGTACGCTCAACCGAGTATTTCAGGCCCAGTTGTTGATAGGCTTCCAGTTGAATCTCCAGCGACTTGCGCGCGGCTTCGGTATCCGGATAAGTTTTTTGCAGCTCTTGAGTACGATTAATGGCGGCAATCCAGGCTTCGCGGCGCAGATAGAAATCCGCGGTCGCCAGGTCGTAATCCGCCAGGCGGTTTTTCAGTGCAAACATGCGGCGCTGGGCATCTTCTGCGTAGGGGCTGGCCGGGTAGCGTTGCAGCAGCTTTTTGAAGTCGGCAAATGCGGCTTTTACCGGTTCCGGATCGCGGTCACTGCGATCAACATTAAACAGGTCATGCATAAAGTTGCGATCCTGAGCCATATGGGTCAGGCCACGCATGTAAAGTACCCAATCCATTTTTTCATGGGTCGGGTTTAAGCGGATAAAGCGTTCAATGGTCGCCAGACCTAACGCCAGATCGTCGTTCTTATAGTAGGCGTAAATCAGATCCAGTTGTACTTGCTCGGAGTACGCCCCGAACGGGTAGCGTGAATCCAGCGCTTCAAGCTTTTCAATCGCTGTCATCCAATTGCCGCCCTGCAGTGAAGTTTGTGCTTCAGTGTACAGCTGAGCGGGGGGGACATCCGGCACTACTTCTTTAGTGCTCGAACAGCCGGCCAGAAGAGATAACGCGAGTAAGCCTGATAAAGTTTGGTATTTCATGTCAGGAGTGAGTTCCTTGCAATTAAAGCTTATACACTTGGAGCATCGGCGCTCCGCAAAACGGTTCGTTACTTTCTTGGCAGTAACAGATACAATGGCGTCATATTTTTCCATACTAGTGACTATTAGTCTCACGGTTTTTAAAAAAGTTCGATATGGCTCAGCAGATTGAATTAACTCAAACAGTAAAAGATAGCCAGCTAGGTCAGCGTTTAGACCAGGCTGTGGCTGAATTATTCACCGATTTTTCCCGTTCGCGCCTCAAAGAGTGGTTGCTGGAAGGGAAAGTAACCGTTGACGGCAGTGTGGTGACTAAACCACGGACTAAAGTCATGGGCGGTGAAGAGATTACAGTTCAGGCAGAACTGGAAGATGAACAGCGCTGGGAAGCTCAGGATATTCCGCTCGATATCGTCTACGAAGATGACGACATTATCGTTATCAACAAACCGCGTGATTTTGTAGTCCACCCGGGGGCGGGAACGCCGGACGGTACTGTGCTGAACGCTTTACTGTTCCATTACCCGGCTATCGCGGAAGTACCGCGTGCCGGTATTGTGCATCGTCTGGATAAAGACACTACCGGTCTGATGGTGGTCGCGAAAACCGTTCCGGCCCAGACGCGTCTGGTACGCGAACTGCAAAAGCGGAACATCACCCGGGAATACGAGGCGATCGCGATCGGTAAAATGACCGCTGGTGGCATGATTGATAAGCCGATTGGCCGTCATTCCACCAAACGTACTCTGATGGCAGTCAGCCCACTGGGTAAACCAGCTGTGACTCACTACCGGGTTGCGGAGCATTTCCGTGAACACACCCGTATCCGTCTGCGTCTGGAAACTGGCCGTACTCACCAGATTCGTGTCCACATGTCTTACCTGCAGCATCCGCTGCTGGGCGACAGTGCATACGGTGGCCGCGCGCGTATCCCCAAAGGCGCTACCGAAGAACTGACCGCAATGATTCGTGGTTTTGACCGTCAGGCGCTGCATGCTGTCATGCTGCGTTTTGAACACCCGATTACAGGTGAAGAGCTGGAATTCCATGCTCCGGTACCGGATGATATGGTGGCGATGAGCGAAGCACTGCGTGAAGATGCCAAACTAAACCACTCGGAAGAGTATTAAGTATGAGCTGGATTATCCCTAACTGGCCGGCACCGACAAAGGTGCGAGCTCTGTCTTCAACCCGGACTGGCGGAGTTTCACCTGCGCCATATGCCGGATTGAATCTTGGTATGCATGTTGGGGATGATCCACTATTAGTACAGCGTAACCGCGACTGGCTGCAGCAGCAGTCAGGTATGCCGGTTGCGCCGCTCTGGCTTAATCAGACTCATTCCACCCGGGTGATACAAGTCAGTGAGCCAACCAAGCAGGTACTGGACGCCGACGGAGTTTGGACTGACAGCACCAATGTGGTGTGCAGTGCCATGACCGCCGATTGTCTGCCTGTGCTCATCACCAACACTCAGGGCTCTCAGGTAGCGGCTGTGCATGCCGGCTGGCGCGGATTAGCCGGTGGCATTATCGAAAATGCACTGGTCAATTTTGCCGGTCAGGACGTCCTGTTGTGGCTGGGGCCGGCCATCGGTCCGCAGGCATTTGAAGTCGGAGAGGATGTGGTGACGGCATTTTGCGCTGTACACCCCGAGGCCGCGCAGGCTTTCATACCTGGTTGTCAAACCGGCAAGTGGTGGGCTGACATGAATCAACTGGTGCGACTGCGTCTGAAGCGTCTGGGTATTGATGCCATATTCGACAACGGGCTGTGCACCTATCAGGATGCAGAGCGTTTTTATTCCTACCGTCGTGATGGTGTGACCGGCCGTCAGGCCACGTTTATCTGGATTGGTGAAAATTAAACCCGATAAAGTTAGTGGTCTTGCCTTGAAAATTCCCTCTTACGTAACCATCTTTCTAAACGTTAATAGTTTATCTCAGACGAGGTTAGGAAGGTTGTTATGCGTCTTGATAGGTTTACCAGCAAATTCCAAATAGCGATTTCTGACGCTCAGTCACTGGCACTTGGGCGGGATCATCAGTATATCGAACCTGTACACCTAATGGTGGCACTCCTGGATCAAAATGGCAGTCCGATTCGTCCATTGCTGACGATGTTGGATGTCGATGCCATGCAACTGCGCTCTAAATTAGGTGAAATGCTTGATCGTGTGCCGAAAGTCAGCGGTATCGGCGGAGATGTTCAGCTCTCAAGTGGCTTGGGCAATCTGTTTAACCTGTGCGATAAAGTGGCGCAAAAGCGTCAGGATGCCTACATCTCCTCTGAAATTTACCTGTTGGCAGCGTTGCAGGATCATGGCCCGCTCGGCAAGTTACTTAAAGAGTTTGGTTTGACCGAGAAAAAGGTTACCGATGCGATAGAGAAAATTCGTGGCGGTCAGAAGGTCAATGATCAGAATGCAGAAGAACTGCGCCAGGCGCTGGAAAAATACACCATTGATCTCACCGAGCGTGCCGAGCAGGGCAAGCTTGACCCTGTGATTGGCCGTGATGACGAAATCCGCCGTACCATTCAGGTACTGCAGCGCCGAACCAAGAACAATCCGGTACTGATCGGTGAACCCGGGGGTTGGTAAAACGGCTATTGTCGAAGGTTTGGCCCAGCGCATCATCAATAATGAGGTGCCGGAAGGGCTGCGCGGTCGTCGTGTGCTATCGCTCGATATGGGCGCGCTGGTGGCGGGTGCTAAATATCGCGGTGAATTTGAAGAA
This sequence comes from Vibrio ostreae, assembly GCF_019226825.1. Classification (NCBI taxonomy): domain Bacteria; kingdom Pseudomonadati; phylum Pseudomonadota; class Gammaproteobacteria; order Vibrionales; family Vibrionaceae; genus Vibrio; species Vibrio ostreae. Next base: position 3,388,301 of record NZ_CP076643.1, read on the forward strand.
CGCCTGAAATCGGTTCTGAATGAGTTGGCCAAAGAAGAGGGCAACGTCATTCTGTTTATTGACGAGCTGCATACCATGGTGGGAGCCGGTAAAGGTGAAGGCTCGATGGATGCCGGTAATATGCTCAAGCCGGCATTAGCTCGTGGTGAGCTGCATTGTGTCGGTGCCACTACGCTGGATGAATACCGTCAATATATCGAAAAAGATCCGGCGTTGGAACGTCGCTTCCAGAAAGTGCTGGTCGATGAGCCGAGTGTGGAAGATACCGTGGCGATTCTGCGTGGATTGAAAGAGCGTTACGAGCTGCATCACCATGTGGAAATTACCGACCCGGCGATAGTGGCGGCGGCCAGTTTATCCCACCGTTACGTCTCGGACCGTCAGTTGCCGGATAAAGCGATTGACCTGATCGATGAAGCCGCATCCAGCATCCGGATGCAAATTGACTCCAAGCCAGAAGCTTTGGATAAGCTGGAGCGTAAAATTATCCAGCTTAAAATTGAGCAGCAGGCACTGAGCAACGAGCACGATGATGCCAGTGAAAAACGTCTCAATATTCTCAACGACGAGCTTGAGGAAAAAGAGCGGGATTACGCTGAGCTGGAAGAAGTGTGGAATGCGGAAAAAGCAGCCTTGTCTGGTACCCAGCATATTAAAAGTGAACTGGAGCAGGCTCGTCTTGATCTGGAAGTCGCTCGCCGCGCTGGTGATTTGAGCCGTATGTCGGAGTTGCAATATGGCCGTATCCCTGAACTGGAGAAACAGCTTGATCTGGCAGCCCAGGCTGAAATGCAGGAGATGACTCTGCTGCGCAACAAAGTGACTGATGCCGAAATCGCCGAAGTGCTCTCGAAGCAGACCGGTATTCCGGTGTCGAAAATGCTTGAAGCAGAAAAAGAGAAACTGCTGCGCATGGAAGAGGTATTGCATCAGCGTGTCATCGGTCAGGCTGAAGCGGTCGAAGTGGTCGCAAATGCGATTCGTCGTAGCCGTGCGGGACTGTCGGATCCAAATCGTCCAATTGGTTCGTTCCTGTTTTTAGGTCCAACCGGTGTGGGTAAAACCGAGCTTTGTAAAACCCTCGCCAACTTCATGTTCGACAGTGAAGACGCCATGGTGCGGATTGATATGTCGGAGTTCATGGAGAAACACTCTGTGGCTCGTCTGGTGGGGGCACCTCCAGGTTATGTCGGCTATGAAGAGGGCGGCTATCTGACTGAAGCAGTGCGCCGCAAACCTTATTCCGTCATTTTGCTGGATGAAGTCGAAAAGGCTCATCCGGATGTGTTCAACATTCTGTTGCAGGTTTTGGACGACGGACGTCTGACTGATGGTCAGGGACGTACGGTTGATTTCCGCAATACAGTGGTGATTATGACTTCGAACCTGGGTTCGTCACGGATTCAGGAAAACTTTGCTCAGCTCGACTACCAGGGCATTAAAGAGCAGGTGATGGAAGTGGTCAGTCATCATTTCCGTCCTGAGTTCCTAAACCGGGTGGATGAGAGCGTGGTGTTCCATCCTCTGGGACGGGATCAGATTAAGTCGATTGCTTCTATTCAGATTGAGCGTCTGCGTAAACGCTTAGTGGAACGAGACTACGAGCTTATAGTCAGCGATGAAGCTTTGGATATGGTTGCTCAGGTCGGTTTCGATCCTGTATATGGTGCGCGGCCACTTAAACGCGCTATCCAGCAGAACGTCGAAAACCCGTTGGCGAAATCAATCCTGGCCGGAGAGTTTCTTCCCGGAACGCCGATCAAGCTGGAAGTCAAAGATGGTCGTATAAGTGCCAGTCAGTAAAACAGTAAAAGCCATGCCCAGCATGGCTTTTGTTTTTTTGTTCCTCTGTGTGATCCGAAAGCCAGGCCTGATAGCGTTGAAAAAGTGGCTTTTTTTAGATGTTCGGGGCAGGATTTGTTGGTTTAAGAATCAATGTGATGTTTATTTGTCCGCTTGGTTGCAAAAGGTCATTTTTTTCTTAAATTACTCTTGCCAAGCGTTTATTCCTCCCTATAATGCGCTTCCGTTGTCAGGCAAAACTGCTTAAGCAGGCAAGGCAGCAAAGACGGAAAATTAAGTTTCTTAAGTTAAAGAAATTTAAAATAAAAAAATGGTTGACTCGCTAAATTAAGTCGCTAAAATGGCCGTCCGCTTTGAGAAGAAACTTCGAAAAAGCAATGCTCTTTAACAATATAAACCTATCAATCTGTGTGGGCACTCGTTGATGATAATCGAAGATGATTCTAAAGAATCAACTTAGGTATCAATGAACTGAGTGACCAATTTGAATGAGCAATCATTCGAGCACAGTCAATTCATTACCATTCTGTTGGAATGGTAATAGCTTTAATTACTAAGGTAATTTGAAGTCAGTATTCATTGAGCCTCCCTAATTATTTAGGGAATCAAATCTTAAATTGAAGAGTTTGATCATGGCTCAGATTGAACGCTGGCGGCAGGCCTAACACATGCAAGTCGAGCGGCAGCGACTTAACTGAACCTTCGGGGAACGTTAAGGGCGGCGAGCGGCGGACGGGTGAGTAATGCCTGGGAAATTGCCCTGATGTGGGGGGATAACCATTGGAAACGATGGCTAATACCGCATAATGCCTTCGGGCCAAAGAGGGGACCTTCGGGCCTCTCGCGTCAGGATATGCCCAGGTGGGGATTAGCTAGTTGGTGAGGTAAGGGCTCACCAAGGCGACGATCCTAGCTGGTCTGAGAGGATGATCAGCCACACTGGAACTGAGACACGGTCCAGACTCCTACGGGAGGCAGCAGTGGGGAATATTGCACAATGGGCGCAAGCCTGATGCAGCCATGCCGCGTGTATGAAGAAGGCCTTCGGGTTGTAAAGTACTTTCAGCAGTGAGGAAGGCGGGTGCGTTAATAGCGCATTCGTTTGACGTTAGCTGCAGAAGAAGCACCGGCTAACTCCGTGCCAGCAGCCGCGGTAATACGGAGGGTGCGAGCGTTAATCGGAATTACTGGGCGTAAAGCGCATGCAGGTGGTTTGTTAAGTCAGATGTGAAAGCCCGGGGCTCAACCTCGGAATTGCATTTGAAACTGGCAGGCTAGAGTACTGTAGAGGGGGGTAGAATTTCAGGTGTAGCGGTGAAATGCGTAGAGATCTGAAGGAATACCGGTGGCGAAGGCGGCCCCCTGGACAGATACTGACACTCAGATGCGAAAGCGTGGGGAGCAAACAGGATTAGATACCCTGGTAGTCCACGCCGTCAACGATGTCTACTTGGAGGTTGTGGCCTTGAGCCGTGGCTTTCGGAGCTAACGCGTTAAGTAGACCGCCTGGGAGTACGGTCGCAAGATTAAAACTCAAATGAATTGACGGGGGCCCGCACAAGCGGTGGAGCATGTGGTTTAATTCGATGCAACGCGAAGAACCTTACCTACTCTTGACATCCTCAGAAGAGACTGGAGACAGTCTTGTGCCTTCGGGAACTGAGAGACAGGTGCTGCATGGCTGTCGTCAGCTCGTGTTGTGAAATGTTGGGTTAAGTCCCGCAACGAGCGCAACCCTTATCCTTGTTTGCCAGCGAGTAAAGTCGGGAACTCCAGGAGACTGCCGGTGATAAACCGGAGGAAGGTGGGGACGACGTCAAGTCATCATGGCCCTTACGAGTAGGGCTACACACGTGCTACAATGGCGCATACAGAGGGCGGCCAACTTGCGAAAGTGAGCGAATCCCAAAAAGTGCGTCGTAGTCCGGATTGGAGTCTGCAACTCGACTCCATGAAGTCGGAATCGCTAGTAATCGTGGATCAGAATGCCACGGTGAATACGTTCCCGGGCCTTGTACACACCGCCCGTCACACCATGGGAGTGGGCTGCAAAAGAAGCAGGTAGTTTAACCTTCGGGAGGACGCTTGCCACTTTGTGGTTCATGACTGGGGTGAAGTCGTAACAAGGTAGCGCTAGGGGAACCTGGCGCTGGATCACCTCCTTATACGAATGATTATTGCGATGAGTGTTCACACAGATTGATGGTTTATTTAAAGAGATTCGTGGGGCTATAGCTCAGCTGGGAGAGCGCCTGCATGGCATGCAGGAGGTCAGCGGTTCGATCGCTTAGCTCCACCACTTTTAAGCACATTTCTTCATGTGAAGAGATAAGTGTTCTTAAAAGTGGTTCATCTCATTAGAGATACGAATCTTGCTCTTTAACAATTTGGAAAGCTGACAAAATGATCTTTTTGTTTATTCGTAAACGAAACATTATTTGTAAAGTTCTCAATGTATTCCGAAATGGAATACACCAACAACACATTCAAGTGTGCTTGGTAGAAACTTGTTTTCAAGTTTCAAAATTGAGTCCGGCAAAATCGAAAAGTCTCTCGCTCATTCAAATAATGAGAGACAACGAAACCTTGGTGACTTGGTTCATCAACTCGAAACTCCTTCGGGTTGTATGGTTAAGTGACTAAGCGTACACGGTGGATGCCTTGGCAGTCAGAGGCGATGAAGGACGTACTAACTTGCGATAAGCGTAGATGAGGCAGTAAGAGCCACTTGAGTCTACGATTTCCGAATGGGGAAACCCACCTGCATAAGCAGGTATCATTAACTGAATACATAGGTTAATGAAGCGAACCGGGGAACTGAAACATCTAAGTACCCCGAGGAAAAGAAATCAATTGAGATTCCGAAAGTAGCGGCGAGCGAAATTGGATTAGCCCTTAAGCTTTATATGCGTCAGGTGAAGGTTCTGGAAAGGACCGCGAAACAGGGTGATAGCCCCGTAGCCGACAGCGTATGTTCAGTGAAATCGAGTAGGGCGGGACACGTGTTATCCTGTCTGAACATGGGGGGACCATCCTCCAAGGCTAAATACTCCTGACTGACCGATAGTGAACCAGTACCGTGAGGGAAAGGCGAAAAGAACCCCTGTGAGGGAGTGAAATAGAACCTGAAGCCGTGTACGTACAAGCAGTAGGAGCACCTTCGTGGGTGTGACTGCGTACCTTTGTATAATGGGTCAGCGACTTATATTCAGTGGCAAGGTTAACCATTTAGGGGAGCCGTGGGAAACCGAGTCTTAACTGGGCGCACAGTCTCTGGATATAGACCCGAAACCGAGTGATCTAGCCATGGGCAGGTTGAAGATTGAGTAACATCAATTGGAGGACCGAACCGACTAATGTTGAAAAATTAGCGGATGACTTGTGGCTAGGGGTGAAAGGCCAATCAAACTCGGAGATAGCTGGTTCTCCCCGAAAGCTATTTAGGTGGCGCCTCGGACGAATACTACTGGGGTAGAGCACTGTTAAGGCTAGGGGTCATCCCGACTTACCAACCCTTTGCAAACTCCGAATACCAGTAAGTACTATCCGGGAGACACACGGCGGGTGCTAACGTCCGTCGTGGAGGAGGAAACAACCCAGACCGCCAGCTAAGGTCCCAAATTACAGCTAAGTGGGAAACGATGTGGGAAGGCTCAGACAGCTAGGATGTTGGCTTAGAAGCAGCCATCATTTAAAGAAAGCGTAATAGCTCACTAGTCGAGTCGGCCTGCGCGGAAGATGTAACGGGGCTAAGCTGTAAACCGAAGCTGCGGCAATGCGATTTATCGCATTGGGTAGAGGAGCGTTCTGTAAGCCGTTGAAGGTGTGCTGTAAGGCATGCTGGAGGTATCAGAAGTGCGAATGCTGACATGAGTAACGATAAAGGGGGTGAAAAAACCTCCTCGCCGGAAGACCAAGGGTTCCTGTCCAACGTTAATCGGGGCAGGGTAAGTCGACCCCTAAGGCGAGGCCGAAAGGCGTAGTCGATGGGAAACGGGTTAATATTCCCGTACTTCTTACAATTGCGATGGGGGGACGGAGAAGGCTAGGTGGGCCTGGCGACGGTTGTCCAGGTTCAAGTGCGTAGGCTTGAGAGTTAGGTAAATCCGGCTCTCTATAAGGCTGAGACACGATGTCGAGTCACTACGGTGATGAAGTCATTGATGCCATGCTTCCAGGAAAAGCCTCTAAGCTTCAGATTGTAAGGAATCGTACCCCAAACCGACACAGGTGGTCGGGTAGAGAATACCAAGGCGCTTGAGAGAACTCGGGTGAAGGAACTAGGCAAAATGGTACCGTAACTTCGGGAGAAGGTACGCTTCTGACAGTGAAGTCCCTCGCGGATGGAGCTATTGGAAGTCGCAGATACCAGGTGGCTGCAACTGTTTATTAAAAACACAGCACTGTGCAAAATCGTAAGATGACGTATACGGTGTGACGCCTGCCCGGTGCCGGAAGGTTAATTGATGGGGTTAGACTTCGGTCGACGCTCTTGATCGAAGCCCCGGTAAACGGCGGCCGTAACTATAACGGTCCTAAGGTAGCGAAATTCCTTGTCGGGTAAGTTCCGACCTGCACGAATGGCGTAATGATGGCCACGCTGTCTCCACCCGAGACTCAGTGAAATTGAAATCGCTGTGAAGATGCAGTGTACCCGCGGCTAGACGGAAAGACCCCGTGAACCTTTACTACAGCTTGGCACTGAACATTGAACCTACATGTGTAGGATAGGTGGGAGGCTTTGAAGACGTGACGCCAGTTGCGTTGGAGCCGTCCTTGAAATACCACCCTTGTATGTTTGATGTTCTAACTCTGGACCGTTATCCGGTTCGAGGACAGTGCCTGGTGGGTAGTTTGACTGGGGCGGTCTCCTCCCAAAGAGTAACGGAGGAGCACGAAGGTGGGCTAATCACGGTTGGACATCGTGAGGTTAGTGCAATGGCATAAGCCCGCTTGACTGCGAGAATGACAATTCGAGCAGGTGCGAAAGCAGGTCATAGTGATCCGGTGGTTCTGAATGGAAGGGCCATCGCTCAACGGATAAAAGGTACTCCGGGGATAACAGGCTGATACCGCCCAAGAGTTCATATCGACGGCGGTGTTTGGTACCTCGATGTCGGCTCATCACATCCTGGGGCTGAAGTCGGTCCCAAGGGTATGGCTGTTCGCCATTTAAAGTGGTACGCGAGCTGGGTTTAGAACGTCGTGAGACAGTTCGGTCCCTATCTGCCGTGGGCGTTGGAAGATTGAAGGGGGCTGCTCCCTAGTACGAGAGGACCGGAGTGGACGAACCTCTGGTGTTCGGGTTGTGTCGCCAGACGCATTGCCCGGTAGCTAAGTTCCGGAATCGATAACCGCTGAAAGCATCTAAGCGGGAAGCGAGCCCTGAGATGAGTCTTCCCTGACACTTTAAGTGTCCTAAAGGGTTGTTCGAGACTAGAACGTTGATAGGCAGGGTGTGTAAGCGTTGTGAGGCGTTGAGCTAACCTGTACTAATTGCCCGTGAGGCTTAACCATACAACACCCAAGGGGTTTTGATGGACTCAATGACCAGTACATTGAATGTGTAATGAGAACGAAAACAGCTTTCCAATCTTTTGTCTTCACTTTTAAAAAGTGAAAATAAAAATAATTATCGCTTACAGCGGTAGTTAAACAGAATTTTGCTTGGCGACCATAGCGTTTTGGACCCACCTGACTCCATTCCGAACTCAGAAGTGAAACGAAACAGCGTCGATGGTAGTGTGGGGCCTCCCCATGTGAGAGTAGAACATCGCCAGGCTTTAATTACTTGCTTCAGTTTGCTCCTTTTTTAAGGAATAACCTGAAAGCAAAAACGAGAAAAGACTTTTATAGTCTGACCAATGCGGAGCAGTAGTTCAGTTGGTTGGAATACCGGCCTGTCACGCCGGGGTCGCGGAGTTCGAGTCCCGTCCGCTCCGCCACTTATTTATAGGGTTCGCCCTATGGTTGAACAAGTCCCGCTTGACGCAAGCCCGGCCGTTCCGCCACTTTATTCTGAGTGTCGACTCATTAAAAACGAACTACAGGAGTGTAGCTCCAATTGGCAGAGCAGAAGATTACTCTGATTTTGCGAATTGGCGTGTGTTGGGAGTTTGAATTTCTTCAAGACCCAAAGTATCCAGATACAATTTGATGACCTATTTCTAGGGTGTAGCTCCAATTGTCAGAGCAGCGGATTCCAAATCCGCGTGTTGGAAGTTCGAATCTCTCCACCCCCTGCCATATTAAGAAGAAGCCTCGGCCGAATGCTGGGGCTTTTACGCCACGAATATTGGTGAAGTTTAGCTCCAATTGACAGAGCTGTGGATTATCTTGCTGAGCTTACTTCCCCCGATAGTAGAATTTTACCTTGTCGATTCGGGCAATTTGTCTTATTTCATCTAAGCTTTTTGGTACTGGATTATGCATCTGTATGACAAGGATATTGCTATGCACTGCTTCCCACTTCTTCTCAATCTCCAACCGTTGCCTGGAGTCTCATGACATTCCTCAGGAAGCGTTTGACTGGTATGACGAATATGCCGCGGCATCATTGACCGGCATTAGTTCATCAAGCGCTTGTCTGGTCTGGCCGTCGTCGGGCTGACTGTTTCGAAGTTTAACCCCAGTATTGATGCCTAACTATGCTTTGGCGGAGCAGGTTTCGTTTAATGACCCCAAAATCAAAGCGACTTATACCGAGTTCGATTCACCTCTCGGACATGGTAAAGGTCGTGGCTACCTGGTGATGCCGAAAGAGATGTCCAAACCGCTGCCGGTGGTTTTAGTTGTGCATGAAAATCGCGGTTTGAATCCCTATATCTGAGATGTCGCCCGTCGTCTGGCTATGAACGGCTTCATTGCTTTTGCTCTGATGCGCTCTATCCACTCGGCGGTTATCCTGGCAATGATGATGATGGTCGTGCAATGCAAAGCAGTCTGGATCGTGAAAAAGTTGAACAAGACTTCATCGCTGCGGCGCGTTTTATCAAGTCTTATCCTGGATCCTCTGGCAAATTAGGCGCGGTCGGATTCTGTTTGTTGGCTATATCGTCATTATGCTGGCTGCTGT